>CAJFMW010000024.1 GCA_904392525.1 uncultured Eisenbergiella sp.
CTCGCGGCTCATCAAAATATCCAGCGCCTGCAGCCCGTCATACGCCCTGCATACCTGATATCCCTCCTTTTCCAGCAAAATGGCGATCGCCTTCACAATTTCTCTGTCGTCATCCACGACAAGCACACATTCGTTCATATCATCCTCCAGTTTTCCGCTTTACGGGTACAGCTTACTCCCCTTCTCTTACAGATCGGCACATCAAATTCTTACGGTTTTCTTACAACTGCAGGAGGAAGCGTTCCTCCTCTGCTGTCATCCGCTTTCTGACGAACAGCAGCAACAACCTATTTTACCTCAGACGACAGGATACGGGAAGCGTTGACGGCGAATTCATACCGTGATATATTCTTTATATTTAGAGTCCTGGGAGAGCTCATGAACCCGGCGTAAACCGCTTCGGCATGGAGGAAAAGATTGAAAAATAAACCCGATGGCTTATTTTTCAATCGGCAGTTTTGCGCTGAAGCACAAAACTGTTGTGATCGCAGAGGAGAAATCACCTGCGTGATTTCTCCTCGCGGCCTCGGAGGTAAAAATGGAACAGCTGTTAAGATTTGAAAAGGATTACGCTCCCATGTTTCGCGATTCGGACGCGGATGGTTTCATCGGTGCGCGCGCCTATCTGTATTATTTTCAGGATATGTCAACAGAACATCTTTATCATATGGGAAAAGGGAACGATACGCTGCCGGAAAATTATGGGGCCGCGTGGATCTATACCAAGTATAAAATGCGTGTTTTCAAACGGGTGGATTATTCCAGGCCGCTTCATTTGGAAACCTGGATCGAGAAACAGGATAAAATGAGAATCTGGCAGGATCTGAAAATTTCCGCCGGGCAGGAGGTCTGCGCTCTGGGAAGGCTGGAAAGCTTCGTCTTTCACCTGAAAGAACAGAAAATCGGACGCCTGTCCGATATTGAGATGCCGGAAGCTGCAGCCTCCGGCGAGAAAATTGATCTGGCGCCTTTTTCCAGAATCAAACCGGATCTGTCCGAAATGGAATATGTCTTTTCCCATACGGTACAGTATTCCGATCTGGATAAAAGCCGCCATATGGCAAACCTGAGATATGTTAATCTGATGGAAAATGTATTTTCTCCGGAATTTTACGCGCAGAACAGCCTGAAGGAAATCGAACTGCATTTTCTGGCCCAGAGTTTTTATCACGACGAAATCCGGATGTATCGGAAGACGGACGGCAATTCCTGGCTGGCAGCCGGCATAAAGCCGGACGGCACCGCCGTCCTTTCCGGCAGGATGAAATTCTGACGACAGGAAAGCCGGCCGTATCTCATCTGTTCAGGCCGATTTCCTCCAGCGGTCCTTCAAACTCGGTCATGTCCGTTTCCATCTCATAATATTCCCCCGGCGGGGTCTCCCATCCCATCCGCTCGACGGCAATGGCGCACGCTCCGGCAAGGGCCAGGATGAGATAGACCGCAAGGCAGACCGCGGCAGTCCTGTAAAACGATACGTCGGCCCTGCCCGTTTCCGAAATCCGGTTTCCGATTTTTCCGCTGCTGTTGTCCATAAAAGCTCCCGTTTCCGTATCCTGGGATGGAAGGCTGAACAGGATTCCAGCCTTCCTTTCCGCCGCATATAAAGGCAGTCGGCAGTCCCTTTTGGATACCCTTCTGCTTTTATTGTACCCATTTTTCCGGAAACGGATAGCAGACCGGTGTAATTTTCATGTAAAATCTGGCGGCGGCTTCCAGACAGGTCTGAAAGGCCGCCGCCGAAGGAACAGGCTCAGTCCGCGATGCCGTCCCCCTTAAATGCCAGGATCAATGCTCCGATCAGAATGCAGAAATCGGAAAGGTTGAAAATGATCTGCCGCAGGGGCTTCCATTTCACATTAAAGCTGAAATAATCCACCACATATTTTCTTTTCAGGCGGTCATAAGTGTTGCTCCATGCGCCACCAAGCAGGAGGGAAAGCCCGGTTTTCAGGGCCGCACAGCCGTGCTTCGTCAGAGTGAACAGGAACACCAGAGACAGCGCAGCCGTAAGAAGCAGGGAAACGGCGGCAACCACCTTTGTTTTCTTTTCTCCCAGATTCAGGCAGGCGCCCTCATTGTGGTATTTTCGAAGCAATATGCGTCCTTTCAGGATTTCCTTCGTTTTTCCCGATTCCAGCTCTTTTTCCATGCGGTTTTTCAGGAAATATTCTCCTGTGAAAATGGCAGCGATCAGACTCAGATATTTCATATTTTTCACTCTTGCCTCCCTTCCGGGGCATCAGTCCCAGTTTTCAAAGAACTCCTTTACCGTATCATAGGCAATTTTGGGCCTTCTGTATTCATCCACCACGCCCTTATTGTTATGGCTGCGGGCACGGGTGGAAAACCAGCCGCCCTCCTCCGTCACGCGGCAGTCCGCGAACTGCCAGATGAACGCGCCGGAAAGCCGGGGATCCTTCCGGTAAACCTCCAGATTCTCCCTGATGATGTCCGACTGCCGCTCCTCGCTCCATTTGCAGCGGCCGCGGTCCCGGTAGCCGTACATTGCCGCCGCGCCGAATTCGCTGACGATAACGGGCTTTCCCGCCCCGCCTGCGGACGCGATCCAGTCCATCTCCTGTTCATGGCGCTCTTTTACCGGAACATCCTGATACCAGCCGGAATACATATTAAAGGAAACCACGTCCGGAAGATCCAGGCAGATGTCCGTGAAATGCCTGCAGGTGGCAGAGGTTGTGGGACGGCTCTGGTCCATTCTGCGGATCTGGGCATACTGGGCGGCATATTTTTTCCTGCCCTCCTCCGTCTCGCTTGCGCATTCATTGAGGATTCCCCAGATCACGATGGAGGGGTGGTTATAATGATTTTCAATCATCTCTCGGATACAGTTCTCGCACTGGATGTCAAAATTGGGATTCATCATGTGCTCCAGATCCAGTCCCCTGGCATGATTTTCCTCCCATACCAGAACCCCTCTTTCATCGCAGAGATCCAGAAACAGCTCGTCGTTGGGATAATGACAGGTGCGCACCGCGTTCGCGCCCATATCGTGCATCAGCTCCAGATCCTGCACCATGAGCTGCAGAGGGATCGCACAGCCGCACATACCATGATCCTCATGCCGGTTAAATCCCTTCATGAAAACCGGCTTTTCGTTCAGGCAAATACGTCCGTCCTGTACGGACACCGTGCGGATGCCCACACGCTCGATCAGATCATCGACCACCTCGCCGTCCACGGAAAGCCTTACCTTCAGAAGATACAGCGTCGGTTCTACAGGCGTCCAGGGCGTTACGCCGTCAAAGCTCTGCCGTCCGGTCAGTATCGTCTCTCCGCCCGGCTCCACCTCTCCGGTCATCTCTGCCAGCGCATTTTCTCCCAGCAGACTGCAGTCTGTTCCGGTAAACGTTCCCCCCAGCGCTCCACTGATCCGGAAGGACGCTTTTCTGTCTCCCGCGTTCCGGATGACCACCTCCGTTTTTCCGTACCAGACGCCGTCCGCATATTCCGGCGTGAAATGAACCCTTTCGATATAAACGGGAGAAATCTCTTCCATGCCAACGCCGCGGGTAATCCCGCCATAGGTATAATAATCGTTGGGAATGTGCAGCGCCGATTGTTCTCCGAAGCTGTTGTCCACCCAGACCACCAGCTCATGCTCGCCCGCCTGCACGCCCGAAATGACCGCGGCAAAAGGCGTAAACGCATTGTAATGTTCCGCCACCTGTTTTCCGTCAAAGAAAACCCTGGCCGTGTGACTGACCCCCTTAAATTCCAGCCGCAGGCAGGTATCCTGTTCCACCTTCACCTTTGTCCGGTAGGTTCCCTGTCCTCTGTAGGTGAGCATGTCCGGATGCTGCTCCCAGCAGCCCGGCACGGGAAGCCGGTACGCCTTTCCGTTATCCTCCCTGACAAAATCCCACATTCCGTTCAGTTCTTTTATTTTCCTGATTTCATGCTGTTCAAATAAACGAAGCATTTCCCTGTCCTTCCCTTCTTTGTTTTATGAAAATTTCCGGGTTTCCCCCGCGCCGATGCGCACAGGCTTACCGTCCACGCTCACCCACACATCCAGCGCAGAACCGTTATGGATCATATCCATCCTTGCGCCGACAGTAAGGCTGTGAAGCGCGTCCAGATAGGCTTTGATCTCCCCGTTCGTCGCATACCAGATGTCGGCATGTCCTCCCGCCTTCTCACAGAAGGCTTCCATCCGTTCCCAGCTGTGATCCAGATCGAATTCATAGCTGTGCCCCCAGATGTAAAAGAGCCGCATATCGTTCCTGTGCGCATCCTGGAAACGCTCCCAGAGCCGGTCCAGATCCCCGTTGTGATGTGTGGTGGGATCCCAACGCATAAAATCCGCCGGAATATCGAAGCTTTCCGTGCTGCGAACCGTCCTGCTGTAGACGATGCCGCAGGTGCGCGCCACGCGGATCACATCGTCGCTGCAGGAACCATAGGGCCAGGACATGCCCGTCACCGGATACCCCGCAAGCTGCTCCAGCGCCGCTCTGTCCTCCAGAATCTCCTGTACCTGCATCCGCTCCGGCAGCTGCCCCAGAAACGGATGGGTGCAGGTGTGTGCGGCAACCTCATGCCCCTGATACAGATCTTTTACCTCCTGCGCCGAAATATAGTCCGGCGTATCCAGCTTTCCGCTGTTTAAATGAAATGTTCCCCTGATCCCATACGCATTGAAGATGCCGACCAGCTTCCGGTCAGCCGTGCGTCCGTCGTCATAGCTCATGGTGAGCGCCTTATCCCGTCCTTCGGGAAATAAGTTAAATCGGATGTCCATTCCCTTTCCTCTCCTTTCGCCGCCTTCCTTTTTCAAAAAGGCTTGCCATTTTCCCTGAGAAAAATTATACTTTTTGTAAGCACTTTCATTTCTTTATTTTATAACAAAATCGAGATGGATTCAAGATCTGGAGCGGACTCGCTCCACAGGGAGAAAACTATGACACAGACATCCTCTTTTCCTTTCCGCCCGGACGGTCCGGCGGACCTGTTCCTTTTCATGGGACAGTCCAACATGGCCGGACGCGGCGTCATATGTCCGCGCTTTCCGCAGAGCGCTCCTGCCGGTCTTCCGGGCGCCGGATGGGAATTTCGCGCAGTCAGCGATCCGAACCGGCTGTATCCGGCCAAAGAGCCCTTCGGCGCACAGGAAGACCGTCCCGGAGGCATCTTTGAGCCCGGCATGAAGACCGGCTCCATGGTCACCTCCTTCATCAACGCTTATTTCAGGGAGACCCGCACGCCCGTCATCGGCATCTCCGCCTCCAAGGGCGGCTCCGCCATCCGGGAATGGCAGCCCGGCTCTCCTTTTCTGGAGGATGCCTTCCTGCGCCTGCAGACGGCCGGACGGTATCTGACGGACAATCACATTCCCATCAGACACCGCTTCGTCCTGTGGTGTCAGGGGGAAACGGACGGCGATCTTGGCACCGTTCCTTCGGTCTATGAAAAGGACTTTCTGCGGATGCTGGAAGCCCTTCTCTCCGAAGGGGTTGAGCACCTGTTTCTGGTCCGGATCGGCTATTATAATGCTGCCGCCACGCCCGGGTCGCCTGCTCCTGACTACGCCCCCATCCTGCAGGCGCAGGATCACCTCGCCGATACCTGCCCGCAGGTCACTATGGTTTCCCGGCTCTTTGCCGGTATGCGGGATCAGGGACTCATGAAGGATGCGTTTCACTATTATCAGCATGCCTATAATCTGGTGGGAGAGGATGCCGGACAGCATGCCGGCAGATATGTGATGGAACATCTGATTTAAGACTCTGTATTCGTCCTGGCACACGCAGGAAAAGGAAGGAAAGATTTGAGGGCCGTGATGGATAAGGGTGGAGGTGAATGGCTAAAACGCCATTCTCTCCCATCCCTTTTCCCCGGTATACGGTATCCCCAGGATCTGCTTTCCCAGCTTCACATAGTACCGGTAATTCTCCAGAGGAACGCCGTTCGGGATTCTGTGATCCAGAGCGAATACCGTTCCCCCTCCCATGGTTGTCTGGGACATTTTATACTCCAGCTCACGTCGGATGGCGTCTTTTCCTTCCCGAAGAAGGTATTTATTGATGCCTCCCTTAAATGCCACGCGGGTTCCATATTTTTTCCGCAACTCTACAATGTCCATTCCCGCCGCCGGTTCGCAGGGATAAAGGACATTTATTCCTGACACGAGAAACTCATCAATCAGCGGACGGATATCCCCGTCGCTGTCCTGGGAAAAAAGCTTCGCCCCGGCCTGCTTTGCGGCACCCCATACCTTTTCATAATAGGGGCGCATAAAATCGTGTACCAGCTGCGGTCCGATCATCGGGCCGCTGCAGCCCGCCATATCCTCATGGACGCTGACGCAGTCGATGGGAACGATCTGCGCCACCCTTTCGATCACCTTTACCGCCGTATCCCCCATCACCGCGAGCATATCCTCAATCATCTCCGGCTCATCATAATAGGCCATGCACAAAGCCTCTTCTCCCATCAGATTGCGCGGCTCGTCAAAGCCTCCCGGTATGGAAAAGACGGTCAGATAGCCTTGGTCATGCAGCTTTTTCTGGTTCTGCAGGGCCTCCATGTCGATCCTGTCCTCCCGGAAGGTATACCAGTGTCTGATCCTCTCCCAGTCCTCGCCGCAGGTCACCGGGTAGCTCTGGGGAAGCGGAAGCGTCGCGCATTTTTGGCTCATCCTGGATAATCGTCCATATTCGTCGATTCCCTCCCAGTAGTCCTCATCCTCCCTTATCGTATGAGGCTGAACGTCATTCATCACTCCGCATGTCGCCGCGACCTGCGTTTTCAGCACATAGTCCCATTCAAACGCCCCAAGTCCGATTTCCTCCTCAGACGCTCCCTGGCTTCTCCATTCTTCATCCAGCCCAATCAGCGGCCCGAACAGTTCACAGAACATTTCCTTTCCCGTATATTGAAACAGGTTATGAGCGATATACTCCTCACGTCTCCAGATCAATTCCGGATTTCAAATCATGAACTCGTTCTCATACTGTCCGGACGGGGAGAGACCAGTATCGAAGGCGGTATTCATCCCCTTTGTCCCGGAAGCTTCCTGTATTTTTGTCCCGGTCTTTTACATGATATGAAAACCGACGACGGCGACTGCCTGATTTTTTATGCGGTCCATTTTAACACCGATTCCTCTCTTCCGGATCTTCCGCACTTCTTCCATCTTCCGGAAAGCCGCCGTGTCACGGAATTATTCCGTTCCATTGAGGCGGTCCGCAGCC
This sequence comes from uncultured Eisenbergiella sp., assembly GCA_904392525.1. Taxonomy (GTDB): domain Bacteria; phylum Bacillota; class Clostridia; order Lachnospirales; family Lachnospiraceae; genus Eisenbergiella. The sequence continues at coordinate 7,218 of CAJFMW010000024.1, forward strand.
GTGGAACCTATCTGCACCGCTGGCAGGAAAATCTGCTTCTGCAGTCCATCCTTCTGGAAATCCATCTGGAGCTCCACAGGGCCGCCGTAGGCAGCTATACCGAGCTGCGGCTGCGCCGTGCCATCAGCTACATACATGACAATCCAACCCGGCATATCGATGTGGATGAACTGCTCCTGAAAAGCGGAATGGGAAAATCCGCCTTTTTTCAGGCCTTCCGCCAGCTCACCGGTACATCTCCCGCCCGCTACGCGGACAGAGTACGGCTCGAACATGCCCGTGACCTTCTTCTTGGCACCGACTGGAGCGTAGAACAGGTGGCCGCCCGCTGCGGCTATGAGGACCCCTTTTACTTCAGCCGCTGCTTTCGTAAGGAATTCGGTCTGTCCCCCAGAAAATACCGTCAGGAAAACCCCGCCGAATAAAGTGATCACGGCATTTCCTTTTGCGCCATTTTGCGGTATCCCAGAGGCGTCATCCCTTCAATCTCCCGAAACACTCTGTTGAAGCTTCTCTGACTTTCAAAGCCGGCTTCCGCCCAGATCTCGGTCAGCGGCCGGTCGGTCCCCCGGATCAGCCTTCTGGCATAGTCCAGACGGATGTGATTCAGATACTCCCGAAAGTTCATCTGCAGCTTCCGCGAAAAGGTATGGGACAGATAATATTTGTTCACATGCAGCGCACGCGCCAGTCCATCCAGGGTGAGCGGTTCCTGAAAATGTTCCCCGATATACTGGATCAGCCGCCAGGTAAGGTCCATATTTTCAGGTCCTGCACTTTCCCGCAGGGAAAGGTGAGGAAGGAGCGACGCCACAAGGACCGCGACCCAGGCCGCACACAGATTTCCGTCCGCCCTGGCCTCAGGCGCGCATAATCTCTTAAAGGCGATCCGGGCGTCCTGCGGAATCCTTTCCTTTTGTATAAAAGGATTCTCCGGGCATACCTTCTGCAGCGTCCTCCCATATGCTCCCGCTGCCGCCGGTGAAAAAATCAGCATGAGAACACGACTGTGCTCCTTCGTGAGATATCCGTGAATCTGTCCCGGAAAAATCAGTGCGCACTCCCCTTCCGCCACTTCTCTCACCTGATTTGCAACCGTAGTCTGAAGGCTTCCCTCCAGACAATAGATGATCTCCGCCTCTTCATGCAGATGAACCGGAAATACCATATTTTCCGCAATTCCCGCGTGCAGATATCTTCCCGCTTTTTCATAAAACGGGCTTTCCGTTTCTCTTCCTCCCGCCATTTCTATTGCTTCCCTCTTTTTTCTCACGTTGATACCGTTTTTTCTGTTGCATCTGTTTGAAACAGGCCAATTTATGGCTGTTTTTCTTTTTATTATGGCAATCATTATACCGCCCGTCCTGTTATAATACAAGCACATGAAACAGAGAGAAAGGCGGCATCTCCGGATTTGGCCGCCATAGGAAAGGAGCAAGGGTATTATGGGTAAAGAAAAGGGAAATGTATTGATTTTCAGAGGAGGCTGGGACGGCCATGAACCCGTACCGGTTTCGGAGCGTTTCGCTCGGATCATGGAAAAACACGGCTATTCCTGCCGGATTTATGATGATCAGGAAGCGCTTAAGGACCTGGAGCTTGTGATGGCGCAGGATCTGATCATTCCCTGCTGGACCATGGGTACGATCGACCGGACAGCGCGGGAAAATATCGTGAAAGCTGTCGCCGCAGGCACCGGGCTTGCCGGCTGTCACGGGGGGATGTGCGACGCTTTCCGGGATGACGTGGAATGGCAATTTATGACCGGAGGACAATGGGTAAGCCATCCCGGCGGAGACGGTGTAAACTACCGGGTGAACATCTGTAAGGGGTCCAGCCCCATTGTGGAAGGGATTGAGGATTTCAACGTCTGCAGCGAGCAGTATTACCTGCACGTAGATCCGGCTGTAGAGGTGCTGGCAACCACCCGCTTCCCCGTTGTTCCCTACTATCATATCTCCAACAAAGAGGTGGATATGCCGGTCGCATGGACAAAATTCTGGGGAAACGGCAGGGTGTTCTACAATTCTCTGGGCCACCACGACGATGTCTTTGACAAATCCCCCGAGGCGGAGGTCCTTATGGAGCGGGGTATGCTCTGGGCCGCAGAAGGAAAACAGTATGCCAAAGAACACGGCCTCACCACGGAACGTTTCGAGAATACGGCCAAGATGTATTGATTGAAGATGCGGCCGTTCGCCGCAAGAAAAGAGGTTGCATGGAAAAAGTAAGAATCGGGATTCTGGGGCTGGGCGCCATCAGCGGCATCTATCTCAAGAATCTTACCACTGTCTTTAAAGAAACACAGGTGCTCGGCATTTATGACCTGATTCCGGGAAAAATGGAGCAGGCACAGAAGGAATACGGAATCGAACGCACTTATTCCAGCATGGATGAGCTGCTTCAGGACCCGGATATCGAGATCGTTCTGAATCTCACCCGTCCCTTTGAGCATTATGCGACGACCAAAGCCGCTTTGCTGGCAGGAAAGCATGTTTACAGTGAAAAGCCGCTTGCCGCGACTTTTGAGGAAGGGAAAGAACTGACCGATCTGGCAAGCGAAAAGGGACTGCTTCTCGGAGGCGCGCCGGATACCTTCCTGGGTGCGGCCATCCAGACCTGCCGTAAGCTCATTGACGACGGCTTCATCGGCCGTCCCATCGGCGCAACCGCCCAGATGATCTGCAGAGGCCATGAAAGCTGGCATCCCTCGCCGGAATTTTATTATCAGCACGGCGGCGGACCGATGATGGATATGGGGCCCTACTACCTGACCGCTCTCGTGAATCTTCTGGGCGGCGTAAAGGGCCTCACCGGGCTGACCACGAAAAGCTTCGAGCAGCGCGTAATCACAAGCGCCCCCAAATCCGGCACCCTGGTACCCGTGGAGGTTCCTACCCATGTGAACGGTATTCTGCGGTTTGAAAACGGGGCGGTTGGCACCATCACCACCACCTTTGACGTATATACAGACAGACAGGATAATCTGGAAATCTATGGCAGCGAAGGCACCCTGCGCGTGCCGGATCCCAACGGCTTCGGCGGAAGCATCACGCTGTTTCGTCCGGAGGACGGTTCCTTCAAAGAAATGCCCCTGCTCTTCGATTATTCGGAAAACAGCCGCGGCCTGGGACTCGCCGACATGGCAAAGGCCCTCCGGACCGGACGGGCGGCCCGGGCTGATGCGCAGCAGACACTTCATGTGCTGGAGATCATGACCGCCATTGAAAAGAGCAGTCAGGAAGGCCGCTATGTGGAGCTTTCTACCACCTACGAGCGTCGTCCCCCCATGTTCCATAATCCGGTAAGAGGAATTCTGGATTAATCCGGAAAAAAGTGGTGCCCATGATGTAAAACTCATCATGGGCACCATACACGTCTGGCGCGGCTGCCGTCGGGCAACATTTTATGTTTTTTATCCTACTATTCTTCTCACTGACAGGATGGTCTTATAGGCTGCGTTTCCATACTTGATTCCCGTCTTGACACTGCTGGCATGAACGATTCTGCCGTTTCCAAGATAAATGGCCACATGGCCCGCGTAGCAGATCAGGTCACCGGGCTGTGCCTCCGCATAGGAAACCTCATACCCCGCGCTTCTCTGTTCCGAGGAAGTTCTGGGTATGCTGTAGCCAAACGCCTTATATACGGACTGGGTGAATCCGGAGCAGTCCGCTCCTTCCGTCAGGCTGGTTCCGCCGGGTACATAAGGATTTCCGACAAACTGGCAGGCAAAATTGGCAATCTCGCTGCCCCTTGCCGAGCTGCTGCCCGACGATGAGGACGAACTGGAAGACGAAGCCGCTGTACTTTTGGATTCTGATTCCTTCTGCGTTTCCTGCTCCGACGCTTTGGAGGATTCGCTCTCTTTTTTCTTATTCTCCTCTGCCTTGCGGCTTTCTTCCGCTTTCCTGCTCTCCTCCGCCTTACGGCTTTCCTCCTCAGCTCTTCTCTGCGCTTCTTCCTCTTCTGCCCGTTTGGATTCCTCCTCGGCGGCAAGCTGCTGTATCTCCGCATTCTGCTGCTCGATTTTTTCCCTGTAGGCAGCGGCCTGCTCTTCGGCCCTTGCAAGATCTTTTTCGTAATCCGCTGAAATTGCCTTCTGCTCATCCAGGGATTCCTGAAGGGATGCCTCTTCCTGCTCCAGCTCGTACTGGGACGCCTCCAGGTCGGACTTTTTGGTCTCCAGATCCTCCTTCAGATCCGCGACCTCCTGTACGGTGGCCGCGTAATCATCCAGCATTTTTCTGTCATAGGTATAGATTTCCTGCACATATTCCGCCTTGTTCAGAAGATCCCCCCAGCTCTTTGCCTCCAGAAGAATCTGGAGATAGCTGTTTTCCCCCTTTTCATAAAGATACTGGATCCTCTTCTTCATGGCTGTATACTGTTCTTCTTCTTTCTTTTTTGCCGCATCGTAATCCGCCTGGGCCTGTACGATCTGTTCCTCCGTATCTGCGATCTCTTCCTCCATCAAATCCACGCTGACCATGATTTCCGCAATCTGACTGGTCAGTTCTTCGATCTGGGCGTCCACATCTTCCTTCTCTCCGGACAGGTCGCTGATCTGGTCATTGATGGCATCCAGCTCATTCTGTGTGCTGTTCTTCTGGCTTTCCTTTTCCTCTCTCTGTTTTTTCAGCTCGCTGCTGCTGGTTGCGGATACGGGCTGAACCGATGAAAATGCAACCATTATGATCAAAAACAGACTGAAAAGTTTCTTTCGCATATCCTGTCCCTTCTTCTATCGCAGCAGTCTACAGATCACAGTTCTTAACGGTTCTCGGGAACGGGATAACGTCCCGGATGTTGCCCATTCCGGTCAGGTACATGACGCAGCGCTCAAAGCCGAGCCCGAAGCCCGCATGACGTGCTGAGCCGTAACGTCTCAGGTCAAGATAAAACTCGTAGTCTTCGCGGTTCAGTCCAAGCTCGTCCATTCTCTTTTCCAGAAGCTCCAGCTTGTCCTCTCTCTGGCTTCCGCCGATGATCTCACCGATGCCGGGAACCAGGCAGTCCATGGCGGCAACGGTCTTTCCGTCCTCGTTCAGCTTCATATAGAAGGCCTTGATTTCCTTCGGATAATCCGTCACGAATACGGGACGCTTAAATTCCTTTTCCGTCAGATAACGCTCATGCTCCGTCTGCAGGTCGCTTCCCCAGTGCACCTTGTATTCAAATTCATCGTTGTGCTTTTCCAGAATCTCAATGGCTTCCGTATAGGTCACATGGCCAAATTCGGAATCCAGAACGTGCTGAAGCCTTTCGATCAGCCCCTTGTCCACGAACTGGTTGAAAAACGCCATCTCCTCCGGCGCGTTTTCCAGAACATAACGGATGATATATTTCAGCATGCTTTCCGCCAGAATCATGTCGTCCTTCAGGTCGGCGAAGCACATCTCCGGCTCGATCATCCAGAACTCTGCGGCATGACGGGTGGTGTTGGAATTTTCCGCGCGGAATGTGGGACCGAAGGTGTAAACGTTGCGGAAAGCAAAGGCATAGGTTTCCGCGTCGAGCTGGCCGCTCACCGTCAGGTTGGTGGGCTTTCCGAAGAAGTCCTGGCTGTAGTCCACCTTTCCGTCCTCTGTCCTGGGAACATTTTCCAGATCCAGCGTGGTCACCTGGAACATTTCTCCTGCACCCTCACAGTCACTTCCGGTGATCAGAGGGGTATGCACGTAAACGAAGCCCCTCTCCTGGAAAAAGCGGTGGATGGCGTACGCCGCAAGAGAGCGGACGCGGAATACCGCCTGGAAAGTATTGGTTCTCGCACGAAGATGGGAAATGGTGCGCAGATATTCAAAGCTGTGACGCTTCTTCTGAAGCGGATAATCGGACGGGGACGCTCCCTCAACAACGACTTCCTCCGCCTGCATCTCAAGCGGCTGCTTCGCGCCGGGCGTCTCCACGATGGTTCCGGTCACGATTACCGCAGCTCCCACGCCGATTTTGGCAATCGTTGCAAAATCGGCAAGCTGGTCGGAATAAACCACCTGAAGCGGCTCAAAAAAGCTGCCGTCATTCACCACAAGGAATCCAAAGGTTTTGGAATCCCGGTTGCTTCTCACCCAGCCGCCGACCGTCACTTTCTTTCCTGCATAGCTTTCCTTTTCTCTGAACAGATCTTTAATGTTTGTCAGTTCCATTGTATTAAACCCCTTTTCATGCCGCTATGGCCATTTTTTTCTTAAGATTCTGAACCTGTTTCCGTCGCCTGTGTTTCAGTCTCCGCTTCCGCCGTCTGCGTCTCCGCCGCACTTTCGGTTTCCGCCGTCTCTGTCGTCTCCGCTTCTGCAGCCTCCGTTTCCGGCTCCACATCCGTTACCACTGCGTTTTCCAGAAGAAAATCGAGCACCTTCTCCGACATCATGTATTCCCGATAGCCTTCCACATCCAGAGAAGCGCGGTATTCCTCCACATCATCGTATCCAAGTGATCCGGCATTGCTTTCTATTTCCGCATCCAGCTCCTCGTCCGTTACCGAAAGGCCCTCCGCCTCAGCGATGGCCTGCATGGTGATGATCTCCTGTCCTGCCTGTACAGAAGACTCGCGGATCGCGTCCTCCGACGTGCCCTGTATGCTCAGGAAAGTTTCCAGATCGTAGCCATACATGGAAGCGTAATAGGTCATGTTATCAATCATCCGGCTGTAGTAACGGTTCGTCATGTCCTCCGGCGGGTCCTGCAGCTCAGAATTTGCCATCACCGCCTCCAGAATGGCGACCTCCGCGTTGGAATCATGCGTATTCTGCTCCTCTTCCATCAGCAGATCATAGGCATACTGGCGGTATTCCTCCACCGTATTTACTCCGACATCCAGCCCCTGTACGAACTCATCCGTCAGCTCGGGAAGCGATTCCACACTGATGCTGTTCACCGTCACGGTAAACACCGCATCCTTTCCGGCCACTTCTTCTCCCGGATAATCCTCGGGGAAGGTCACGTTCACGTCCAACGTTTCTCCGCTCTGCGCGCCGATCAGCCCGTCCTCAAAGCCATCGATGAACGCGCCGGAACCGATGGTCAGATCATACCCCTGTGCGGTTCCTCCGTCAAACGCCACACCGTCAATCTTTCCTTCATAATCGATGTTGACGATGTCGCCCTCTTCCACAGGCCTGTCCGTAACCTCCGTTTTGACCATATTGCTCTGGAGCACATAATCGATATAGCTGTCCAGATACTCATCCGTCACCACCGGAGCGTCCACGGATACTTCTACTCCAGTATATTCTCCAAGCGTCACATAATCTGCCACATTGATTCCGCTCAGATAGGCTTCCGGGCCGAAATCCTCCGTCTCTGCCTCTGCCGCGTTTTCCGACTCCACTACGCTCTCCTGCGTTGACTCCGCCGTATCGGTGTCCGCATTGCCGCAGCCCGTCACCAGCGCGCCCAAAAGAGCAGCTCCTGCCAGAGACAGCGCCGCCCCCGTGATAAATTTTTTCATTCCTTCCTCTTTCCGCCGCCGTCAGGCGGCATTTCATTTATTTACAAGGAACCCGCACACACGCAGATTCCCGGGATGAAAACCGCAGCTTTTCATCCGGCACTGTGTTTTATTGTATCATATTTTTTCTTTCCGTAAAACCCTTTGCTCCGGAAATTCACAAATGTATCATATCCCTTGCCTTATCCCCAAAATTCTGCTACAATGTCCTTGCATTAACGAAGAGAAAAAGGAAAGAGGAGGTTACCTCGTGAGCACCGTAACAATTGTATTATTGGTAATCCTGGCCGTTTTGATCATCGCCGTTGTGGCGCTGTATTTTTTCGGAAAAAAGGCACAGAAGAGGCAGGCGGAACAGCAGCAGCAGATTGAAGCGTATAAGCAGACCGTATCCATGCTGATCATAGACAAGAAGAGGATGAAGCTGAAGGATGCCGGATTGCCCGCCATGGTAATGGAACAGACGCCCAAGCTCATGCGTCGGGCCAAGCTTCCCATCGTGAAGGCCAAGATCGGCCCCCAGATCATGACGCTGGTGTGCGAGGAAAGCATTTTTGATTCCGTTCCTGTAAAGAAGGAAGTCAAGGCCACGGTGAGCGGCATCTATATCACCGCAGTCAAAGGACTTCATGGAAATTCCCTTGCAAAGCCTGTCCAGAAAAAGAAGAACTGGTTCAAGCGGCAGGTGGACAGGCTTCAGGAAAAGGCAGGCGCAAAGCCGTTGAAATAAGGCGCACCTTCCTCAAAGTAAATAAGTATCCGGAACCGACGACGGGCGCCGCGTAATGCGGGCCCGTTTTTATTTTATCCGCAGGCTGCGGTACATTGCATTGCCTGTGGGATTATGCTAAACTTTTTAATAGAAAAAAGCATATCAATTCTGTCTGGGAGGTATACGCCATGTTAAAGGATCTTGTTCTCAAAAACAGAAGCTACCGCGGTTACGATGAAACGCGGAAAGTCACGCGCGAAGAGCTGATGGAGTTTGTGGATCTCACCAGATTTACGGCATCCAGCGCAAACACGCAGCCGCTGAAGTATTATGTTTCCGCTGACAGCGGGGAAGTGGCTGAAATCCAGAAGCTGACCAGATGGGCTGCCGCCCTTCCTGAGCTTTCGCTTCCCTATCCCGGCACGATGCCGACCGGTTTTATCGTAATCTGCCTGGATACGGGCATCGCCTCAAACGAAACGGCCTTCTTAAGGGACGTTGGAATTGCCGCGCAGACCATGCTTCTTGCCGCAGCAGAAAAGGGGCTCGGAGGATGTATGATCGGTAATTTTAATAAGAATGCGCTGAAGGAGCTTCTGAAGCTGCCGGAAAGCATTAACCCGAATCTGGTTGTAGCATTCGGAAAGCCTGCGGAAAAAGTCGTTCTCACAGAGGTGGGAGCGGATGGCAATACACGCTATTACAGGGACGAAACCGGAACGGTGCACTATGTTCCCAAACGCTCACTGAAGGACATTCTGCTGTAAAAGAGCGAAGGGAAGCTTCATTACAACTCTTTCAGCAGGAACGCCATATAGAGGGGGAGTGTGAGAAGCTGTCCGGTGCGTCCCACATTGCTGTCCCCCAGCTTGATTGCGTGATTGACATGATATTTTTCAGGATGGCGCAGGATCGTTTTGGTACTTTTTGTATTCCCCGTGGCTGCTTTGACCTCCACCAGAGTGCATTGTCCTTTATAACGGATCACAAAGTCTACCTCTAAACCGCTGTCTTTATGGAAATAGTAGAGTTTTCGTCCCATCTTGCCGAAAATGTCAGCAATCAGGTTTTCAAAAATCGCCCCTTTATAGCCATAAAGGTTTCCCCTCAGGATATCGAACTGTGTGCCATCCTCCAGCATACTGACAAAAAGGCCGCAGTCACTCATATACACCTTGAATACCTCCTCCAGGGCATTCCCATCCAGAGGCAGTTCAGTAATGCTCAGATTGTAGCAGCGGACAATGATGCCGGCATCCTCGATCCATTGCAGGCTCCCGGCGTATTTCGATGCGGTAGAACCCTTTTTGACCACAAAATATTGAAATTTCTTGTTTTCTTTACTGAGCTGCTTCGGGATAGACTGAAAGCACTCCCGGATCCGGGATTTGTCTTTCTTCTCCGCATACTTTACCATATCGTCCTCATAGGAGCGGACAATATCGCGCTGGATCTGCAGCACTTCGTCCATCTGCTTTGTGTCCACAAAAGTCTGTACGGCATCCGGCATACCGCCGACAACCGCATATTGCAGGAGCAGCTGTCTCATGCGGCTGTGCAGAGCCTCCGGGACAGCCGTTTCGTCCTCCAGACACTTCTTCAGCATTTCAATCACAGGCTCGGCAATCCCGTTGGCCCACAGAAATTCCTCGAAATCCAGAGGGTACATATCAATCACAGTTTCCGAACCGACAGGGACAGATTTGGGTTCTTTTCCATACCCTTTCACGCCCAGCAGGGAGCCGGTGCCTATCACATCATAACGCCCATCCATACGAAAGAATTTCAGGGCAGTCCGGGCTTCCGGACACTCCTGAATCTCGTCCAGAATAAGGACTGTGCTGCCGCTTTCAAACACTGCTTCCCTGCCCAGAAGGGCGGACAGCATCATCACGATTGTGTCCACTTCCAGGGAACCGGCAAATACAGAGGCATAGTCCGGATTTTCATAAAAATTCAAATACACGACGTTTTTGTAGTTTTTCTTTGCAAAATCAAGGACAGAAAACGTCTTGCCGCACTGCCTGCAGCCCTTGATAATTAATGGTTTACGATTCTCTATGCCTTTCCAGTCGCTCAGCTTCTGTTCAATTTTCCTTTTCAGCATACCCATTTCGCCTCCCATATTCCGTTCCCTTATAGTATAGTGAAAATATGTAATTTTTTCAATGGAGTTTCATGTGAAACAGAAACTTTTTTGAACGACTTTTTTATAGTTTATAAACTTTATAAAACGACTTTCGTCGTCAAAGATCAACTTTTCCGTCATGTTCATAGTCTGCGCCGTCAATGCGAAGGAAAAACAGAGGATAAGAGAGCCCTGAACGATTCGGAACCGGCACGATTTTTACGCGCCGGTTCCGACTACATTGGTCTCTTTACTTATCTCAGGGACTTCGCAGGCTCAGTCTGCATCCGTGCAGAATACATATTCGCCCGCTTCCACTTCTCTTTCCTGTCCGTCAATTATGATCACCGCCGGAGACGGGGTGATAATCTCATAACGCACCTTTCTGCGGCCGTTTTCTTCGATATGAGTCCAGCCGGAACGCACCAGGCCGTGCCTGGTCTCGATGGATGCTTCCAGCCACTCCAGCCGCTCATCCGGCTTCGGCGCAATGCGTATCTTCGCAAAGCCGGGCTCTGCAGGCTGAATTCCCGCAGCCTCCTCGTAGACCCAGTCCGCCACCGCGCCATAGGCGTAATGGTTGAAGGAGTTCATATCCGTGCTCCAGAAATCGCCGTTTTCCATGATGCCGTCCCAGTGCTCCCAGATGGTGGTTGCCCCCTTCGTCACCGGATAGAGCCAGGAAGGATATTCTGTGCGCAGAAGCAATGTATAAGCCAGGTCGGTGTGTCCGTAGCTGCTGAGCACATGAAGCAGATAAGGGGTTCCCACGAAGCCGGTCTGCAGCTTTTTCCCGTCCGCGATCACCTTCTCGGCCAGCTGATCCGCCGTCTCCTGCAGGTTCTCCGCAAGCCCGAAATGAACGGCGAGCACCAGCTCGGTCTGCGTTCTGTAATCCGTAAAGGTCTTGCGGAAGGTTTTCACGATGTTGTCATACAGAGCTTCATATTCGCTCACATCCTCGCCCAGCACCTTTCCGGCCTTCACCACCAGGCTGGTGGAATGGGCATAAAATGCGGAGGCGATGAAGTCTGCCCGCGACGAGCCCTTATAGCTTCCCACCGGAGCATCCAGTCCCAGCCAGTCCTCATAATGGGTTCCGCCCGTCCACAGATATTCATCCTTCGTGGAGGAGGTGATAAAGCCCACATATTTTCTCATGCAGTCGAACTGCTGGCGCAGGATCGCCGGATTTCCATAGGTCATGTAGATCTGCCAGGGGCAGATGGTCGCCGCGTCGTCCCAGGCCGCGCTGCCGCTTCCCGTTTGGCAGGCGGGAATCACATGGGGAATGGAGCCGTCCTCACACTGGTCTGCCGCCATGTCCGCAAGCCATTTGGTGAAAAATTTTTCCACGTCATAGTTATAGCTGGCAGTCTTTACAAAGGCCTGCGCATCTCCCGTCCAGCCCAGCCGCTCATCACGCTGCGGGCAGTCCGTGGGCACGTCCAGGAAATTGCCTCTCTGTCCCCAGACCACATTGGAGAACAGGCGGTTCAGAAGCGGGTTGGAGCTGGAAAGCCGTCCCGTGCGCTTCATATGGGAATGCACCGCAACCGCCGTAAACTGCTCCGGCGCAGGAGTTCCCGGGAAGCTGTCCAGACGGATGAAACGGAAGCCGAAGAAGGTCAGATGGGGCTGATACGTTTGCACGCCGTCCCGACAGGTATAGTGAATCTTCGCCTTCGCTCCCCGGTAGTTGGCGTTGTAGAAGTTCCCTTCCTTATCCAGCACCTCACCGTGGGAAATCTCCACCACGTCTCCTGCCTTCGCATCCACGGTGAAGCGGACATATCCCGTCACCTCCTGGCCGAAATCCACCACCGTCTCGCCCTTCGGGGTGGTGAATACACGCTCTGCGGCCACGTATTCCTCTTCACGCGTCTCCTCGCCCTGCTGAGGAATCAGATTCTGCGTTCCCTTTTCCAGACATACGACGGGCAGCGTCTCCTTTGCCTCAAACGTGGCGTCACAGGTTTCTCCGTCATAAATCTCACTGAAACGGATCCTGCTCTCTTCTGCCATCCAGCTTTCATCCGTCGCGATTACCGTTTTCGTCCCGTCCTCACCGGTCAGAACAAGCTGCGCAATCAGTCCGGCAGGCACATGGGCTTTCATATCTCTTCCTTCGCTGTTCACCCAGCCGGGCATGGGGCTCCGATACCACCCTTTTCCAACCGTGACCTCAAGACGGTTCTGCGCTTTTAAAAGCCCGGTCACATCATAGCACTGATACTGCTGTCTCTTTTCATAGGAAGTCCAGCCGGGAGCGAGCACATATTCTCCCACCCGCATTCCGTTCAGGCTGGCCTCGTAGACTCCCATCGCGGTAATGTAAAGCTCCGCCTTCGCGATGCCCTCCCCTTTCTCAAACTCCTTCACAAATACCGGACACACGTCTCCCATTTCCTGTGCCGGCGCAATCCATTTCGCACTCCACTCCATGATTTAACCACCTTTCTGCCGCTGCAGGCGGCATTCAAATACTGATTCTGCTGCGGATGCTGCGATACTGCATCGGGGTCATGCTGAAGCTTTCCCGAAAATTCCGGTAAAAACAGCTGATGTCCGCATACCCCACGGCCGCGGCCACCTCCTCCACGCTGCAGGAAGAATTTTCAAGCATCTGCACGGCCTGCTTCATGCGGAACTCCTTTAACAGAAACCGGAAGGTCTTTCCCGTCTCCCGGCGGATGTAACGGCTTAAGTACCCCTCGCTCCTTCCGAAGTGCCTTGCCAGCTCCGGCAGAGTTACCGTGGTATAATTTCCCCGGATATAACGGACCATTTCCGGAAGAACCGCATCCGCCTCGCTTAAGTGCCCCACGCTCTCCATTTCGCCGGAGTGCTCCTTCATGGCCCTTCCAAACAGGAGCATCACATAGCCCTTCATCATCAGGTTTTTCCCTGCCGTGCTTCCCGTCCTGTCCAGAAGGCCTTCCGCACACATTTCCAGCACCAGCCTCTGCAGCCGCTCATCCTGTCCGCAGCGCACCAGCAGAGCCCTTTCGTTTCTCTTACTGTAGAGCATCTGCCAGAAAAAATCGGAAATGTCGTCGTTCTCCATCAGCAGGCTGTAAAAAGCCTCCCCGAATGTACTCCGTTTGATGATAATATTCACCGTGACCGCGCCCTCATCCCGGGTGAAAACGGCCTGACTGACCTCCGGCGGGATAATGGCGAAATCTCCTTCCCCCATCTGCATCCTCCGGTCCTGTCCGTTCTCTCTCAGATAAAAGAAGAAGCCGCCCCTCAGGGCATAGACGATTTTGATGAATTTCAGGCTGTGATAGAAGGGCGGCACATACCGGTCATGCAGCAGGACGGAAACCTCCATGTTCTCATCGGGGAAACAGTCCTGCTCAGTCAGAAGGCTTCACATGAAAAACGGCGCATTTTCCTCCAGCTTCACATCCTGCGGCTGCGTCTTCAGATACCCTTCCGCAAATTCCTCCCAGTTCCACACCACGTGGTCGAAAGCCTTCGGATTGGCTTCATACAGACGTTTCGCATTTCTTTCAAAATCCCGGAGCTCCATGAGCGCCTTCTCCATGTCCGTACCATCCATTCCTTCCTTCACGCCGGAACACCTCCGATCCACGCCGTTTTGCCGTATTGTCTTTTTCAGCAGCATTTTCCGCAGGCGCGTCCGCTTTCTTTACAGCGCGCTTCTTTTCTGCAGTTTCCAGCTCTTTTTCATCTTATCCCATCGGTCATAAAATGTCACTATCCGTTTTGACTGTCTTTTTATGACCAGGCGGATGAGGGAATGTCATACCGCTCTCACGGACAAACAGAATCTCAGACCAGCCGTTCCCTCATAACCCCATACCACCTGTCCGCAATCTGGCGCATCCCCTCCAGTGAAGGGTGCGTCAGATCCTGAGAGACAAAGGCAGGGTCATTCAAAAGCTCCAGGCCGTCCGTGAACACCATCTGCCCGCCGGAGGCATATTTTTTCACAATTCTCCGAAAGACCGCCGCTTTTTCCTGATCGCTTCCGAAGCAGCCAAAGATGCTGGTCACGAAAATAGGTCTCGTCTCCTGTTCCAGCACAGAAAAAAATTCCCTGACGCGTTCTTCAAACGCTTCCGGGGTATATCCCAGCATGTTTATACCAAGCTCCACAGAGGCGAAATCCCAGTCACGGCGGCTGACAATATATTCCGCAAGCGCCTTTTCTGCCCGCGCGCTTCCTGCCGACCCCAGATTGATATAGTCGCAGCCGAATCTCTGGGCGATCTGGAATGGATATGTATAAGGCATGGCAAGGGCCAGGCTTCCATGGGTAATGGATGAGCCATATGCCAGATAGGTCTTTGCCGGATAATCCTCCGGCGCCGGGGCTTCCACCTCCCCTTCCACGCCCAGATAAATGCAGGTTCCATAGGGAAGCACCACGCGCACCACCTCCGGATTGAAGCCCAGTCCTCTTTCCTCTGTGACCTGCTGCATGAACTTAAGATTCTCCGGCCGTTCTATCCGGACGGCAGTTTCCTTCGTCAAAATTGTTCTGCTGGAATTCTCCCAGCCTCCCTGAAACGCTCCGTAATAGATATGGGCGGTCTGTGCCTCCGCCGCCTCCTCCGCCCGCAGCTTCAGAGTTACCGCATCCCCCTTGATCTTAAAACGCAGTTCCACCCCTGTGCCGTACGCCGCCACACTGGAAGCGCCTTCTTCCATACGTTCCGTTACCACTGACGGAAGGCGCGACATCTTCCATCCATTTTCCGTTTCCGTCATTTCTGCCACATTGTGAAAATCAATGTTGTCCTTAATCATGATTCTTCCCCTGCCTTCTGTTTTTTCTTATACCTGAAATGTATCTTCCAGCTATTCTCTCTATTTTATAGCAATTTCTTTCAAATTGCCATCCCCTGTCTGACAACCGGGTGTAGATATGAAATATTGGTAAATATGCTTTACATACCATCTTATTGATGCTATAATAAAATCATCGATAAGGAGGTTGTTATGGGAGATATCAAATCACCATCCTCCGTCACTATCGGGGAACTTACCCGAATTGTAAAGGAATTTGAAGAAAAGATACAAAACGGAACAGAAGATCCGGATCGCTTTTTAACTCTTTCTGAGATCGAAGATCTTTGGGGCAAGCTCATCGGCGACACCAATGTTATATATTCAGATATGCTCCAGACACTCATCCAGAACATCGATGAAAAGGAACTGATCCGCGAAAAAAAAGGGAATTCCAAGCCAAAGGGATAAAACTTCGCACACACAGAAAGGCAGAGCGCCTGATCCACACACTTCACGGGGTTCTCCGTTACCGCAGAACGATGCTGATTCCAGAAGGTTCTGACTCCAAAGAGGCGCTTTATAATGCCATGTGTGTCAAAAGCATCTTCCCTTTGGATGACGCATTTGGAATATCTAAGCTTCCATTTAAAATGACACCTGCACTCATGCTCCGGTGTGCCTATTGGGCACAGAATCAATGTTCCTATCAGGCCGCTGAGGATGTCATTAGGGAAACCTATGGCATTTCCATTAATGATGATACCATCCGTCTTGTAACGAACTACATTGGGAGGATGGTTTTTCAGGAAGACTGCCGCAGGACAGATGCCCTGTTCAACAAGCACACGCATGGGTATGAGCATTTTAAGAATTGCAAAACGGGAATCCTTTATATCGAAGCTGATGGAGCCGCGCTTAATACAAGACATAAAAATGCAGAAGGCTCCACCTGGAGGGAAAATAAGCTTGGGGTCGTATATTCCTCCGACCACATCCACTGGTGGAAAAACAAAAAAGGGGAGCGTCAACACCGTATCGATCAAAGGGAGTATGTTTCCTATGTAGGCACTGCAAGCGAGTTCAGCCGCCATCTGTACCGTTGCGCGACAGAAAACGGCTACGGTTGTTATCCGCAGACAGTTATTCTCAGCGATGGAGCCGCCTGGATAGCAAATATGGTCGAAGAATATTTTCCCGATGCTCAACACATCCTTGACTTATATCACCTTAAAGAAAATATTTACGATTTTGCCAGGAACAAATTTGCCATGGATGAATCCAAATATATCCCCTGGGCTGAGCGGATCGCCGCTCTTCTTGAGAGCGGGGAGTCCCAAAGGGTATTAGATGAGTTAAACCCTGACGAAAAGTATGTGAATTGCGTCAATCTGCACCATTACATCTCCGTTCACAGAGAACATATCAATTATCCGGAATATAGAGAAAAGGGATATTTTTGTGGGAGCGGAGCAATTGAAAGCGGAAATAAAATCGTTTTGCAAAAACGACTGAAACAGGCAGGAATGCGATGGGAGCCAGAAACAGCTCAGTATCTTTTAACTTTAAAATCCAAATATGAAAGTGGACGGTGGGAAAAAGATGTCGTTGACTTTGTAAAGAAGCATCTACACAATTACAAAGAGGACACGTAAAGGCATGCGTAAAAAATCGCATGCCTTTTCTGATGCTATAGGGCAAAAACCAACATTAATTATCTACACCC
>CAJFMW010000025.1 GCA_904392525.1 uncultured Eisenbergiella sp.
TCGGCGTTCCGGTGGAGCAGATTCCGGAGCTTGCCGAAAACAGCGCGGTCTGCGTACCCACCATGATGCCATATATCACCGCGTTTTTCATGCCGCGTACGGAAGGAGACCGTCCGGATGTGATTCCTGACGGCTGTGTGAACTTCGCTTTTCTCGGCCAGTTTGCCCAGACCCCCAGAGATACGGTCTTTACTACCGAGTATTCGGTACGGACAGCCATGGAGGCGGTATACGGACTGCTGGGCGTGGATCGGGGCGTGCCGGAGGTGTGGGGAAGCGTGTATGATATCCGTGATCTGCTGGATGCCTCCGTGAAGCTGATGGATGGAAAATCTCCGCTGGATATCGAACTTCCGGGGCCGCTTACTGCCCTGAAAAAGCCTTTGCTTCATTTTCTGCATGGAACGGTGGTGGAAAAACTGCTGGAGGAGCATGGAATTCTGCACGGAGAATAAGACGGGAAAGGCGGCCTGGCTGACAGGCCGCCTTCGGTCAATGTTTTACAGCGTCATATGTCCTTCAATTCCATCAAAATTCACCTTGCGGACCGTCCCGTCCTTCAGTTCGATGGTAACGGTTCCATAAGCGCCGGTTTTCTTCGCATCCTCATAGGAAATGGAGCGGATGGGGAAAAGCTCTTCCTCGGTGAAATCTTCTGCGCTTTCTTTTGTAATCACCTGCGAGATCATCACATAGGGTTCATAGCCGCCATACTGCTTTTTCAGGGTAGAGGAGGCATAAAGGACGATGGAACGATCAGAGTCAGGGTTGGTGCCCTCGCTGGAAATCATGTCCAGTCCTTCCCAGCCGTCGTATATCGTCATGGCCATCTGTCTGTCATGTCCCAGTGAGTCCTTTCCTTTCAGGATGATGGCCTTCGCGGTTTTCGGCGCACCGCTTGACAGGAAAGCGGCCTGTGAGGCAGCCGGTCCGGTTTCTTCTGTGCGCCGGATGACCTGCGTGCCGTTATCCGGGAAGCCGTAGGAGCCAAGCGTCAGGGTCACGGGCCTGCGGTGCAGCTTATGACGGTCCACCCGCATGATGCCGCAGGAAACCGGGAAATCAGCCAGGTTCATGGCCTGAATCCAGTGTTCTTCGGTTTCCAGATTGAAGTTAAAATATTCCCGGCGGTACAGAATGCCGTCTTTTTCTCCGCTCCAGAAAATGACGTTGGGATTCTGAAGCGTGTCTGTGGTTACATCCTTCAGCACGTACTGCTGGGCCTCCACTTCGCCCTTTCTGACAGGACCTTCCCCCTGTGGAGCAGGGGTGGATTCCCAGGGATATTTGGTATTGAAGGAAAGCTTTCCGTAATTCCACATGCCGTGGATATCGTCCGGCGCCTTTACCACCTTACCGGTACGGAGAACGGTTTCTCCGTTCGCTTCGTGATTGGTGAAGCACAGAGCGGGGCCGTCCAGAGCGGTGTCCTTCACTTCGCCCGGCTGCAGGCTTTCCCAGGTGCCGTTATTCTCCTTCGCGGCCCAGAAGGGATGGTCTGCGGGAAGGTGCAGGCACAGGAAGGCCTTACCCATCCAGAAGGGAGATTCCGCGCAGGAATAACCCTGCACCAGCGGGGAGAACTGACCGTAGAAGCCCAGGGTGAAGGCCCCCTTATACAGCACGTCGTCTCTGGATAAGAACTGCATCAGCGCACCGGAAGAAATTCTTCTCGCAAGGCCGGGATCCACGGTGGAATGCTTTAAGAACAGGTTCCCATCGAAAGCGCTGGTGGATGCATTCCTATAAATATTGCTTCTGCCCCACATATTGGTGAAGCCGTCCCTGTCAAAGAAATCCGCATAGGTTTCCATCAATTTATTGGAATGTTCTTCAAAACGGGCGGCGATGTCGGGCGCATTTTCATAGCCATACCACAGATTCCACAGAGGGGCATATACGTTAAAGGCCCAGCAGGAATAATAGTCGAAGGAATGACCGTCCCTGTACCAGCCGTCTCCCACATAGAAATTCAGCACCGCCTGGGCATGATCCAGCATGATATCCTCTTCAATCGGATACCCTTCCATATGCAGGAATGCCATGTCCAGCATATTGAAAAGACGCCAGTTCTGCGGTACGGTGCTGGCATGGGCGAATCCGGTCAGAAAGGCGGCGATGGTATCTTTTTCTTCCTGTGTGTAGGAAGACCAGATTTCTTCCCTGCAGATCCACAGGCAGATGACAAGCGCGCAGGTTTCCACCGTCTGCTGATAAGCGCGGAAGGGCTGATTGCCGTTCATCTCCTGAAGCTGCTCATAGGTTCCTGCTGATACCGGATCCCCCGGCGTGCAGGTGCGCAGTACCTGACTCTTATAGTATTCCTTCATGGAGTAGCCGCAGATGATCAGCTCCGGGTCATCATGAATCAGAGGGGCGGCGATGAAAAAGCTTCTCGCGAGCCCTTCGAACATCTCCGCCTTTTTCTCTGTTTCCAGCGCATCGGGAGATGCATTTTTATGGGGATAGGTGATCTCCGTTTCCTTTCTGGGAAGAACCACCGGGTCCTCAAAGTGGGCGATATTCTGAAAAATTCCGTCCAGCAGGTATTTTCCGGCTTCAATCCAGCTTTCCCGCACCAGTCCGGTATAAGGACTTTTTTCAAAATCAAGTGTCTGAGGCTTAAATGCCATGGGTTTCTCCTTCCTGCCCTGTTAAGTAGGGGCAACAGCCTTGCTTACCAGATGAAAATTTCGTGCCCTGTCAGTTTCCAGATGGCTTCAATAAAATAGTAATCGCCATAGATGATGGGAAATTCATGCTTTTCATCATGGAAGGCGGCAGTACATTTCTGAACGATGGAATCCCGGTTCACATCCCAGTCGCAGCGTGTGGTATCAAGCGTATACAGAAGGGAGACGGCGGCGTCATGATAGATATTCTGCTCTCTGCCCTCGACGCACTTTGCGATTTCAAGAAGGCCGCAGGCGGCAATTGCGGCGGCAGTGGAATCCTCAAGCGCACAGTCCGCAGGCTGACGGAAATCGACGGGAACCAGGTTGGAATCCGGAGTATTTACACAAAAATAGTTGGCAATCCTCTTGGCACAGGCCAGATATTCCGGATTCTTCGTGTGGATGTAGCTCAGCGTAAATCCGTACAGCGCCCAGGCCTGTCCTCTGGTCCAGGAGGAACCATGGGCATAACCCTGTCCGCCGTGGGAGCAGACATATTCTCCCGTTTCCGGATTAAATTCCACGATATGCTTCGCAGAACCATCCGGACGGATAAAATACTTCATCGCTGTGTTCGCATGGTCTGTTGCAATCCGCAGATAGCGGGGATCCTTAATCTGATCATAAGCCCAGTACAGAAGCGGCAGGTTCATCATGCAGTCGATGATTGCCCAGCCTGTCCGCTGTCCCTCTCCCCAGTCATTCCAGGCACGGATGAACTGTCCTGCCGGATTGTAACGTCCGGCCATGTTGTCGGCTGCAAGCCGTGCTCTGTTATAGGATTTTTCATTTCCGGTCAGCCGGTAATTGACCACGGAAGTGGGCAGCCACCGGAAGCCGCTGTCGTGATCCATTCCTTTATGGTCCATCAGGCAGAGATCCAGGATATCCTCCACTTCTTCTGCCATTTCCCGGTACAGCTCATTGTTTGTAGCGTGATACATCTGCCAGAGGATTCCTCCCCAGAATCCATTGGTCCACCAACACGGATTCGTTTTGACCTGATCGTCAAAAACCCCGTTGTCTGCCGTGTAAGGGATTTTGTGGCGGTTCCGCTCCGCCGTGGGGAGCATTTTTGCGCAGATTTTTTCATACACCCCATCCAGCCATTCCTTTTCGTTGATTTTTACTGTAACCATTTCTACCTCTTTCCGCCGCCGTAAGGCGGCATTCAAATTGTGGAAAAATTGGACGCAAGGCCAATTTTCAGGACAAAGCGTGGCTTTGTCCGCCGCCGCCGTAAGGCGGCACTTAAATCTGGATAAATCTGGAATTTTCCTAACATTTCATGCCGTATACAAAAAGCGCCGTCCATCTGTGCGCACAGAGGAAAAAGCGCCCGTTTTTATGCGTCCATTGTACAATATTGACTGAGAAAATATAATAGCCTATAATATGGAAAAACTAACGAATCCTGTCATTTCCACAGAAGACAGGTTTTTTCGTAAACGGAAAAAGACGGAAGCGGCGGAGGAGAAAACAAGATGTATCGAGCCATGCAGGGCGGCTGCGGTGCGGCGCATCCCAGCGCCTTTTATATGTCGCGACCGGAAGGGCTGCCAAACTATGTACTGCTTCTGATCCGGTCCTGCGGCGAATTTGAAATCGCCGGAAAAAGTTATACGGTTCTTCCGGGACATGCCGCTATATTTGCGCCCGGCACGCCGTATTCCTATGGGAATCCGGATGGGGAGTATCAGGATGACTGGCTTCACTTTGAAGGGCAGGAGGATTCCCGGCTGCGGGAGCTGAGGCGCATAGCCAACCGGCCGTTTCCGGTGCGCGACCCGGGCAGCTGCACCGCGCTGATCCGCCAGATCCTGTGGGAAACCTCTTTTGCTTCGGCCAGGTATGCTGCGGAGAATGTGGACGCGCTTTTTACCGTGTTGTTCAATCATCTGCTTTCCTCATGTGAGGACGGCGCAGCGGAAAAAATGCCGAATCCATACCGGGAAAGGCTGCAGGCGCTCAGGATGGAGCTGAAGAACTCCATCACACAGAGACATGACATCAGGGAATGCGCGGGGAAGATCGGCGTGAGTCCTTCCTATTTCCAGCATCTCTATACGGATTGCTTCGGCGTGCCTTTTCAGCAGGATCTGATCCGTATGCGGGTAGAATATACCAAATATATTCTGACGGCAACGGATTTGACGCTGGAGCAGGTGGCGGGCTTGTGCGGATATGCCGGAACCGTGCATTTTTACCGGCAGTTTAAGCAGGTGACGGGAACAACTCCGGCAAAATACCGCAGAAAGCCGGTATAGAATAGAGCCGGTATAAAGGAGATCATAATGAAAGAACAGTTTGTAAGAACGGCCCATCTTCTGGGGGAGGAAGGTGTAGAACGTCTGGAAAGAGCCCGTGTGGCGGTATTCGGAATTGGCGGTGTGGGAGGTTATACGGTGGAAGCGCTGGCAAGAAGCGGCGTAGGCCATTTCCTTCTGGTGGATAGCGACAGGGTGGCCCTGTCCAATCTGAACCGCCAGATTATCGCGACTCTGGATACAGTGGGACGTTATAAAACACAGGTCATGAAGGAACGTATCCTTTCCATCAATCCGGACGCGGAGGTGGAGACAAGGGAATGCTTTTTCCTGCCGGAGAACGCGGAGGAATTTGATTTCAGCGGTCTGGACTATGTGGTGGATGCGGTGGATACGGTGACGGCCAAGCTGGAGCTGATTCTGCGGGCCAGGCGCTTTGGCGTTCCGGTCATCAGCAGCATGGGTGCGGGCAATAAACTGGATGCTTCCCGCCTTGAGGTTGCCGATATCTACCAGACCAGCGTGTGTCCGCTCGCCCGCGTGATGCGCCGGGAATTGAAGGCCAGGGGCGTGGACAGGCTCAAGGTGGTCTATTCCCGGGAGGAAGCCAGAAAGTCGCCGGCAGATATGTCTTCCTCCGGCGGTACGGAAACACCCGCCCCCGGCCGACGTGCGGTTCCGGGAAGCGTGGTGTTCGTGCCGGGTGCGGCGGGACTGATTCTGGCGGGAGAAGTAGTCAAAGATCTGTGCGGGATATGAGAAGAAAAGCCGTCCTGTCCGCGATATGCGAAAGGACGGCTGATGTGCTCAGGAATTTTTCATTATAACGCTTTCTACAGTGTCCGCCACATGCTCGCAGGCGTCTGCGCATTTTTCCAGATAGGAATAGATCTCTCTCCATGTCATGACTGTCATTGGATCGGTGCAGTTTGTGTGAAGCCTGTGCATACTGTCGATGTAGACCTTGTCGGCTTCCTCCTCCATTGAGTTGATCTTGATGATCTGTTCGTGAAGCTTTTTGGAATGCCGGAAATCCGCGAACTCCTCCATCATGACCTTTACGGCCTCGCAGCAGCGGCATACGATCCGCATCAGCTCCAGCGCATCGGGATGAATGGTACGGATATTATTATAGTAGATGCGGATCAGAACATCCTCAATATTGTCTGTCAGATCGTCAATGTTCTGGCTCAACAGAATGATATCCTCCCGGTCAATGGGGGTAATAAACGCTTTGATCAATGTGTTGAGAAGCTCATGCTTCTCCATGTCGGCAGCATGTTCGATGGTATGAATTGCTTCCATTTGGTCGGCCATTTTCTCCACATCGAAATTTGCCATCGTCTCCTCCAGCATATGCGCTGCCTGGCAGGAGAGATCGGTACATTTGATAAAGCTTTTGAAATAGATACTGTCTTGTTTTTTCGCCATGTCTTCCTCTTTTCTCCGCCGCCGTAAGGCGGCATTTCATCAGAGAAGAATCACGAAGTGATTCTTCCAGGAAGCCGGCCGAAGGCCGCCTTCCGCCTCTTTTCTCCGCCGCCGTAAGGCGGCATTTCATCAGAGAAGCCGGCCGAAGGCCGTCTTCCGTTTCTCCAGGTTAAAAGATCGCAATGAACAGTTTTGCCATAATGAAGCTGATCAGTCCGCAGCCCGGGAAGGTGAAAATCCAGGTGAGTACCATGTCCTTTACCACTCCGAAGTTGACGGAAGAGAGCCGTTTGGCTGCCCCTACGCCCATAATGGCGCTGGTTTTGGTATGGGTTGTGGAAACCGGAATACCGGAAAGGCTGGAATACAACAGGCAAAGCGCCGCCGAAAGGTCTGCGGAGAAGCCCTGATATTTTTCAAGCTTTACCATGTCCATACCAACGGATTTAATGATTTTTTCACCGCCGACACTGGTGCCGAGAGCCATTACAACGCTACACAGAAGCATCAGCCATACGGGGATTACAGCGCCTTCCACGCTGCTTTGGCCACCGCTGAAGGCAACGCCCAGAAACAGGACGCCAATGAATTTCTGCCCATCCTGCGCGCCGTGCATGAAGCTCATGGCAGCAGCACCGAATATCTGTGCGCCCTTGAAGAAGCGGTTGGTTTTACGCCGGTCCATTTCCCGGCAGATCAGAGTTACAAGCCTGCAGACAACCCATCCGGAAATCCATCCGAGGGCAAGGCTGAGTACCAGTCCGTACAGAACCTTCTTCCATTCTTCCATATTAATGCCGCCGATACCGCTCTGAATGGCGATTGCAGCGCCGGACAGGCCGGCGATCAGGCTGTGGCTTTCACTGGTGGGAATGCCGAAATAAGAGGCTCCCACGCTGTAGACTACGATGGAAAACAGCGCTGCGCACAGGGCGATCAGGGCTTCTGACGAATTACCGCCGAAATCTACCATATTACTGATCGTGGAAGCAACGGAACTGTTGATCTGGGTCATGACGAATACGCCCAGAAAATTAAAGATGGCGCTCATGATGATGGCAGAACGGACATTCATGCAGCGCGTGGTGACACAGGTGGCGATTGCGTTAGGGGCGTCCGTCCATCCATTGACGAAAATAACGCCCAGAGTGAGAGCCACTGTGATCAGCAGGACAGGGTTCGATGCCATTCCCTGAAGGAAGGCTGAAAAAGAAACATCCATATTAAACTCCTCATTTGTGTGGAAAATTCTCCGGAATCAGCGAAGTTACATCAGCGCTCTGTAGCAGAAATGAATTTTACACAAAATACACATAAACTATACATGATTCAAACAAAACGGTCAATAGGCAAGTTGAAAAATAAAAAGGGTTTGAAAAAACGGCATTACCGTTTATAATAAGAAAGACAGATGATAAAGTGAAATTTCCCCAAAAGGAAGGCGCGTGCCTCAGGCGTACCTGGCGCCTCGGCATGGAGGTAATGATGGTTTTCAGCTCAATGATTTTTATCTGGGCTTTTCTGCCTGTTGTTTTTATACTGGATAAGATTGCCGGACTTCCCGGCAGAAAGGGGAGACTGCTTCGGAAGAATGTTCCGCAGAACATCCTGCTGCTGCTTGCAAGCCTCCTTTTCTATGCCTGGGGGCAGCCGGATTATCTGTGGCTGCTGCTGGTCTCCATTCTCGCAAATTATCTGCTGGGTTTTCTCATGGCCTCCCGAAGAGGCGCGCTTTCGGCGAAAACCGGCAGGCTGATTCTTCTGATTGCGGGAATTGCGGTGAATCTGGGGATTCTGGGCTATTACAAATATTTCAACTTCTTTGCGAACACGCTGAACCGGGTGCTTGGCAGGCAGCTCCTTGAGATGCGCCAGATAGCCCTCCCGCTTGGCGTTTCCTTTTTTACCTTTCAGGCGCTTACCTATCTGGTCGATCTGTATAAGGAGAAAATCCCCGCTGAAAAAAATATTCTGAATATGGCGCTGTATTTTTCTTTTTTTCCGAAGATCACACAGGGGCCGATTGAAAAGTACCGTGATTTCGGACCGCAGCTGGCGGGACGGAGGCAGAATCTGCAGAAAACGGGCGAGGGAATCCGTCGTTTCATCTACGGTCTTGCGAAAAAAGTGCTCATCGCGGATGTGCTCGGAGCGTGCGTGGATGCGATTTATGGTTTTGAGATCGGAAATGTGAACGGCAGGTTTGCCTGGATTGCCGCCCTGTTCTATTCCCTCCAGCTCTATTATGACTTTTCGGGTTATTCCGATATGGCTGTCGGCCTGGGAAAAATGTTCGGCTTCAACCTGTCGGAAAATTTTGATTATCCTTATCTGGCTTCCTCCATCACGGAATTCTGGCGCAGGTGGCATATGACGCTTATGTCCTGGTTCCGGGAATATCTGTATTTTCCTCTGGGCGGAAGCAGAAAGGGAAAGGTTCGTACCTATATCAATATTTTCATCGTGTTCATGGCT
Source organism: uncultured Eisenbergiella sp. (assembly GCA_904392525.1). Classification (GTDB taxonomy): domain Bacteria; phylum Bacillota; class Clostridia; order Lachnospirales; family Lachnospiraceae; genus Eisenbergiella. The sequence continues at coordinate 8,849 of CAJFMW010000025.1, forward strand.
TCCGGGCTCTGGCATGGGGCGAGCTGGGATTTTATCTGCTGGGGCTTGTACCATGCCGTGTTCCAGGTTCTGGAGCGCCTGGGACTGGGAAAGCTGCTGGAAAAGACGAAGGTGTTAAAGCACATTTATGCCTGTCTGGTGGTATGTGTGGGCTGGGTATTCTTCCGGGCGGGAGATATGACGCTTGCGCTTCAGTACCTGAAGCGGATGTTCCTTCCCTGGATGTACACGGCGTCGGGATACGCGGTGCAGGAGATTGTGGATCACCGCACCATTCTTGTTTTTGTCTGCGCAATTCTCGGATGCGGTATTGTGCAGAACACATGGAAACTTGTTTCCAGGAAGCAAGCTTCCAGGAAACAAGTTTCCGGAAATAAGCCGGGTGGCCGGGCTTCCGGCGAAAGCGCCCCGGTCCTGCTGCAGTACAGTGCTGTTGAACTGATTTTCTGCATGGTTCTGCTGGCTCTCAGCATCATGGCAATGGTGAGCAGCACCTACAGCGCGTTTCTGTATATGAATTTCTGACGGGAGCGTTATCTCCCGGGATGGAAAAAGTGTTTTGAAAGCGGAAGAACGGAGGTCTGAATGACAAAAGGAAAAGCGGCGGCATGGCTGATCTGTTTTGCGCTCATGCTGCTTGGCCCCGGGGCGGTATATTTTTTCGCCCGTCCCTATCTGAATACGGAAAATACGGAGAACCGGCAGCTTGCGGAAATGCCTTCTCTGTCCTTTGACAGTTTGAAGGGGCTGTCGGACAGCCTTCAGGCATTTCCTTCTCTGTTTAACAGCTTTTATAATGATCATGTACCCTTTCGGAGTCAGCTCATTGAGCTGAACAGCATTCTGAGCGTAGAGCTTTTCGGGGATTCCGCTTCGGACAGTGTGGTGCTCGGAAAGGATAACTGGCTGTTCTATACGGACGAGGAGAGCATAGAGGATTATAAGGGAACCAATCTCTATACCCAGGAGGAGCTGGATGTGATCCGTGATAACTGCCTGGCCTCAAAGGAGTATCTGGAAAAAAGAGGAATTGAGTTTGTTGTTCTGATTCCTTCCAATAAGGAAGATATTTATTCCGACAAGCTTCCGGACTATATTACCAAACGAGGGGAGCTGACCAGGGCTCAGCAGGTGGTGGACTGTCTGCGCGATGCGGGAATCCGGGTGGTTTATCCGAGGGAGGAGCTTCTGGAATACAAGGATGAATATGACCTGTACTGGCATTACGATACCCACTGGAATAATCTGGGAGCATATATCGGCGCCAGGGCCCTGCTTGAAGAGCTGGGAGTCGATGTGCCGGAGGTGGAGGAGCTGACGCTGACGCCGAGCACATTTTCAGGTTATGATCTCGCGGGAATGATGAATCTGAGGTCATACTATGAGAATACCAGGCCTGCCGATGTGAATTATGACATTTCGGGTTATGAAACCAATAATATGACGGTGCTGCAGGCTGTCGATGCTACGGAGCTGATTTATCAGTCCGACGCGCCGGATAAACGGCGGCTGTTCATGGTGCGTGACAGCTTTGCAGGCAGCATGGCCCCTGTACTGGCATCGAATTTTTCTTATACCTATATGCCGCACTGGAACGGTTGCTTCGAGCAGTCCATGATAGATGAGCAGCAGCCGGATATTTTCGTTTATGAAGTAGTGGAGAGGCGCCTGGATATTCTTCTTACCTTCCGCCTGTCCGAGTAACCGGGCACTGTAAATGCCGCGGAATGGAGAATTTTATGGCAAGTAAGAAAAAACAGGGCAGTTTTATCATGCAGGCCGGTATACTGGCGGCTGCCGGAATTATCTGTAAAATTATTGGGATTCTTTACCGCAGCCCGCTGGCCCATGTGATCGGGGATGAAGGCAACGGCTATTATTCTTCCGCGTATGAAATTTATACCATTATTCTTCTGGTATCCTCCTACAGCATTCCGTCCGCGATTTCCAAGGTGATCGCGCATCGGCTCGCGCTGGGGCAGTATCGGAATGCACGGAAAATTTTTCATTGTGCGCTCCTTTATGTGGTGGTAGTCGGCGGTGCGGCAAGCATTTTGACGCTGATTTTTGCGGGTGTTCTGGTAGGCGGCAACTCGGTGCCGGTGCTGCGGATTTTTGCGCCGACCATTTTCTTTTCCGGCATTCTCGGCGTGCTTCGAGGCTATTTCCAGGCTCACGGAACGATGGTGCCGACCTCTTTCTCCCAGATTCTTGAGCAGATTCTGAATGCGGTGGTCAGCATTCTGGCGGCCTTCCTTCTGATGCGCATGGTGGCGGGGCAGGATGATACCACGCAGGCAATATACGGCGCATCCGGAAGCGCAATCGGTACGGGAGCAGGGGTTCTCATCGCTCTGCTTTTCATGCTGTTTGTCCTGGCGTTGAACCGGCGGGTCCTTGCGAAGCAGGAGCGGCGTGACCGGAGCGGAGAGCTTCTGGAAACGGGGGAGGTTTACCGCATCATCATCACAATGGTGACACCCATCATTCTGAGCACCTTCATCTATAACTGTAACAGCTCTCTGAACCTTACCATTTATACGAGGATTATGGAATATGTGAAGGGAATGTCGGAGGCGGATGCTTATACCCAGTATGGCCTGTTTTCGGGTAAGGCAAAGCAGATTTCCAACATTCCGATTGCCCTGGCCTCCGCCATGTCCACAGCGGTGATTCCGGGTGTGGCCGGGAGCTTTGCCCGGAAGGATATCCGGGAAACCAACCGGAAAATCGCAGCAGCGGTCCGGACTACAATGCTTTTGTCCATCCCTTCCGCAGTGGGGCTTGCGGTGCTGGCGAAGCCGGTGGTTCTGCTTCTTTATCCCCAGAAGGAGTCGGTGGATATGGTTTCCAGACTTCTGGCGGGCCTGAGCATCAGCGTGGTTTTCTATGCCATTTCCACCATATCCAACGGCATTCTGCAGGGAATCGGAAAGGTGAACCTGCCTGTGATCAATGCGGCGGCAGCGCTTGTCGTGCAGACGGCAGCCCTTGTCCTGCTGCTTCTGCTCACAGATATGGGGCTTTACAGCCTGGTTATCGCCACGGTGCTCTATTCTTTCCTGATGTGTATTTTAAACGGAATTTCCGTAAAAAGAGAACTTGGATACCGCCAGGAGGTGGTAAAGACCTTCTGTATTCCTTTCTGGGCATCGATAATCATGGGAGGCGCAGCTCTGGGAGTTTATTACGGGCTGTATCATCTGCTTCCCATGAATGTGGTTTGTCTGGCGGCCGCCCTTCTTGTGTCCGTTCTCCTGTATTTTGTCCTTGTGATTAAGATGGGAGCGGTGGGAGAGAGGGATCTCATGTCGCTGCCGAAGGGGGCGTTTCTCGTGCATATGGCGCGCAGATGCCGCCTGATTCCTTAAAATATTGTGAAAGGTCTGGACGAATGGGACGCGGCGCAGTACAATATTGAAAGTCCTGACAGAAATAAAAAGGTCGGCAGATTCCGGCCTTTATCACATCTACATACATTTCTGCGGCGGAGAATGAAGGAGAAGAGTTTCATGGTAAGGATACAAAAGAACAGGAAAGGACTGGCCGGTCTCTGGCACAGGGCGGCGGGCGTTTCTAACGCCCTGGGCGTTAGAAACGTTCTGGCTGTCTGTGGCGTTCTTGTACTGACAGCATCACTTGTTTCAGGCTGCGGGCAGCAGCAGAACGAGGAGACGCAGAGTTCGGTGCCGGCTGAGGAACAGACCATATCTACACAGGAGCAGGCGGACGAAACCGGAGAGCAGACCAACGAAGAGAACGCGGCGCTGGTGGAAAATGATGGGGAGCACAGCTTCCTGACCGGAGAGCCGAGGGATCCGGAATCGGTGAACGATCGTCCTCTGGCCGTAATGTTCAATAATCTGGAGGCGGGCTGTCCGCAGTATGGAATTGAGGAAGCCTCCATCATTTATGAAGCGCCCGTTGAGGGCCGGATCACCAGGCTGATGGGGCTGTATGAGGATTATGACGAACTGGACCGGATCGGCTATATCCGTTCCAGCCGCGACTATTTTGTCTACTGCGCGTTGGAATTTGACGCGATCTATGCACATTTTGGCCAGGCCACTCCCTATGTTGGGGAGCTGCTTAACAGTGACCGGGTGGATAACATCAGCGGAGCCGTTGCAGGCATCGATCATCCCGCGACCAATACCTTCCTGCGCACCAGTGACAGAAAGGCGCCGAACAACGTTTATATTGATGTAGAGGGGCTGGTGGAGGACATTGACCGGTTCGGCTACAGCCTGACCTATCATGATACACATAAGGCAAAATTTTCCTTTGCGGCGGACGGAGAAGAGGCGGAAAATCCCGGGAGCACAGATGCCGTCGTGCTCTATCCGGGCGGAAAGGAAAACAATCTGGAGAACGGCTACAGCCTGGTTGAAGCCAGATTTGAATACAATGAAGAGGACGGAAAATATTACCGTTATCAGTACGGCGGACCTCAGATTGATGAAAAAACCGGGAACCAGCTCGCCTATGACAACGTGATTTTCCAGTATTGCCATGGAGAGGTGAGGGATGAAAACGATTACCTTGCTTTTGGACTGCATGGGGACAACGGGAGGAAGGTACAGGTGTTTACCGGCGGAAAGATGACAGAAGGAACCTGGTCCCGTTATTCGGACAATGACCCTGCCTATTACGTGGATTCCGAGGGCAATCCGATCATGCTGAATCAGGGAAAGACCTGGATCTGCCTGATCTGGGAGGATTATGCGGATGACGTTGTCATTGAATAAGCGGTGAAAGAACGGGGTGAACCGATGAAACGGATATGGAACAGTCTGCGTCTGGCGTTCTCGATGTATTCCATCATACCGGCCAGACAGACAGAAAAAACGAAAGAAAACATGAGATATCTTCTCTGCTTTGTGCCGTGGGTGGGTGCGGCCATGGCATTTCTGATCTCGGAGTGGAGGATCATCCATCCTTATCTTTTGGATTATGAGCTTCTCCGGTCGGTAATATGCGTGATGATTCCGCTGATTCTTTCCGGCGCTGCGCATATGGACGGTTTTTTCCGGACGGTGGACGCTCTCAGCTCCCACCAGCCGAGGAAGGGTAAGCTGGATATTCTGCAGGATTCCCACAGCGGCTATTTCGCGATCATTACCTGCGTCAGCTATTTTTTAATCATTGTCGGCCTGTGGAGCGAGATGCCCATAGACGGCTGGCCGGTGGTGGTATTTGGATTCATTCTTTCCCGTTCTCTTTATGGACTGTCCATCCTGTGGTTCCCTCATACGAGAGAGAGCAAGTGCTCCATGTATGTGCCGGAGGATGGAAGAGGAAAGACGGCTGTGACGGCGATTCTCATCCTTTATACCGTCTTATGCGTATTTTTCATGCTTCGCATGAACATGGTCGTGGGAATCGGCTGTCTGGCCGGAGCGGTGCTCGCGTTTCTCTATTACTGCTGGGTGGCTTTCAAGCATTTTGGAGGGATTACCGAGGATATCGCCAGCTTTTTCGTGCAGGTCTGCGAAATTCTGATTCCGCTCATGGCGCTTCTGATTTATCGGATGCCCACTGATTTTACCAGCTTTTAGAAGGCATTTGGCTGCTTGTGCCGGAGCGTCATAAGCAGCTTCTGAGGACGGAAGGAAAACTGTTTTATACAGGTTTTCTTCTGCCGGCCGCTGACGCTCCGGAATGGAGATGAATTATGATATCGGAAAAATATAAGGCGATGCTCGGCGGCAAGTCGGTCATCCGGACGCTGTCCGAATTTGCGACGAAAAGAGGAGCTGAGATCGGCTATGAAAACGTGTTTGACTACAGTCTTGGGAATCCGTCGGTTCCCGTTCCGAAGGAATTTACGGACTGCTGTATCCGTCTGCTTCAGGAAAAGGACCCGAAAGAGCTCCATGGTTACAGCCCGAGTCTGGGAATTTGGTCAGTGCGTGAAGCGGTTGCGTCATCTCTGAACCGGAGATTCGGAATGAATTACGGACCGGAGCATATATTTATGGCATCGGGGGCCGCGGGGGCGCTGGCTCACGCATTCCGCGCGGTTACGAAGCCGGGCGATGAGATCCTTACCTTTGCGCCGTTTTTTCCGGAGTACCGTCCCTATGTGGAGGGAACAGGAGCTGTTCTGAAGGTGGTTTCCGCTGATACGGAAAGCTTTCAGATTCATTTCGAAGCGTTTGAAGAGATGCTGGGCGAGCAGGTGGCTGCCGTTCTGATCAATTCCCCGAACAACCCCTCCGGTGTGGTCTATTCGGAGGAGACGATCCGTACGCTGGTGCAGATTCTGAAACGGAAGCAGGAGGAATACGGTCATGACATCTTCCTGATTTCCGATGAACCTTACAGGGAGATCGTATTTGACGGAAAAGCTGCCCCCTATGTTTCCCGCTATTATGACAACACGATTTCCTGTTATTCCTTTTCCAAATCCCTTTCGCTTCCCGGAGAGCGCATCGGTTATGTGGCGGTTAATCCCGCCTGCAGGGAAGCGGAGACAATCGTGAATATGTGTGGTCAGATTTCCAGGGGAACGGGACATAACTGTCCGCCTTCCCTGATCCAGCTCGCTGTGGCTCAGGTCATCGACCAGACAGCGGATCTGTCCGTTTATGAAACGAACATGAACCTTCTGTATGACTGCCTGGTGGAGCTGGGCTTCACCTGTGTCCGCCCCGGCGGAACCTTTTACGTGTTCCCGAAGGCTCTGGAGGAGGACGCCAATGCGTTCTGCCAGAAGGCGCTCGCCTATGATCTGATCCTGGTGCCGGGTGATACTTTCGGCTGCCCGGGATATTTCCGGATGGCCTACTGCATCGACACGGAGAAGGTGATCCGCTCCCTGAAAGCGCTGGAAAGCTTTGTGCGGACGGAATATGGCAGATGAAATGCCGCTTTGCGGCGGAAAGAAGAGGAAAGCATGTATCAAGCGGGACTGGTACTGGAAGGCGGCGGAATGAAGGGGATTTATACCGCCGGAGTGCTGGATTTTTTTCTGGATAAGGGAATAGAGTTTTCAAGCTGCTACGGTGTATCCGCAGGAGCCTGTCATCTGTGCAGCTATTTGTCGAAGCAGCGGGGGCGGGCCTACGACATCAGCGTGGACTATCTGGAGGATAAAAATTACTGCAGCGTATCGAGTCTTCTTCGGACGGGAGACCTGTTCGGGGTGAAGATGTGCTATGACGACATACCGAACCGGCTGAACCCATATGATTATGATGCCTTCAACACCTATAAGGGAAGAGCGTTCGCCGTGGTGACGAACATCGAGACCGGGCAGCCGGAATATCTGCGGCTGCGCGATATGCATAAGGATATCGTTGCGGTGCAGGCGTCTGCCTCCCTGCCTCTGGTTTCGAGAAACGTCAAAATAGGCGGCAGGCTGTATCTGGACGGCGGGCTGTCTGACAGCGTGCCGATCATGCATTCCATTGTGGACGGAAACCGGAAGAATGTGGTGGTGCTGACGAAGGAAGTGGGATATCGGAGAGAACCATCAAAGCATTTGGAGCTGGTGCGCATCAGGTATGCGAAATACCCGAAGATATATGAGCTGATGGCGAACCGGCATACGGCATACAATCGGATGCTGGATTATCTGGAACAGCAGGAGAAAAACGGCCAGGCGTTCGTGATCCGTCCGCAGAAGAAAAGCGGCGTAGGAAGAGTGGAAAAGGACAAGGAAAAGCTGCGCCTGCTCTACGAAGAAGGCTATAAAGAGGCGGAGCAGAGCTATGACCGGCTGATGGCCTATCTGGAAGGCTGAGAAGGCGGATCGGGACAGCTGCGTACAGAAACTTTGAAAAGAAAAGATAGAAAATGGAACGGAGACAGTAATGGTTGAAATTTTAAAGGCAATCCTGTTTGGAATCGTGGAAGGAATTACGGAATGGCTGCCGATTAGCAGCACGGGCCATATGATCCTTCTGGACGAATTTGTTACCCTCGATGTTTCTCCCGAGTTCTGGGAGGTTTTTCTGGTGGTGATCCAGCTTGGCGCCATTTTTGCGGTTGTTATTCTGTTCTGGAATAAAATCTTCCCCTTTGATTTCTCAGCAAAAGGGAGAAAAAAGGGGATCATCCGAAAGGATATTTTTCAGATGTGGTTCAAGGTGATTGCGGCCTGCGTGCCTGCAATGATCTATGGCGTGCTGCTGGATGATCTGATCAGCCCCTATCTGTATAACGCGACAGTTGTAGCCGTCATGCTGATTGTGTTCGGTATTGCGTTTATTGTGATTGAAAACTGGAACAAAGGCAGAAAGCCCCGGGTAAAAAGCATTGCAGCTCTCACCTACAGGGATGCGCTGCTGATCGGCTTGTTTCAGCTCATTGCGGCCATCTTCCCCGGAACCTCCCGTTCCGGCGCGACCATCGTGGGCGCGCTGCTGATCGGAGTCAGCCGGACCGTATCTGCGGAATTTACCTTTTTCCTGGCGATTCCGGTCATGTTCGGAGCGAGCCTCCTGAAGCTGGTAAAATATGGGTTTGCCTTTACCGGCTCAGAAGTTCTGCTGCTGGTTGTCGGTATGGTATCCGCTTTTGTGGTTTCCATGCTGGTCATTTCCTTCCTGATGGGCTATATCAGGAAGCACGATTTCAAGGTGTTTGGCTGGTATCGTATCGTGCTTGGTCTTCTGGTGCTCCTTTATTTTTATGTAATTGCGTAAGAGGCGCGGGCCCGCTTCCTTCCGGAATATGTACGGAGAGGAACGGGCCCTTTTGGGATATTTTCTGCAGCCATGCCAGCCCGCATGGCTGATTTTACAAATATTTTACACAATTTGGATGCATTCCTGTGGCAGGACTGTTACAATGAGAAGGATGAAAAAGACAGAGGACTGTGAGCGGCCGCCATGTCCGGAATTTCGGGGGAGTGTTTCCGGCGGCATGAAATGGAGAAAAAGATATGCAGAAAATTTTTGTGATTGAAGATGATGAGAATATCCGTAATCTGGTGAAAATCGCCATGGAGGGTTATGGCTATCAGGTCGCGGCCTTCGAAACCGCGGAGGAGGCGCTTGAGGAGCTGGATAAGGAAAAACCGGATCTGGCGGTATTTGATCTGATGCTGCCGGGTATGGACGGGCTGTCCGCAATCCGGCTGATCCGGGAACGGTCAGATAATCTGAAAAATATTCCGATCATCGTTTTGACGGCAAAGGACAAGGAATACGATAAAGTGGTGGGACTGGATGGCGGAGCGGATGATTATATGACGAAGCCGTTCGGCGTGCTGGAGCTCGCTGCCAGAATCCGTTCCCTTCTGCGGCGCACGGCGGAAAGACAGAGCGTGAAGTCGGAGGGGATTGTGAGCCTGGGCGGTCTTACTGTAAATACGGATGCCAGGGAGGTGAGCATGAACGGCGCTCCGGTGGTGCTTACCTATAAGGAGTATGAGCTTCTGATGTATCTGGTGGACAATCGCTCCAGAGTGGTGGAACGGGATGAGCTGCTCAACAAGCTCTGGGATTATTCCGCCGATATCGAGACGCGCACACTCGATATTCACATCCGGACACTGAGGCAGAAGCTGGGGGAAGAGGGAAGTAAATATATCAAGACGGTCCGCAGTGTAGGATATCGATTTGTGCTCCCCCAGGAAACGGAGGGGTAATATGAAACGGGCAATTATGCTCAGATTTGTGGTGATTCTGCTGCTGGCTCTGGCGGTCAGCGGCGCTTTTTCTTATTATTTCATTGGACGGAACATGCTGCAGCATGATATGTCCGCCATGCTCAATACCATTCACGCGGTGGATTATGCGCTGGATTACAGCGGAAATCTGCAGGAACAGGTGGAAAAGCTGCAGGCGGAAGCGATGGACGCGTCATCACGGATTACGGTGATTGCCTCCGATGGGACGGTTGCTGCAGACAGTGAGGTGGACCGTGTGGATTCGATGGAGAATCACCTGGAACGGGAAGAAGTGAGGGAAGCGTTTGAAACGGGAACGGGCAGAGATACGAGAAGCTCGGAATCCATCGGTGAGAGTATGCTTTATGTGGCGGCGCGTTCCTCAAACGGAAGCTACGTGGTTCGTATGGCGGTTCCGTATACCAACCTTCTGGACTATATGATCAGCATTTTTCCCGTTCTTCTTCTCGGCACGTGCATTGCCTTTGCGGTGAGCGTTATCCTTGCGATCCGTTTTGCCGATACCATTACGACCCCGCTGAATGAGATTTCCGAAGAGATGGGGAAGGTCCACGGCGCGCAGACCGATTTTTCCTTTAAACAGTATAAATATAAGGAACTGAATGTGATCTCAGAGACCACGATGAAAATGGCTGCGGAAATTCAGGAGCACATGGATCAGCTGGAAAAGGAAAAGAAAATCCGTCAGGAATTTTTCAGCAACGCTTCCCACGAGCTGAAGACCCCTATTACCTCGGTGCGTGGATATGCGGAGCTTCTGGATCAGGGATTCATTCAGGACGATGCGACGAAAAAGGATTTCTACGCCCGTATTCTGAAGGAAACGGACAACATGACGAATCTCATCAACGATATTCTCATGATTTCAAGGCTGGAGGCCAAGGAAGCGGAGGTTACCTTTTCCACCGTCCGTATCGGCCCTCTGCTGACGGAAATCTTCGAATCCGCAGAGCCCATTGCGGCGGACTATCAGGTGATGCTTCACAAGGAATGCAGCCCTGTATCCATTGAGGCAAGCGCAAAGCAGCTGAGAGAGCTGATCATGAATCTGGTCAGCAACGGGATCAAATACAATCATCCGGGCGGAAACGTCTGGGTGGAGGCCTGGTCAGAAAACGGAAAGCTTTACATCCGGGTTAAGGATGACGGATGTGGCATAAGCAAAGAGGAACAGGAACGGATCTTTGAGAGATTTTACCGCGTGGATAAGGGCAGAAGCAAGAAAATGGGAGGAACCGGACTGGGCCTGTCCATTGTCAAACACATCGTGGAATATTATAGCGGGAGCATCCGGCTGGAGAGCGAGCCGGGAAAGGGAAGCTGCTTTACCGTTGAGCTCCCGTTTAAGAAGAGGATTTAGGGGCCGGAAGCGGCCTGCTTTCCCGCAAAAAGCGGGCCGATAAGTTGACAAGTTGGCGGTTTTGCAGTAAACTGGCTACATAATTCAGGTATTTTACTGCTCAGTTGCGCTTGGAAGATGATCACATACCTGGATCGAAGGAAAGCAGTTTCAGTTTCCTAAGGAGGAGAAAAATTATGACAGAAATGAAGAAATCTGAAGAAAAGGTAACCGCAAAGGAAGAAACGACAAAGACCGGCGCAAAAGTATCTGAGAAGGCGGAAGAGGTTAAGGCTCCGGCAGTGAAGAAGACGGCCGTACCGAAGAAAGCTGCTGCGAAAAAAGAGACAGCTAAGAAAGAAACAGCTAAGAAAGAAACCATAAAGAAGCCCGCGACGAGAAAGACCGCTGTGAAGGCGGAAGCTGCTGTAGAGACCGCTGCGGCAGAAACCGCTCCTGCAGCCAAGGCTGCTGAGGCGAAGCCCGCAAAGGCTCCTGCGAAGAGAGCAGCGAAGAAGAGCGCTGAAGTGAAGGGGAATGTGACGATTGAGTTTCACGATGAGACCTATTCCACCGAAGATCTGATCAGGATCGCGAAGGACGTATGGAAATATGATCTTGGAAAGGACGAGGCTGACTTCAAGAGCGTTGAGCTGTATATGAAGCCGGAAGAGAGATGTGTTTACTACGTGGTGAACGGCGACGTGACCGGAAGCTTCAAGATCTGAGAATTAAGAGGATAAAAACAGGGCATGGCCAGAAGCCATGCCCTGTTTTCCTGAAAGATATTCTTATCAGCGTACCGTGATGCGGCTGGTGAGATCAACGCCCGCCATGGCGGATGCCTGAGCGAGATAATTCGGATCTCCCGCGTGCTTATAGAAATCATAAGCCATCTTCGGCTGGGCGCTTCCATTCAGAAGGCCGACCGCCATTCCCTGTGCAATTTCTACGGCTTCATCCATTTCGCGGGAAATGATCAGTCCATCCACATAACGGTTGCTTATTGCCTGAAGATAGGCATAGGTGACTGCGATAGCCTGCTGCTGTTCGCCGGCCGAGGACGTATATCCCACCTCGGAAAGCTTCACGGAGCGTACGTTTCCAGAAGGAGACAGCAGCTCGGGCTGGGATAGAAAATCGGTAATCACATCAAGGTTCTGCATGGTGACATATCTGGAACTCTGGCTGTGAGTGGCATATCCTGTAGGAGTCCAGTTATTCGGATCATAAAGGGGAACATTGTACGGATGGCTGGACAGTCTCCAGTCGATATTCCCTTCCGACCGGATATAATCGTTGAAAGCGACAAGAAACGGACGGGAGCCATAATATTGCGAAGCATTGGAGGCGACAGCCCACTGCTGATCGGTGGCTACATAAACCTGTGCATTGGCATTTTCTGATTTCAATCCGTTATACATGACGCGGAAGGCGTTCGCATATTCGACAGCATACTGATTCACATCAGTGGACTGCATATAATTCCACATCTGTCTTGCGTTGACCTCATTTCCGATAATCCAGTTATCAACCGTGCCGTGTCCGGTGTTGGAGTAGCGCTGGCCGAGGAAGGAAGCAACTGCAGCGAGCTTTTCCACGCCCGCCTGATCCGCAGCGTTCAGCGCATAGTAATTGGCAGCAACACCGTCCCTGGCCAGCGGATGAATCAAAGTAGGGTCTGCGCCCAGATCATTTAAAACGATAAAGGTAACCTGGATGCCCTGATCATTCAGACGGCGCGCAACAGTATCATATTCAGAAACAACCTGCGCGTTAAAATGCCAGGTTTTTCCGTTGTACTGGTAGTCAATGCCGCCTCCGGTTGTAATCCGGCCGAGAAGCAGGTTGTAGGTGGCCTGATGGACGCCAAGATCAGTCAGGTTATTCGCATTTAAAAGCTGAGCTGCAGGCAGGATTCCCTTGATTCCGCCATCACGTCTGGCTGCCGTATGTGTAGCGGCAGCTTCAGGGTTTGTGATATAAACAGAGTTGGAAACCGCCGTGGGAATGCCGTTCTGAATGGCCACTACAGTGAATTTCTTGAACAGGTTGCTGTTTGCGGAATTCTTGTTCAGAGAAAAAGTAAAGGATGCGGTGCCGTTCGGAGCCTGGGCAACCTCGATGCCCTGTGCGCCGGATTCATACGGATTCTGTGCATAGAGGTGCAGTATGCCGTCCTCGGAAGCGACGGAGGCTGTGCCTGTTACGACCACCTGGTTTCCCTGAATGACAGCAGAGTTTAATGTCGCTGTTCCGGCAGCTTTGATTTCCGTCCCCGGAAAAAGGAACAGGACGAGAGCGGCCGCTGCAGCCGCGAGGACGAAGAAGGATCTGAGTTTTTTCATGTTGTTTTCTCCCCCTTTTGAATTGACGCATTCAGCCATTGGAGCCTCCTGCTTTTGAGGCGTTGAGGCGGTATATCCGCCTTGGACTGAACGCGCAGAAATAATTGGTTACAAGAACAGCATATACCCCTGTGTTTAAATATGCAAATGTTTTTGCACTGGAAGAAAATAGAAAATAATCCTGTGTTCGGAGGTGAGAAGGATGTTGTTTGACGAAGCATATCGAAGATTCAGGATGGATCTGGGAGAGAGCAGGACTATGACTCTGTCAACCTCTCTGCATGACCTGGTGACCTCCAGAATGATGAGCATAGTTGTGCTGGAGGGAAGGCTCTTTTTTCAGACGGACAGAACCTTCAGAAAATATGAGCAGATAAAAGGGAATGCGCACGTTGCGCTCTGTGCGGATAATTTTCAGATAGAAGGGGAATGTAAGGAAGTGGGACGCCCCGTTGAGAATCCGGACTTCTGCCGGGCATATGAAAAGTATTTTCATAGCTCCTTTCAGCGTTATTCAGGGCTGGAAAACGAAAGGCTGTTTGCTGTTACGCCCACATTCATTGAGAGATGGCGCTATGTGGATGGGATTCCTTATATGGAAATGTTTGAGGTGGAGAAAAGGAATTATATATGGAAGAAATATGATGGGGAATGAAGGCCGCGGACGCTCGGGCCTTTGGCCCTTTCGCTGCGGGGGGCCGGGGGGATTCAACCCCGGAGGAACGCCGCGCAGGCTCAAGGCCTGCGGCCTTTCGCTATGTGGCTGTCGCCACATATTCATCCCGAAAAGTACCGGCCGGAGAATCCGCAAGCGGCTTCCCGGCCGGTACTTTTCGGGATGACTGCGCGGCTTGTAGAAAAAATAA
>CAJFMW010000026.1 GCA_904392525.1 uncultured Eisenbergiella sp.
CAGCCGGGGGCTGCTTCCCGGCTACAGCGCGGCGCAGAAGAAGCGGGCCGGAGAGAATCTGGAGCTTCTTGGCATAGCGGATCTGAAAAACAGGAGTTTCCAGGAGCTTTCCGGCGGTCAGCGCCAGCGGGTGCTTCTTGCCCGTTCCCTGTGCGCGGCGGAACGCCTGCTTCTGCTGGATGAGCCCACCACCGGGCTGGATCCTCTTGCCATCGATGAGTTTTATGAGCTGATGGATGTTCTGAACCGGAAGCAGCACATGACGCTGATCATGGTATCCCATGCGATCCGGGAGGCGGTGGAGCATGCGGACCACATCCTGCATCTGTCTCAGGAGGGAAGCTTTTTCGGGACGACGCAGGAGTATGAAAACAGCGGGTTTGGAAAGAAATTTCTGGGAGAGGAGGGCGGATGCCAATGACGGAAATGCTTTCATATCTGGGCGAAATGCTTACCTATCCGTTCATGCAGCGGGCTTTTGTGGCGGGGATCCTCATTTCCATATGTGCTTCTCTCCTGGGCGTGAGCCTGGTTTTGAAGCGCTACTCCATGATCGGGGACGGCCTTTCTCATGTGGGTTTCGGCGCGCTGGCGGTGGCCTCTGCGCTCCATCTTGCGCCCCTTCTGGTGGCGATCCCCGTGGTGATCCTGGCTGCCTTTGTGCTCCTTCGGCTCAGCGAAAACGGAAAGCTGAAGGGGGATGCGGCGGTTGCCATGTTTTCCACCGGAGCGCTGGCCATCGGCGTTATGGTGGTGTCGGTGACCTCCGGAATGAATACGGACTTAAACAGCTACCTGTTCGGCTCCATCCTCGCCATGAGCAGGAGCGACGTGGTTTTGAGCGTCATACTGGCAGTGGTGGTGCTGGTTTTGTATCTTCTGTTTTATAATCAGCTTTTTGCCGTCACCTTCGATCCCGTTTTTGCCAGAGCAACGGGGGTGAAAACCGGATTTTTCAATGTGCTGCTGGCGGTTCTGACGGCGGTAACCGTGGTTCTCGGTATGCGCATGATGGGAGCGCTCCTGATCTCCAGCCTGATCATTTTCCCTGCGCTGACGGCCATGCGCGTCTGCCGGCATTACCGCGCCGTGATCCTGACCGCCGTCCTGCTTTCCGTATCCAGTTTTGTGGCAGGGATGACGGTTTCCTTCCTGTTCGCCACTCCGGCCGGGGCGAGTATCGTGGTTGTTGACATCATTTTTTACTGTATTTTCGCGGCTTTGGGGGCAATTCGCGCCCGTTAGTCAGATGATCTACTGTGCAAATGTGACATAAAAAAACATTACCCAAAAAACAAAAAAGCGACACAAACTGCCATAAGAACCACTGAAAAATTCACTACAATTCAGTGGTTTTTTTCTATTGAAAAAGCGGAAAAAATCCGGTATTGTATCTGCAACGGATCGATCTGGAAAATGGAGGCCGTACGAACAGTTTGTGCCGGGACAGAATGCCGCCGCGGGCGGCTGTGTAAACGGAGAGTGCAGAAGGCTTATGATAAGAGGAGGAATGGAATGAGCGAAGATGCGGAAAGAAGAATACTCGAAGCGATTAATGGCGTCAGCGCTGAGGTGAAGGAAATCCGGGTGGATGTTGCCGGCCTGAAATCGGATGTGGCAGGCTTAAAAGAAGATGTGGCGGTTCTGCAGACAGATGTTGCGGGGCTGAAGGCTGACATGTCAGTGATGCAGGAAAATATGGATGCCATGCAGGGAGAAATCGTTGACCTGAAGCAGAACATGAAAGCTGTGCAGACAGACGTTGTGGGCTTGAAACAGAATATGTCGGAAATGCAGGAAAAGATGACCGTGATGCAGGAGGATATCTCCGGCATGAAGGGAGATATCTCTGATCTGAAGAAGCACGTTGCCAGGCTGGATGCGGGGTATGAGAACCTCAGCAAGGAAATGCATCATGTCAGTACGGTGGTGGATTCCATGGATGAGGCGATTGTGGGACAGTTTCAGATGGAAATCCGCAGGTTCAGAAAGGACCTGAGAGGTACGCTGATCGACTGGGCGGACATGAGTACCCACGTGCTGGAATATGCGCTGCGTCTGATGGGGGATTACAGAGATAAACATGATCTGTACCACAGGCCGATACCGTGTATCTGAGAAGACATATACGTCTTCACTGGATGGTCAAAACACAGAGTTATGACAGATTGTGGAGAAATATTAGATCTCAGGGGGATTGAAGAAAAGACGGCAGGAAAAGAACTCCTGCCGCCTTTTCATTATGAGGATACGCCTGTGGGCGCATATTTTGTCGGCCGCGTATAAAATCCATCCGATAGAATCAGCCAATATATTTTCCGGCGAGCTCTTCCAGTTTGCCGGGATTTGCATCCCTCCATGCGGAGAAGGAGAGAGCGCTTTCAGCCACCGTTCTACCCAGTTCCACGAGGAAAGAAGGAATGTCCGTCTCCAGGATGGCGCCCAGTTGTGTGCCGATACAGGCATCGGCCTGTCCCTCACGGCCGTTTACATGGAGGAAGAAGGCGGGATGGGCGACCTTGTCGATCATCTTTACCGTACCGTTGAAGCCGATGGCACCGGTCTGGTGGGTCCCGCAGGAGGAGGTGCAGCCGGAGATATGGATCTGCGGCAGGGCATCCGCAGGAAGATCGGCTTCGCGGACTGCTTTGACGCAGGCAGCCAGAAGGCCCTGGGAATCCCGGGGGCCCACCTGGCAGGTGGTGCCGCCGATACAGCTGACGGAGGTCTCAAACAGCGTTTCCGCGCCGCCTTCCGTTGCCTTCAGGACAGCCTGTGCCTCAGTTCCGGTGAGATTGATGATATAAATGGTCTCATCCGGAGACAGGCGCAGTTCCACATCCTGCATATCCTGAATCAGCTCATAAATGGAGGCAAACCAGGTGATCGGAGGCTGGCCGCCGATGGGATGGTACAGAACACTGTAAAGCCCCTCCTGCTTCTGCGGGATCACGCGGAATCCTTCCGCCGTGCTTCCGTCTCCCTGTTTGACGAGCGGCGCTTCGGTAACGGAAAGCTTCAGCTCTTCACCGGAGGCATATACTTCGGCCAGTTTTTCCTGATAAGCCTTCGCATAAGCTTCCGGTCCGCCCAGTGCTTCCTGCATATAGCGGGTACGGGCTTTTGCGCGGGAGTCATAATTTCCGTAGGCCAGGAAGGTGAGCCACATGGCCTTGATATAATACAGAATCTCAGACGGCTCAACGGCTTCCGCAACAAGAACGCCGAGGCGGGGATTGTTGCCGAGGCCGCCGGCGCTGTAAACGTCGAATTTTCCGTCAGGACGCGCCGCAAAGCCCAGGTCACGGTAGGTGGCATGGGTGATGTTTTTCGGAGAATTGGAAAAGGCCACCTTCAGCTTGCGCGGCATTTTCTGCGCGTGGATGAAGGTCATCAGGTATTCTCCCGCCGCTTCCGCCCAGGGAAGCGTGTCAAAGCATTCGCCCTGCTCCACGCCGGACAAGGGAGAGCACATGACGTTTCTGGGAAAATCTCCGCCGCCGCCCAGGGTGATGATTCCGGCGTCGAGTGCCGCTGACATGATTTCGTAGGCATCGTCTCCACTCAGGTCGTGCAGCTGGATGGTCTGGCAGGTGGTGAAATGCGCCCGTTTTACCTGATGGGATGCAAGGGCGTCTGCGACAAATTTCAGCTTTTTCTTTGTGACACGGCCTGCGGGCATGCGCAGACGCAGCATGCTCGCCTGGCCGCCCTTCTGCGCATAGCTTCCAAATCTTCCGGAAAAGGATTTATAAGCTCCCTTGTCCATTTCTCCTGCGTAAAAAGCGTCGGTCTTTTCCTTGAATTCCTTCAATTCCTCGCGGATGGAAGAGATTTCAAGCTGTTTTCCGGTTTCGATCATTTTTTCCTCATTTCTGCGCGGCTTTTATATTCTCCGGAAGCCTGCGGGTACCGCGCGGACGCAGGTCTTCTGTGTATGAATGGTGAAGCCCTCCTCTGAAAGGCATGCCGTTCGGGAAGCTGTATATGCCAGCCCGTTATGTCACCTGAGAAAGAAAACGGGCCTTTACGGCCCGACTGCTTACCTTCATCATACGCGATAAGGGAGAGATATGCAAGGTTTTCTTTCTTAAAATGGAGAAAAAGACCGGCAGACATCCGCCGCATGCTTTTATGGAAAGGGAAAGAAATTGATGTGGCGGGAAAGTGCCAAAAATGGGCGGAAAGAGAATATTTTTCTCAATAAAAGGGCGATAAAATGATAATCATGAAGACGGCAGAAAAAAGAAAGCTTTTTGAAGGAGGAAGGGACGGCCATGTATTATGAACAGAGTGATTTGATTGAAACAGCCGGACAGGAGAAGCTGGATCTGATTGCACACGCAAGAAAACTGACGGGAGAATATTACTTTTCTGATTATCGTGATACGGAGGGAAGAAATGCCATTCTCCGTAAACTGTTGGGCGGCATGGGAGAGAATGTCGCAATCGATACGCCTTTTCATTGCAATTATGGAAAAAATATTTTCTTGGGCAGCCATGTTATTATCAATATGAACTGTACTTTTGTGGATGACAGAGAGATTGTGGTCGGGAGCGGCGTTCTGATCGCTTCGAATGTGCAGATTTATACGGCTGGTCATCCTGTGATGCCGCAGGAACGTCTGAATTTTGAAAATAAAGAGACAAAAACGTTTTTCCGAACATTTGCACGGCCGGTCCGGATTGAGGATAATGTCTGGATTGGCGGAGGCTGTATTCTGCTTCCCGGGGTGACAATAGGAAAAAACAGCGTAATCGGAGCAGGAAGCGTTGTCACGCGTTCCATTCCGGCGGATAGTGTTGCGGTGGGAAGTCCATGCAGGGTGATACGGCGGTTTTGAAAAAAAGAAGGAGGGTGGCGGAATAATAAGGTTGCCATGCCAGCTCGATGTCGCTGGCGCATCTTCGGAGTCGTCCACGCGGGGGCCGCCATGCCAGCTCGATGGCGCAATGCGCCTTCTCGCTGCGGCTATCGCCGTATGTCCCGAAAAATAAAACCCCTTCTGTGAGCAAGCTCACGTCGGGGTGTCGTCCACGCGAAGTCCGCCATGCCAGCTCGATGGCGCGGTGCGCCCTCTCGCTGCGGCTGTCGCCGTATGTCCCGAAAAATAAAACCCCTTCTGTGAGCAAGCTCACGTCGGGGTTTTGTTTTTCGGGACGCATGGCTCTTAGTTAGACATTTTCCCGTATCCTTATGTCCACTGTGGTGTAGTTGTATTCGTGGGCGGGCTTTTGGCCGGTGGCTAGGTAGGTGAAGAGAAGCTCGAGGGGGAGGCTTCCCTGGATGGAGGGCTGCTGGCAGATGGTGGCGTCTATGACTCCGTTTAAGAGCATTTCCCTGGTGGTGGGAACCTTGTCACAGGAGATGACGGTGAGATCCCTGCGGCCGAAGGCCAGGATGGCGCGGCAGCCGCCGTAAACGCCGCCGGCGGCGAAATAGAGCGCATTGAGATCAGGGTGATCCCGGAGCATGGCCAGGGTGTTTGCGTAGCTTTCAAATTCATCGTCGCTGTTTTCTCTGGTATCCAGAATCCGGATGTTCGGATAGTGGGAATGGATGCGGTCCTGAAAACCTGCGATCCGATCTGAGTGGCAGAGCACGCGTGAGGAGCCGGTGATGATGCCTGCGCGGACAGGAGGCTTTCCCATCAGGTGCATGAGACCGGCAGCGGTCTGGCCGGAGCGGTAGAAGTCGCAGCCCACGTAGGCCAGTCGGGCGGAATTTTCAATATCCGTATTGGTGGTGATGACAGGAATGCCTCTGGCGTCCAGCTCGTTGATCTTATCGCGGACGGCGGGATCGTTGTAGGGGGTGAGGATGATGCCGGATGTCCCGTCTGCGGCCATTTCTTCCATGGCGGATAGCTGGGCGTTCAGATCGAAACCGACGCGGGAGACGGAGACACAGCAGTTGTACTCTTCGAGCTCCCGGGCCTTTTTCTGCACGCCTGAAAGCACCTCGTCGAAAAAGGGATTGCCATTATCGAAGAGGATGACTCCGATTTTCAGATTTCTTTTCTGCGCAGCAAGGACGATGCCGGCCCGGTTGGGGCGGTACTGGAGCGCCCTGGCGATATCCAGCACTTTGCGGGCAGTCTGTTCACTGACCGCGCCCCGGTTATTGAGGACCCGGTCTACGGTGCCCCTGGAAACACCGGCCAGTTCTGCAATTTCTTTGATGGTAGCCAATCCAACACCTCCCCGCCGCTGCTTTGTATTAAGGAAGCTTCTGTGAAAGCAGCATTCTTTTGTTTACCGTAGCATAAACCGGACGTAAAGTCAATTTGAAACCGCCTTCAGATGTGTCCGGGCACTTTGAATCTCCTGAAAACGTTGAAGAGATTTTGTAAAAAGGAAATAAAAAGCAAGAAAAGCTCTGAAATATTGAAAAAAATAGATTATTTGGGAAAATGAAAAAGCGGATTGATTTTTTAATGAAAATCAATTATGATTAAGATAACGTGCACGAGCACGAAACAACGTGACCAGGAAAAGAAAGAGAAGGGAGGCACAGTATGCTGTACATAGGAGTGGATCTCGGAACCTCGGCGGTCAAGCTGCTTCTGATGGATGAGAAGGGGACTGTCCACCGGGTGGTATCGAAGGAATATCCTCTGTTTTTCCCCCAGCCGGGCTGGTCGGAACAGCGGCCGGAGGACTGGTATGAGCAGACGATGGCAGGGCTGAAGGAGTTGCTTAAGGACTGTGACAGGTCAAAAGTGGAGGGCATCAGCTTTGGAGGACAGATGCACGGGCTGGTGATTCTGGATGGGGATGACCGGGTGATTCGTCCGGCCATTTTGTGGAATGACGGGAGAACCGGTGAGGAGACGGACTATCTGAATCAGGTGATCGGGAAGGAAAAGCTTTCCGAATATACGGGAAATATCGCCTTTGCGGGCTTTACCGCGCCGAAGCTTTTGTGGGTGAAGAAGCATGAGCCGGAGCATTTCGCGGCGATTTCAAAGATCATGCTGCCCAAGGATTATCTGGCCTACAGGCTTTCCGGAGTGCATTGCACCGATGTGTCCGACGCATCCGGCATGCTGTTGTTTGATGTGAAGAACCGCTGCTGGTCGAAGGAAATGTGTGAGATCTGCGGCGTAAGCCTGGAGCAGCTGGCGAAGGTATATGAGAGTTATGAGGTGGTGGGAACGTTGCTGCCGCAGGTTGCGCAGGAGCTGGATCTGCCGGAAGGCGTGAAAGTGATCGCCGGTGCCGGAGATAACGCGGCTGCTGCGGTCGGTACAGGAACCGTAGGGGAAGGAAAATGCAACATTTCCCTGGGAACCAGCGGAACGATTTTCATTTCGTCGGAGCATTTCTGTGTGGATGAAAACAACGCGCTTCACGCCTTTGCGCACGCGGACGGAAGCTGGCATCTGATGGGGTGTATGCTCAGCGCCGCATCCTGCAATAAGTGGTGGATGGACGATATCCTTGGAACTTCTGATTACGGGGCGGAGCAGGCGGCCATAGGAGAACTGGGAGAGAATCGTGTATTCTTCCTGCCCTATCTGATGGGAGAACGTTCCCCGCACAACAATCCGAACGCCAGGGGAACCTTCATCGGCATGACCATGGACACCACCCGTGCGGATATGACCCAGGCGGTGCTGGAGGGCGTGGCCTTCGCCCTGCGGGATTCCTTTGAGGTGGCAAGGTCTCTGGGAATTCAGATCGAGAAGACGCGCATCTGCGGAGGCGGAGCGAAGAGCCCGCTCTGGAGAAAAATCATGGCAAACGTCCTGAATATTCCGGTGGAGCAGATCGAAAGCGAGGAAGGCCCGGGACTTGGCGGCGCGATTCTGGCTGCGGTGGGCTGCGGCGCGTTTGCAAGTGTGGAGGAAGCGGCGGAAAAGCTGGTGAAGCCGGCCGGCGTGGAGGTGCCGGATGTGTCTCTCGCTGCGAAGTATGAGGCCAGATATCAGCAGTTTAAGCAGATTTATCCGGCATGCAGACAGCTGTTTGACCAGCTTGTATTTTAAGGGAAGAAGAAGCCCTTATGCGCTTCTTCCATAGTTTAAATGCTGCCTGACGGCAGCAGGAAAAGAGGTAAGAATGAAACTGCAAAAGGTAACGGATCCGGCTTTTAAAAAGTACGGAAAAGTTGTGGAAAACGTGGACTTTTCGGAGCTGGTGGAGGAACTGAAGAAGACGCCCTGTCCGCAGGAAGTGGTGTATGAGCCAAGCGTGGAGCAGCTGGAAGCGCTTCCGGTTTACCAGGCGCTTCAGGATGTGGCTTATGGGGAAATGCCCATTCAGATCGGTTACTGCAACGGAAGCAATGTTTATCTGAACGCGCTGGAATACCACAGGTCTTCAGAGATCGATGTGGCGGCAAACGATCTGATCCTGCTTCTGGGACAGCAGCAGGATATCGAAGAGGGGGATACCTATGACACCGCGAAGGTGGAGGCATTCCTTCTGCCTGCAGGCATCGGTGTGGAGCTGTATGCCACCAGCCTGCACTATGCACCCTGCAATGCTTCGGATGAGGGCTTCCGCTGTGCGATTGTGCTTCCGGACGGGACCAATCAGACGCTGGATGAGAATCACTATGCGGGAGGAGAGGACCGGCTGCTGACCGCGAAGAACAAGTGGCTGATCGGCCATCCGGAAGGAGGACTTCCCGAAGGCAGCCATCTTGGTCTGAAGGGAGAGAATCTCTGCGTGAAGGACCTGGAGCGCTGAGCCGAAAAAATATCAACGGAGGGCGGCCGCAGAGCCGCAGAAAGGAAAAAATTATGAACAACATGCCGAAAGAAAAAATTGCCATCGTTGCGGTGAGCCGCGACTGCTTTCCCATGAACCTGTCTGTGTCCAGAAGAAAAGCTGTAGTCGCAGCCTATGCAAAGAAGTATGGAGAGGGACTGTATGAGTGCCCTGTCTGCATCGAGAATGAAATCGATATGAGGAAGGCCCTCGCGGATGTGAAGGCTGCGGGCTGCAACGCGATCGTGGTTTACCTTGGAAACTTCGGACCGGAAACGCCCGAAACCCTGCTGATTAAGGAGTTTGACGGCCCCGCCATGGTGGTTGCCGCGGCGGAGGAGACCGGAGACAACCTGGTGGGCGGCAGAGGAGACGCCTACTGCGGCGTGCTGAACGCAAGCTACAACCTGAAACTGAGAAATCTGAAGGCCTATATTCCGGAATATCCTGTAGGAACGGCGGAGGAATGCGCGGATATGATCGCGGATTTCGCGCCCATCGCCAGAGCGGTCATCGGCCTTCACAGCCTGAAGATCATTTCCTTCGGTCCCCGTCCGAGAGATTTCATGGCCTGCAACGCGCCCATCAAGCAGCTCTTCAATCTGGGCGTTGAGATCGAGGAAAATTCCGAGCTGGATCTGTTTGAAGCTTTCAATAACCATGCGGGTGACGAGAGAATCCCTTCCGTGGTTGCGGATATGGAAGTGGAGCTTGGCGCCGGAAACAAGAAGCCGGAAATCCTTTCCAGACTGGCGCAGTATGAGCTCACCCTGCTCGACTGGATTGAGGAGCATAAGGGCAGCAGAGAGCATGTGGTTGTTGCCGGAAAATGCTGGCCCGCATTCCAGACCCAGTTCGGCTGCGTGCCCTGCTACGTGAACAGCCGTCTGACCAAGCGCGGCATTCCGGTATCCTGCGAGGTGGATATCTACGGTGCGCTGAGCGAGTTCATCGGAACCGTCGTAAGCCAGGATGCAGTGACCCTGCTTGACATCAACAATACCGTTCCTGCGGATATGTACCAGTCTGAGATCGCCGGAAAGTACAACTACACCCAGAAGGATACCTTCATGGGCTTCCACTGCGGCAATACGCCTTCCAGCAAGCTTTCCTTCTGCGAGATGAAGTATCAGTTCATCATGGCGAGAAGCCTGCCTGAAGAAGTGACCCAGGGCACCCTGGAGGGAGACATCGTTCCGGGTCCCATCACCTTCTACCGCCTGCAGAGCACGTCTGACAGCAAGCTTCGTGCTTATATCGCGCAGGGCGAGGTGCTTCCCGTTGCAACCCGCTCCTTCGGCGGCATCGGTATTTTTGCCATTCCGGAGATGGGACGTTTCTACCGCCATGTGCTCATTGAGAAGAACTATCCTCATCACGGCGCCGTGGCTTTCGGCCATTATGGAAAGGCTCTGTACGAGGTATTCAAGTACATCGGTGTGGAGCTTGACGAGATTAACTTCAACCAGCCGAAGGGTATGCTGTATCCGTCCGAGAATCCTTTTGCCTGAAAAATATAAACAATATTTTTCATAGAAAACAGGCCCGCCATGCCGGTAATGCTCCGGTATGGCGGGCCTGTTTTTTGTTGCGGCAAAAAATGCAGAGAAATTTCCCGAACAGATTGACGTCTTATCGACAGCTGCGATATAATCATACTAATTCAATGCCGCCTCCGGCGGCAGAAAAGAGGAAAACCCATGGAACCAAAACTTACCATAGCCATTGCCGGAACCGGCTACGTCGGCTTAAGCAACGCGATCCTGCTGGCACAGCACAACCGGGTCTGGGCGGTGGATGTCCTTCCGGAAAAGGTGGATATGATCAATCAGCGCAGGTCGCCGATCCGGGATAAGGAGATCGAAGAATACCTTGCCGGGAAGGAACTTGATCTGACCGCCACTCTGGATGGCGATAAGGCGTATGGAGAGGCGGATTTTGTCATCATTTCCACGCCGACCAATTACGATCCGAAGAAGAACTATTTTGATACCTCCTCTGTGGAGGCGGTGATCGAAACGGTGCTCCGTGTGAATCCGAAGGCTATCATGATTGTAAAATCCACGGTTCCCGTGGGCTATACCGCTTCTGTTCGTGAAAAATACGGGACGGACCGTATTCTGTTCAGCCCGGAGTTTTTGCGAGAGGGCCATGCGCTGTATGACAATCTCTATCCTTCCCGCATCATCGTCGGCATTCCGGCAGATCATGAGGAAAGACGGGAGGATGCCGAACGGTTTGTGGAGCTTCTGAAGGAGGGCGCCATTAAGGAGGATATCCCGACGCTGATCACCCATTCCACGGAAGCGGAGGCGGTGAAGCTTTTTGCAAATACCTATCTGGCGCTGCGCGTCTGCTTTTTTAATGAGCTGGATACCTACGCGGAGGTGCGCGGCCTGAATACCCGGCAGATCATCGAAGGCGTCTGCCTGGATCCCAGAATCGGGACGCATTATAACAATCCCTCCTTTGGTTATGGCGGGTACTGTCTTCCAAAGGATACAAAGCAGCTTCTTGCCAATTATCAGGATGTGCCGGAAAACATTATTGAGGCCATCGTAGACGCCAACCGGACCAGAAAGGACTTCATCGCGGAGCGGATTCTGGATAAGGCGGGCTTTGATGGAAGCGGGAAAAGCAGCAGAACGGTCACGGTCGGCATATATCGCCTTACCATGAAAACGGATTCCGATAATTTCCGTCAGAGCTCCATTCAGGGTGTAATGAAGCGGTTGAAGGGAAAGGGAGCCGAGGTCATACTCTACGAGCCCACGCTTAAGGATGAGGCCTTTTTCGGTTCCAGAGTGGTCCGGAGCTTTGATGAATTTGCGGCGGCCAGTGATGTGATCGTGGCGAACCGGTATGCCTCCGAGCTTGAGCCATATAAGGAGAAGGTTTATACCAGAGATCTGTATCATAGAGACTGAAATAAAGAAGAAATACGAACCGCTGGTTCGTGGATGTTGAAAATGCTGTCTGACGACGGCAGACGGGGAGGAAACGGTATGGCGGCAACGGGACTTCTTGTGGAAATCGGAGACAGGCTGAGACTGCGCAGGGAAGAATTGGGAATGACACAGAAGGAAGCGGCGGATCTTCTGGAAATGTCGGAGACCTTCTATGGCGAAATTGAAAGGGGAAACAGACGCCTGTCCATAGAGCGCCTGATTCTGGTTCATGAACGGATGGATATGAGCCTGACGTGGCTGCTTGCCGGAGAACAGCCGGTTGTCATACCGGAGGGAATTACCCGCCAGCTGCCGGAGGAGAAGGCGGAGCGGATGGAGCGGCTGTTCCGGGATCTTGTGAAGCTGTACGAATAGGAATGCGCATCGGCAGGTGCGCATAAAAAGCGGATGCCGCGAAGCGGGCATCCGTTTTTTGTATCAGAGTTCCTTACAGAGATCTCCTGTCAAATTTCTCCTCGCAGTACTTGCAGCGGTATACTTCCTTCTTTTCATCGGCCAGCACGAAGATGTGCGGCAGCCCCTGTTCGATGGAAGTGATACAGCGGGGGTTTTTGCAGTGAATGACATTTTTAATTTCTTTTGGAAGCGACAGCGCTTTTTTGGTGACGATTTCACCGTTCTTGATGACGTTCACGGTGATATTGTGGTCGATGACTGCCAGCACATCCAGGTCGAGGGTGTTGATGTCACATTCCACCTTCAGAATGTCCTTTTTGCCCATCTTGTTGCTTCGGGCATTTTTGATGATGGCGACAGGACAGTCCAGCTTGTCCAGCTGCAGATGATGGTAGATGGACATGCTTTTTCCGGCTTTGATATGATCGAGCACGAAGCCCTCTTCAATTTTTCCTACATTTAACATATTCTTTCTCCATTCCGGAGCGTTGGCTGTCAGGGCTGTCAGGGCGATTTGTGACGCTCCGGCACAAATCACAGCCTCAAAGGACGGAGTTTTTTTATACGATAGGAAACTTTGTTCCCTATCGTATAAAAAAAGACGCTCCGCTGTGGATGCGCATGATGCGTACCGCATCAGGGCGCACACTTTTTACGCGTTTTTGTCCGCAAGTCCGAGCAGGGTAAGAATCAGAGCCATGCGGACATATACGCCGTACTGCGCCTGTTTGAAGTAGACAGCGCGGGGATCATCGTCCACATCCACGGAAATTTCGTTCACCCTGGGAAGGGGATGCAGGATGAGCATATCCGCAGGAGCAAGGCTCAGTTTCGCTTTGTCCAGAATATAGAAATCCTTCAGGCGGACGTAGTCCTCTTCATTAAAGAAGCGTTCCCGCTGTACCCGGGTCATGTACAGAAGATCCAGCTGCGGCAGGCTGTCTTCCAGGCGGATGACCTCTTCGTAGGGAATGTTTTTCTCCTTCAGCATCTCGATGACATAGTCAGGAACGCGAAGCTCTTCCGGAGAGATGAAAATGAACCGGATGTTATCATATCTGGAGAGGGCATTGATGAGGGAATGTACGGTGCGTCCGAATTTCAGGTCGCCGCACAGACCGACCGTCAGATGGTTCAGCCGTCCCTTCAGGCTGCGGATGGTCATCAGATCCGTCAGCGTCTGGGTGGGATGCTGATGACCGCCATCGCCTGCATTGATGACGGGGATGCCGGAAAAGGATGCTGCGACCATGGGAGCGCCCTCTTTGGGATGGCGCATGGCGCAGATATCCGCATAGCAGGAAATGATGCGGATGGTGTCAGCAACGCTTTCCCCTTTGGAGGCGGAGGAGGATGCCGCATCGGAGAAGCCGAGCACGCTTCCGCCAAGATTCAGCATGGCGGCCTCAAAGCTCAGCCGGGTTCTGGTACTGGGCTCATAGAAGCAGGTAGCTAGCTTTTTCCCCGCACAGGCGTGCGAGAAGGCAGCCGGATTCTTTTCAATATCGGCAGCGAGCTCAAACAGCCTGTCCAGCTCCTCTATGGAAAAATCAAGAGGGTTCATCAAATGTCTCATGTTTTGTCTCCTTCCTTGTCCTTAAAGAAAACGGCAGCGGATGTCCGCATGTCTGCGCAAACAGGCTTGTTCATCCATGCGGCCGCCTGTCGGGCTTATCGCGCAAAATAAAATCGAAGAGAAAGAAAATCCCTTCGATTTCAGCTTGAATTTCTGCAATTAAGGCGTCCTGCGCTTGTCCTCATTTTGTCTCTCCCGACACGTTTTCCGTTTGCTTTCGTGCCATTATAGCACAGGAGGCAGGCGGTTGCAAGAGCCGGAAGACGCAGAATGAAAATCCTGTAGAAAACCTTTGCAAAAGAGCAGGAGATAGATTATAATCTACACGAATCAATGGGCTTGGGAGAGCGTATGCGCTTCGGAAAGGAAGTTTAGATGGACGAAAGAATAAACGGAGAAATTCAATTTCGTGAGAGAAAACGCTGGCTTTTCTTTGGACTTCCCTTTACCTTTACGGTTTACACGGTAGGGGAGGATATGATTACGGTGTCGGAAGGCTTCTTAAATAAGAAGGAAAACGACTGCTACATGTATAAGGTGCAGGACGTGGAACTGCTGGAGTCCCTGCCGCAGCGCATTTTCGGCCTTGGGACGGTGCGGTGCTTTACGGGCGACACCACAAGCCCGACCCTGCTGATCCAGAATGTGAAGAATGCCCGTTCGGTCAAGAATTTTATCCTGGAAGCTTCGGAAAAGGCGCGCAGGCGCAGAAGAACCATGAATATGCTGGATATCGGAGCGGAGGAAACGGACGCGGAAGACGGCAATCTGTAAAGTCTGAAAAAAATAAAACAGAAGGAAGCGTTACGGACAATGGAACTGGATATGACAAAGGGCAGCCCTTTCAGGCTGATTGTAAAATTTATCATTCCGATCATTCTCGGAAATCTGTTTCAGCAGCTTTATAATCTGGCGGACACAGTGATTGTGGGCCGTTTTGTGGGCGTGCAGGCGCTGGCTGCGGTGGGAGCCACAGGCACGATCTCCTTTCTGATCCTGGGGTTTCTGCAGGGGCTGACCACCGGCTTTACGGTACAGACCGCGCAGCGGTTCGGGGCAGGCGATATGGAAGGAATGAAGAAGAGCGTGGGAAATGCCGCCGTCCTTTCTGTGATTGTCACCATCGTGATGACGGCGGTGAGCGTGCTGATCATGGACTGGCTGCTTGGCGTGATGCAGACCCCGGAGGACATTATGCAGATGTCAAAGACCTACATTCTGATCATTTGCTGGGGAATGGCCTGTTCCGTTCTCTATAACCTGCTTTCCAGCATTCTGCGGGCGGTGGGAAACAGTAAAGTTCCGCTGTATTTCCTGATTCTTTCCGCAGCCATCAACGTGGTCGGGGATCTGGTTCTGATCATCAATTTCCATATGGGCGTTGCGGGCGCGGCTATTGCAACGGTGGCCTCCCAGGGGATTTCCGGCGCACTGTGCCTGATTTATATGATCAAAAAGGTGCCGGTGCTTTCTCTGAGAAAGGATCACTTCCGGCTGGACCCCTGGTGTGTGAGGAACCAGATATCCGTGGGCCTTCCCATGGCGCTGCAGTTCTCCATTACGGCGGTGGGAACCATCATGGTGCAGGCGGCTCTGAACCTGCTGGGATCCACGGTCATTGCGGCCTATACGGCGGCCTGCAAGGTGGAACAGCTGGTGACACAGGTGTTTGTGGCGATGGGAATGACCATGGCGACCTATTGCGGCCAGAACAGGGGCGTTAACGATCTGGACAGAATTAAAACGGGAAGCCGGATCGCGTTCTGGATTTCGGCTGTTTATGCCGTGTTCATTTATGTGGCTGTGCAGTTTGCTCTTCCATGGATTATCCGGCTGTTTGTATCTGAAAATATTGACGAGGTGCTCGTCTACGCGAGAACCTATATTGTGATCTGCGGCGCGTTTTTCATCCCGCTTGGCATGATCTATATTTACCGGAATGTGATGCAGAGCTGCGGCTATGCGCTCATGCCCATGATGGGCGGCGTGGTAGAGCTGTTAAGCCGCGCGGTGCTCGCTGTTATTGCCGCAAGCCTCTTAAGTTACGAGGGCGTATGCCTGGCGAATGCCAGCGCCTGGTGCTTCGCCGGAATCTTCCTTTTCATTGCTTACCGGTTTACCATGAAGAAAATGGAACGGGATAAGCTGGCGGCACAGGAGCAGGCCGCAGCGCAGAATAACTGACGGGCCATCCGGGTACGACATCCGCAGGGTGGCCGCGGCTTCAATGTCGGGGGACGCGTCCTGCGTCCCTCGTTGCGCGTTCCATCAAAAGGCCTGTGGCGGCCCAGCAGGGGAAATAGTCCAGCCGTATGAGACGGCTCACGTTCCAGCGGGCCTTTTCATAGTCCCAGGGACAGAGATCCTTTTTCCAGAGCAGGCTTCCGGATACATATTCGGCAGCGAAGATGAGCGCGGCGTAGATACTGCCGCGCACTGTCCAGTGCAGGCGGTGGAACAGACGGAAAAAAGGCGTAAGAAGACAGCCGGCTCCGTAGATGGGAAACATCCACAGAGAGGTGACGCCCCGCAGGGTATAGTCCCTTCTGCGCAGGGCGTTCAGGGCAGTGAATGAAATTTCCAGGCACCAGCCAAGGATGCCGCATTTGATAAAATTTTGAAATAATTTCCGCATACGGACAGTGTATCCGTTTTTTTTATTTTTATCCCTGGAAATCTGCCGTCAGAAAGACGGATGTTCAAAAACGGAATTGGAGAAAAACATGAATTATCAGGAAGCGTTGGAATATGTAGAAGGGTGCAAACAATACGGTATTGTTCCGGGACTTGACAGCATCAGAAGGCTTCTGGAAAAGCTGGGAAATCCACAGGAAAAGTTGAAATATGTCCACATCGCGGGCACAAACGGCAAAGGCAGCGTGCTCGCCATGCTCTCCTCCGTGCTCACACGGGCAGGATATCGGACCGGGACCTATTCCTCTCCGGCGGTGCTGGAGCCTCGGGAGAGCTTTCAGGTGAACCGGAAAATGATTGCCAAAACGGAATACGCAAGATATATGGAACGGGTGAGCCGGGCGGCGGAAGAGCTTGCGGCGGAGGGCTTCCCGCATCCCACTTATTTTGAAGTGGAAACGGCGCTGGCCTTTCTCTGGCTTCAGGAAAAGGGCTGCGACATTGTGGTGCTGGAGACGGGAATGGGCGGTCTGGAGGATGCGACCAACGTGATCCCGGCGCCTCTGGTCTGCGTGCTTGTTTCCATCAGCATGGATCACATGGGCGCGCTGGGAGATACCCTTGGAAAGATCGCCGCACAAAAGGCCGGAATCATCAAGCCGGGCAGCCGGGTAGTGAGCCTGAAACAGCCGCAGGAAGCCATGGAGGTGATCCGGTCGGCATGTGAGGAAAAAGGCTGTTCGCTTGTGGTGGCAGACCCGGAGAAGGCTTCCGGAATCCGGCGCAGCCTGAAGGGGCAGCGTTTCTCCTACGGCGGTCTGAAAAATCTGTCCATTTCTCTGGTGGGAACCTGGCAGATCGAC
This sequence comes from uncultured Eisenbergiella sp., assembly GCA_904392525.1. Taxonomy (GTDB): domain Bacteria; phylum Bacillota; class Clostridia; order Lachnospirales; family Lachnospiraceae; genus Eisenbergiella. The sequence goes on from CAJFMW010000026.1 coordinate 17,157, forward strand.
AATGCCGTTCTGGCGCTGGAGGCGCTCCGGGCGCTTTCGGAAACAGGATTTCCGGTTTCGGAGGAAAAGGTAAGGCAGGGGCTTTCGGAAGCCGCCTGGCCCGGCCGTTTTCAGGTGCTTGAGGGGAAGCCGCTGTTCGTGGTGGACGGGGCGCACAATGAGGACGGAGCACGACGACTGATGGAATCGGTCCGGTTTTATTTTACAAATCGGAGAATCGTCTATATAATGGGAATATTAATGGACAAGGAGGCGGAAAAGATCGTCCGTCTCACCTGTGACGCTCCGTCAGCGGTGATCACCACCTCGGACAGTGAGAATCCCCGTTCCATGCCGCCGCTTCTTCTGGCGGACCTGGTCAGGCCGTACTGCGCGAATGTGACGGCGGCGGACAGCCCGCAGGAGGCGGCGGAGCTGGCAAGGCTCCTTGCGGGAAAGGACGGCGTTGTCGTGGCCTTCGGCTCCCTGTCCTTTCAGAGAAAGCTCCTGGGAAGCACAGCTTTGGAGACACTTCAGAATGGAGGAAATCATGGTAAACAAAGAAAAAATTGAGGAGGGAGTCCGTCTCCTTCTGGAGGGAATCGGAGAGGATACAGAGCGGGAAGGGCTTCTGGAAACGCCGCAGCGGATCGCGCGGATGTATGAGGAGCTGTTCGCGGGGATGGACCAGGATGCGGCGGAGCCGCTTTCCAGACAGTTTGAAGTGACCGAGTCGGGAATCGTTCTGGAAAAGGACATCACCTTTTATTCCATCTGTGAACACCACATGCTTCCCTTTTTCGGAAAGGCGCATGTGGCCTATCTGCCGGACGGCCGGGTGGCAGGCTTAAGCAAGCTGGCCCGTACCGTGGAGGTGTATGCGAGACGGCTGCAGCTGCAGGAGCGGCTCACCGCGCAGGTGGCGGACGCGCTGATGGAGAACCTGCATCCGAAGGGAGCCATGGTGCTTCTAGAGGCGGAGCATATGTGCATGACCATGCGGGGCATCAAAAAACCCGGCAGCAAAACGGTGACGGTGGCCATGCGGGGGGCTTTTGAAGAGGATGCCGGACTGCGGGAGAGCTTTTACCGCATGCTGGGCGTATGAGAATGGGGGCGGATGCGGGTCAGCCCGCACTGCTTCGACAATGGACAGCGGCAGGAGGAAGCGGATGGAACGGGTGAATCGGATTCTGGAGCATGACGGTTATCAGGAATGCCTGAGAAAAAATGAGACGGCGGAGAAAGACAGACGCTTCTGCCGGCATGATATGGCGCATTTTCTGGATGTGGCGCGCATTGCCTGGATATTGAATCTTCAGGAAGAGGCCGCAGTGGGGCAGGAGCTCATCTACGCGGCGGCCCTGCTTCACGACTGCGGCAGATGGCGACAGTATGAAGATGGAACGCCCCATGAAAAGGCCAGCGCGCAGATCGCGCCGCAGATTCTTGTGGAATGCGGATTTGCGGAAGAGGAACGTGCAGGCATTCTTGCGGCCATCCGGGAACACCGGAATCCCAAAAGCGCAGAAGCCGCCGGGCTGACCGGGCTGCTCTACCGGGCCGACAAGCTGAGCAGAAGCTGCTTTTCCTGTAAGGCAAAAGCGGAATGCGACTGGCCGGAGGAAAAAAAGAATTGGAAGATCCGGCTGTGACCGGGAACGAAAAAACGGAAAAGGAATAAAACAACAATGCGTATTGGCAATAAAGAATTTTTGGACAGCGGCAGGACTTACATCTGGGGAATTCTGAATGTGACACCGGATTCCTTTTCGGACGGCGGAAAATATGACCGGCTGGATGCTGCGCTGCGCCAGGTGGAGAGAATGGTTCAGGAGGGAATGGACGTACTGGACATCGGCGGAGAATCCACCAGGCCTGGACACGTGCAGATTTCCGACGAAGAGGAGATCGAGCGGGTGGCGCCGGTGATCGAGGCGGTGAAGGCCAGGTTTGACGTTCCGGTCTCCCTGGATACCTATAAATATGAAGTGGCCCGTGCGGGAGCGCAGGCAGGAGCGGATCTGATCAACGATATCTGGGGCCTGAAATACGATGAAGGACAGATGGCGGCTTTTCTCGCGGAGAGCGGCCTGCCCTGCTGCCTGATGCACAACCGCAGGCAGGCGGAATATGGGGATTTCCTTCCGGAGCTGAAGGCAGATCTGCAGGAGACCCTTGCCATTGCCGAACGGGCGGGGATGAAAAGGGAGCATATCATTCTGGATCCCGGCGTGGGCTTTGCCAAAACAAAAGAGCAGAACTTGGAGGTGATGGCCAATCTGGGAGACCTGCGTGAACTCGGCCGCCCGGTGCTTCTGGGCGCGTCCCGGAAATCGGTGATCGGGCTGACGCTGGATGTGCCGGTTACCGAACGGCTGGAGGGCACGCTTGTGACCACGGTGTTTGCGGTGCTTTCCGGCTGCTCCCATGTGCGGGTGCACGATGTGAAGGAGAATGTGCGTGCGGTCCGGATGGCGGAGGCCATCGCGGAATATGAACGATGAGAAAAAGGGGAAGAGCGTTATGGATCAGATCAGGATCAAGGGACTGAGAATCTACGCCAGACACGGCGTATTTGAAGAGGAAAGGAAGCTGGGGCAGAGTTTTATTGTGGATGCCGTCCTGAATACCAGGCTGCAGGAGGCAGGGGAGAAGGATGACCTGAACCTTTCCACCGATTACGGCGCGGTCTGCGAAAAGATAACGCAGGTCATGACGGAGGAAACCTGTCTTTTGATCGAGGCGGCGGCGGAGCGGACGGCAAGAGAGATCCTGCTGTCCTTTCCGGCGGTCGAGAGCCTGGAGCTGACGCTTCATAAGCCGCAGGCGCCGATTCCCCTTCCCTTCGAGGATGCGGCGGTGCGCATCCGGCGCGGGTGGCACACCGCTTATGTGGCGCTGGGCTCCAATCTGGGAGACCGGGAGGCCCTCCTCAAAATGGGAATCGACGGAGTGAACGCACATCCCTTCTGCCGGGTGGAAGAGACGGCGCCGGTATACACCACCACGCCTTACGGCGGCGTGGAGCAGGGAGAATTTCTCAACACGGTCATGAAGGTCAGGACCCTGCTGGAGCCGGAGCCGCTTCTGGATCTTCTGCAGTCGCTGGAGCAGGAGGCAGGAAGGGAGAGAAAGGTGCACTGGGGCCCCCGGACGCTGGATCTGGATCTCCTTTTTTATGAAGACCGCATCCTCACGTCGCCCCGCCTGATCGTGCCCCATCCGGACATGGAAAACCGGGATTTCGTGCTAAAGCCCCTCTGCGACATCGCGCCGGGGCTGGTGCATCCGGTGAGCAGAAGGACGGTCATTGCCCTTCTGCGGGAGCTGGAAAAGAACGGCGAGGTTCATGTGACGGCAAAAAGGATGTGAAGCAGTTCACCCGCGCCATTCGCAAAGCCGCGCAGCGCGCTGAAAAACCGAAGGTTTTTCTAGAAATCGCTTTCAGCGATTTCTTGCTCATAGAGTGGCGCGGCACGATAGAGCGAGTGCCCTTCGTCCGCTCAGAGGCAGGCATCTGCTCGTGCGAGCACGGCAGATGCCTGCCTCAGGCGGACGAGTGAACTGTAATGTGAAATCTATGTAAAATTCTGTCCCGATTCGTTGCGGGATGATGAAAAAAGAGATACGATAATTGGCAGGGTGCGGCCGGGGCCGTCCCCGCCGGAACGGAGGAGCTATGGACTTACAGGAACTGAGAGCGCAGATCGACGCGGTGGACGAACAGATTGTAGACCTGTTTGAGAAGCGGATGGAGATTTCCGGGCAGGTGGCAAGGTATAAGATCGAAACGGGCAGGAAGGTGTTTGACCCGACGCGGGAGAAGGAAAAGATCGCGTCGGTGCAGGCCATGACCCATACCGATTTCAATCGGACGGGAGTGGGAGAGCTGTTTGAGCAGATCATGTCCATGAGCAGAAAGCTGCAGTATCAGATCCTGACGGAAAAGGGAAGTCTCGGACGCCTTCCCTTCATCCCGGTGGACTCTCTGGAAATGGACCGAACACGTGTGGTGTTCCAGGGTGCGGAGGGCGCCTTTTCTCAGGCGGCGATGATTCAGTATTTCGGAGAAGGCATCAACAGTTTTCATGTGGACACCTTCCGGGATGCGTTCTGCGCCATTGAGGAGGGCAGCGCGGATTTTGCGGTGCTTCCCATTGAAAATTCCACGGCGGGGATCGTGAACGAAATCTATGATCTGCTGGTGGAATTTGAAAACTACATCGTGGGCGAGCAGATCATCAAAATCGAGCACTGTCTGCTGGGGCTTCCCGGCACGAAGATGGAGGAGATCAAAACCGTTTATTCCCATCCCCAGTCCCTGATGCAGTCCGCCCGCTTCCTTTCTGAGCATGAGTGGAAGCAGATCAGCCTTCCCAACAACGCCTTTGCCGCCAGAAAGGTGGCCGATGACGGCGACCGGAGCCAGGCCGCCATCGCGGGAGAGTATGCGGGAAAGGTTTATGGGCTTGAGGTGCTGAAAAAACCGGTGAATCAGTCCGCTACCAATTCCACCCGGTTCATCATCATCACCAACCAGAAGATTTTCCTGAAAGAGGCGAAGAAGATCAGCATCTGTTTCGAGGTTCCCAACGAAAGCGGATCGCTGTATCACATGCTCTCTCATTTCATCTACAACAACCTGAATATGACCAAGATCGAAAGCCGCCCCATCGAGGGAAGAAACTGGGAATACCGGTTTTTCATCGACTTCGACGGAAATCTGGAGGACAGCGCGGTGAAGAACGCCCTGCGCGGCCTGCGGGATGAAGCGAGGAATATGCGGATTCTTGGAAATTATTGATGCGTCGGGAAAAATGCGAAAACGCTGTTCAGACACAGGGAAAGGATGAAGCGGGATGAGAGAAAAAGAACTGATGGTATACAGAGATTTCGGACAGGACGGGAAGCTCCTATCGGAGATGGCCTGGATTTCCCGCCATTTTCAGGAGAAAAGCAGGAAGGCGCGCACGAAGCTGTACGCCTGCATGGGCGGCCTTCTGGAGCTCGGCGGGAGCCACGGCTTTTACGGCAATCTGTGGCACTGCTATCTGAGCAATCTTCTGGTGAATCATGAAAACAGCTACAGCCGCGCCTGTGAGATCCGCGGGGCGGTGGAGGGAACGGTCAACGCGGCCGTGCTTCACGACATCGCCATTTTCCGGGAGCTGTTCACCTTTGATTTTGCGGCGGTTTCCCGCGCGCTTCAGGTTCCCGAGTTCGGTCAGGTGCTCTCCTATGAGGGAAACGAACAGGAAAGCCGGGTATACAATACCCGCATCCGGGACCGGATCTGTACGCTGGCGGCGCGGCTCGCAGCCGCTTCCTCGGCGGAGGAGATGAAGGAACGGCTGACGGAATTCTACCGGGAGTACGGCGTGGGTAAGTTTGGGCTTCATAAGGCATTCCGCATCGGGCACAGAAGGACGGAGGACGGAGCGGAAGCGGTGGTGATCGAGCCGATTCTGAACATTGCGCATGTAAAGCTTTCCGATCTGGTGGGTTATGAGACGGCGAAGAAGAAGCTGGTGGAAAATACGGAAGCCTTTGTCTCTGGCAGAAAGGCGAACAACTGTCTGCTCTACGGAGATGCGGGAACCGGAAAATCCTCCAGCATCAAGGCGATCGCCAACGAATACTACGACAGGGGTCTGCGTATCATTGAGGTATACCGGCATCAGTTTCGGGATCTGAATGACGTGATCGCCCAGATCAAGAACCGCAATTATAAATTCATCATCTACATGGAC
>CAJFMW010000027.1 GCA_904392525.1 uncultured Eisenbergiella sp.
AGAAGAACATCTGCTCTACGGCCTCCTTACCATAGAAGACAGCCTGATCTTAAAGCTGATTGAGAAAATGGGAATTCAGAAGGAGCATTTTGTAAACAGAGCGGAGGAAGCGGTCGCAAAGCGCGTGAAGGTGCAGGGCGGCCAGGTATATGTGGGAAAGGACCTGAACGTGGTCCTGACCTCGGCGGAGGACGAGGCGAAGCAGATGGGAGACGAATACGTTTCCGTGGAGCATCTGTTCCTGTCCATGATCCGCCATCCCAATAAGGAGATCAAGGCCATCTGGAACGAGTACGGCATCACCAGAGAGCGGTTTCTGCAGGCGCTTTCCACCGTGCGGGGAAACCAGCGAGTGACCAGCGACAATCCGGAGGCCACCTATGATACGCTGGAAAAATACGGCGAGGATCTGGTGGAGAAGGCCAGAAACCAGAAGCTGGATCCGGTGATCGGCAGGGACGCGGAGATCCGTAACGTCATCCGTATCCTGTCCAGAAAGACCAAGAACAACCCGGTTCTGATCGGCGAGCCCGGCGTGGGCAAGACAGCCGTGGTGGAGGGCCTTGCGCAGAGGATCGTGCGGGGCGACGTGCCGCAGGGGCTGAAGGATAAGAAGATTTTTTCTCTGGACATGGGCGCGCTGGTGGCGGGAGCCAAGTATCGGGGCGAGTTTGAAGAGCGTCTGAAGGCCGTGCTGGAGGATGTGAAGAACAGCGACGGGCAGATCATCCTGTTCATCGATGAGCTGCACACCATCGTGGGCGCAGGCAAGACGGAGGGCAGCATGGACGCCGGAAACATGCTCAAGCCCATGCTGGCAAGAGGCGAGCTGCACTGTATCGGCGCCACCACTCTGGATGAATACCGGCAGTACATCGAGAAGGACGCTGCTCTGGAAAGACGTTTCCAGCCGGTACAGGTGGATGAGCCTACGGTGGAGGACACCATTTCCATCCTGCGCGGTCTGAAGGAGCGCTACGAGGTATATCATGGTGTGAAAATCATGGACAATGCGCTGGTGAGCGCGGCTGTGCTTTCTAACCGTTATATTTCCGACCGGTTCCTGCCGGATAAGGCCATCGACCTGGTGGACGAGGCCTGCGCCCTGATCAAGACCGAGATGGATTCCATGCCGACGGAGCTGGATGAGCTGCAGAGAAAGATCATGCAGCTGGAAATCGAGGAAGCGGCCCTGAAGAAGGAAGAGGACCGTCTGAGCCAGGAGCGGCTTGCCGACCTGCAGAAGGAGCTGGCGGAGCTGAAGGAGAATTTCCAGAACCGCAAGGCCCAGTGGGATAATGAAAAGGCAAGCGTGGATAAGCTTTCCAGACTGAGGGAGCAGATCGACGCGGTGAACAGCCAGATTGAGATCGCCCAGCGGGAAGGAGATCTGGAAAAGGCGGCGGAACTGAGCTACGGACAGCTTCCCGGCCTGAAGAAGGAGCTCGAAGTGGAAGAGGAAAAGGTGAAGAATGAAGACCTTTCTCTGGTGCATGAGAGCGTCAGCGAGGATGAGATCGCGAGGATCATTTCCCGCTGGACCGGAATCCCCGTTGCCAAGCTGACCGAAAGTGAGCGCAGCAAGACCCTGCATCTGGACGAGGAGCTCCACAAAAGGGTAATCGGCCAGGACGAGGGCGTGGAAAAGGTGACGGAGGCCATCATCCGCTCCAAAGCGGGTATCAAGGATCCCACCAAACCCATCGGCTCCTTCATGTTCCTCGGCCCCACGGGCGTGGGCAAAACGGAGCTTGCAAAGGCGCTTGCGGAGGCCCTGTTCGACGATGAAAAGAACATGGTCCGCATCGACATGAGCGAGTATATGGAGAAATATTCCGTTTCCAGGCTGATCGGAGCGCCGCCCGGATATGTGGGTTATGAAGAAGGCGGACAGCTCACCGAAGCGGTGAGAAGAAAGCCCTACTCCGTGGTGCTGTTTGATGAGATTGAGAAGGCCCATCCCGATGTGTTCAACGTGCTTCTTCAGGTGCTGGACGACGGGCGGATCACCGACTCCCAGGGCAGGACGGTGGACTTCAAGAACACGATCCTGATCATGACCTCGAATATCGGCGCGAATTACCTGCTGGAGGGTATCGGAAACGACGGAACCATCACGGAAGAGGCGGAAAACGCAGTAATGACGGAGCTTCGAAGCCGGTTCCGTCCGGAATTCCTGAACCGGCTGGATGAGATCATTATGTTCCATCCGCTGACGAAGGACGATATCGGCGGCATCATACAGCTCATTGTGGACGACCTGAATAAGCGTCTTTCCGACAGGGATCTGCATCTGGAGCTGACGCCGGAGGCGAGACAGTTTGTGGTGGACAACGCTTATGACCCGGCATACGGTGCAAGGCCGCTGAAGCGTTACATTCAGAAGAATGTGGAAACCCTTGCCGCGAAGCTGATCCTGCAGGATGCGGTGGACGAGGGAGATACCATTCTGATCGATGTGAAAAACGGCAGCCTGACCGCTGCGAAGCAGGCGTGAGGCGCCCGGCGCGCCGGGAGGAGGACACATGATACGAAAAGCCCTTCCGGAGGATATGCCGGTCATCCTGAAGATTTATGAGCAGGCCCGCCGGTTTATGGCAGAGCATGGAAATCCCAGGCAGTGGGGAAATACCTCCCCGGCACAGAACGTGCTGGAGGAGGATATCCGGAAGGAACGGCTGTATCTGTGCGAAAGAGACGAAAAGATCTGCGGCGTTTTCGCCTTTCCGGTGGGAGAAGATCCCACTTATGAGAAAATCGAGGGCGGAGGCTGGAAGCTTAATACGCCTTACGGAACGATCCACCGTATGGCCGGAAACGGACAGGAGACGGGTGTGTTTGCCGAATGCCTTGCCTGGTGCAGGGAACAGATCGGTCATATCCGCATTGATACCCACGAGGACAACCGGATTATGCAGCACCTCATTGAAAAGCACGGCTTCGTCCGCTGCGGCATCATCCATGTGGCAGACGGAAGCCCCCGGATCGCCTATGAATGGATGGAAGATATCTGAAAATAGAAAGGAACCTTCGGAAAACATTTTTCCGCGGTTCCTTTTTGCTGCGCGATAAGCTATGCTGCGAACTGCCCGGTACAGCGAACGGCTTTGCCGTGCGCTGTGCTTATCGCGCGATTGGTACGTCCGGCAGGCGCATGATACGTACCGCATCAGGGCGCACACTTTTTTATTTCAACCGGAGATTTTCGAAAACAGGGGATTTTATGCGCCCGTTTTCTTGTCGTCCTTTTTCCCGGTGTTTGCTCCGATCCATCCCATCAGGGCTACGATCAGACTGATGATGGCGATAACCACAAAGATGCCTACCATACCCTGCGCCATGATGGAGAGGGCAATTTTGAAAACTTCCATATTTGGTGCCATAGCGTTTCTCCTTTCAAATGCGAGCGATAAGTTTTACGGTTCAAATACGCCCCATCGATTTACAGATAAGAGGTTACCAGGCTGATTACCAGTCCGCCCGCGATAACGGAAGCGATCTGACCGGATACATTGACACCCGTTGCCTGCATGATCAGGATATTTCCGGGATCTTCCTTCATGGCGAGCTTCTGAACTACACGCGCCGACATGGGGAAAGCGGAGATACCGGAAGCTCCGATCATCGGATTGAGCAGAGGCTTGTTCATGATCTTCAGGATCAGGTTTATGATCTTGGCAAATAGAACTCCGCCGATGGTATCGAATACGAAAGCCAGCAGGCCGATGACCATGATCAGGATGGTATCGAAACGTACGAACTGATCCGCGCGCATGCTGAAGGAAATGGTGATTCCAAGAAGCAGGGTGATCAGGTTCGCAAGACTTGTCTGTGCGGTATCGGAGAGATTGTCCAGAACGCCGCATTCCCGAAGGAGGTTACCGAACATCAGGAAGCCCACCAGGGATACGGAGGAGGGAGCGATCAGTCCGACGATAAAGGTTACGATGATGGGGAACAGGATCCTTGTGGTCTTGGAAACCGGCCTTGAGGGCTTGGCAGCCATGCGGATTCTGCGCTCCTTCTTCGTGGTAACAAGCTTGATGGCAAAGGGCTGTACGATAGGCACCAGAGCCATGTAGGAATAAGCGGCAACCGCGATCGGTCCTACATAATTGGAGCCGAGCACCTGGGAAACCAGGATGGAGGTGGGGCCGTCGGCCGCGCCGATGATACCGATGGAGGCAGCGTCCTTCAGATCAAAGCCCATGAGCGCGGCAGCGCAGATTGCGAAGAAGATACCGAACTGCGCGGCAGCTCCGAACAGGAACATAACCGGCTGGGAAAGCAGGGGACCGAAATCGATCATTGCGCCGATACCGATGAAAAGAAGGATCGGCATTGCCTCGGAGGCTTCGATTCCCACGTTGAACAGCCATTCCACAACGCCCGTTACCTCTCCGATGCCGGCCATCTCCTGGTTGATCACGCCCGAAAGAGGGAGATTAACCAGAATGGCTCCGAATCCCATCGGCAGAAGCAGAGAAGGCTCATATTCCTTCTTAATGGCCAGATAGATGAGCAGCGCGCCGACCACATACATGACGACCTGCTGCGGGGTGATGGATAGTAATCCTTCGTAGATGAAACTGAAATCCATACGTCTCTTTTCCTTTCCTGTGTAGAATTTGTCCAGGCGTAAATCTGTACCGTACACATCTCCCCCCTGGATGTGAAGCGAAGAAGGTTTTTGCCCAAAGGGAACCCTTTGCTCAGAGGAGGTCTCTGACGGAAGAGGCTTGTTCCTGCAAAGTATGACGGAAAAGGAAGCCTCCGTCATACAAAAAAAAGACCCCGGCAGATGCCGAAAGTCTCGTTCCTTCCATCCGGAAAGTGTACAACCATGCCCGGCTCCATGAAGCTGCCGAGTTGATCACAATGAGCCGGTCAGGGCGTGTTGATTGCACAAGATACTACTCCCTTTCAACTGATAACAGGATATCATCCGGAGGGAAGAAATGTCAAGTATTTTCACGCTTTCTGAGCACAAACGAAGCACAAACAAAGCGCTTGCGGGGAAAGGGAAAAAAACATATAATAGGGGGACGGAAGTCCGTTTGCCGGATAAAAATTTTTGTCGCCAGGAGAGGCGGAAAAGGAGGAAGCGTATGGTGCCACAGGATCCGGTCATGTTGTTGAGCTTTTTGAATCTGAAGCTTCGGGATTTTTACGGGAGTCTGGATGCACTCTGTGAGGATCTGGACCTGAACCGGGAGGAAATTCTGGAAAAAATGAAGCAGATCGACTATACCTATGATGAGGAGAATAACCGTTTTGTCTGAACATACAGTCACCGTTCTGACGGAAGACAGGGAAGAAAGAAAACTGTCCGCGCCTGCGGGGGCGCTTTTTCTGCAGCTTTTGAAGGGAAATGGCTATTCTCTGGTCTGCTGTAACGGGAAGGGCGGTTGCGGGCGCTGCAGGATCCGGTTCCTGGACGGGGACGCCCCGCTTCCCATGCCTGCGGACAGAAACGCGCTCACCGCGCAGGAGCTTCGGGACGGCGTCCGGCTGGCCTGTGTACACCGGGTAAAAAAAGACTGCCGGATTCGGGTGGAATTCGTCCATCCGAAGCAGGTGGAGGTGGTGGCCGGATATGCGGGGACGGACCGTGTGGCAGCGGGTTCCCGGCGGAAGGGCGGCGTGCAGGAAGCATATCTTCTTGCCATGGACCTGGGAACCACCACCATTGCCGCCAATGCGGTGACCCTCCGTTCCCTGCGGGATTTCGGCGGCTTTTCCGGGAAAACGGCGGACGGAGAAAAAGTGGGAGCCGGACTGCATATCCTCGCGCAGGCGGGCCGGATGAATCCGCAGAGGGAATGGGGAAGCGACGTGGTTTCCCGGATTCAGGCGGCCGGGCAGGGAGAAGCGGACGCGCTCCGGGATGCGGCGGGAAGCGCTGTGCGCGCGCTGATTACGGACATTACGGAGAAAACGGGAAGGCCTCCGGAAGAAATCTGTCTGGCGGGAAACACGGTGATGGAGCATCTGCTTCTGGGGCTTGATGTGAGCGGCCTCGGCAGTTATCCCTTCCGGCCGGTCAGCCTGGAAGAGCAGCGTCTGGAACTGTTTTCCCCGGATGTCCCGCGTGCGGATGCTGCCGTTCCCAGCTCCATCCGCCTGCTTCCCGGAATTTCCGCTTTCGTGGGGGCGGATATCCTGGCGGGGCTTTTGGCCTGCGGCTTCGGCGACCCGACGGATACCCGGTGCCGTCTGTTCATCGATCTGGGGACAAACGGAGAAATGGCCATCGGAAACGGAAAACGGCTGATCTGCACGGCGACGGCGGCGGGACCGGCCTTTGAGGGCGGAGCCGGGGCGAACGTTCCGGGAACGGACATGATCGCGATTCTGGCGCGTCTTCTTCGGGAGAAAAAAATGGACCGCACCGGGCTTTTGTGTGAGGAGCTGTTTGATGAGGGCTGGCAGGAGGGAGAACTTCGCGTGACCCAGCAGGATATCCGGGCGCTTCAGACAGCCAAGTCCGCGGTCCGTGCGGGAGTGGAACTTCTGATGAAAAGGCTCGGCGTTTCCTGTGAGGAAGTACAGGAGGTATATCTTGCCGGGGGCTTCGGCCGTTTTCTGGATGTGGAAAGCGCCGCCCGGATCGGCCTGTTTCCACAGGGGCTGTCAGGAAAAGTGCGGGCGGTGGGAAATACCTCCCTGCTCGGTGCGGCGCTTTACGGCGGCCGCCGTAAAGCGCCGGAGATGGCGCAGGAACTGAAAAAGAAGGCAGAGGTGATGAACCTGGCCGGGGAACCGGGTTTTTATGAAAAATATCTGGAAAATCTGGAATTTTGATAAAGCAGTTTAAAAAATACAAACAGGAGGAAAACAGATCATGAAACTGGTCATTCTGGAGCCGCTGGGCGTGGAGCAGGAAAAGCTCCTGGCTCTTGCGGAGGAAAAACTGACGGACAGGGTGGAAATTGAGGCGTATGATACGCGCGTCACAGATGCGGATGCACTGGCGGAACGGGCGAAGGATGCGGACATTGTGGTCCTTTCCAACCTTCCCTTCCGGAGGGAGGTCATGGAACGCTGCCCGAATCTGAAAATGATTTCTGTCGCGTTCACGGGCGTGGACCATGTGGACATGGATTACTGCCGGGAAAGGGGAATCTTGGTGAGCAACTGTGCCGGGTATTCCAATACGGCGGTGTCGGAGCTGGTGTTCGGGCTGGCGCTGAGCCTGTACCGCCGCATCATCGAGTGTGACCGGGCGGTGCGCGCAGGAAAGGATAAAACCGGCCTGGTGGGGCTGGAGCTTTCGGGAAAAACGTTCGGCATTATCGGCATGGGAGCCATCGGAACGCGCACCGCGCAGCTGGCAAAGGCATTTGGGTGCAGAGTGCTGGGCTTCAACAGAAGCTCGAAACAGCCGGAAGGCGTGCACATGGTGGAACTTGACGAGCTGTTAAGGGAAAGCGACATCGTTTCATTGCATGTGCCCCTTACGGAGCAGACAAGAGGAATGATCGGCGAGCGGGAGATCTGCCTGATGAAACCGTCCGCGATTCTCATCAACACGGCGAGGGGACCTGTAGTGGACAGTGCGGCCCTTGCGGCGGCACTGAAGGAGGGGCGGCTTGCCGGAGCCGCTGTGGATGTGTATGAGACGGAGCCTCCCATCCCGCAGGATCATCCGCTGCTTACCGCTCCCAACGTGGCAGCGACTCCCCATGTGGCGTTTGCCACAAAGGAAGCCCTGTATCAGAGGGCGGTCATCGTGTTTGACAACGTGGCCGGATATCTGGACGGGAAGCCGCAGAATGTGATGTGACGCAGAATAGAGAACCCTGCCGCGGCATATAGTATTCAGTAAAGAAGTCTGAGAGGCGGCGTCGATGCGGAAAGAAACTGTGAGAAGGATAAGACAGCTCTGGTTTCCTGTCGCTGTGGCGCTGCTTTTTTGCTGCCTGAGCGCGGTCAGGGAGGAACAGGAGCGGGCGGAGCTTTCGTCTCTGACCGCAGCGGCCGTCCTCCGTGCGGATGAGGATGGCATACCGGAGAGAGAAGGAACGGCATATGGAGAGAGCGCCGGGGAAGCGGAGGAACACAAAAAGGTGGCTCTGTCCTTTGACGACGGCCCCCATCCGACCTATACGGAGCAGCTTCTGGACGGCCTGAAGAAGCGCGGCGTGAAGGCCACTTTTTTTGTGACGGGCGAGCATGCCGCACTGCACCCGGACATCATCCGTCGGATGAGCGAGGAGGGGCATCTGATCGGCAATCACACCTACACCCACATCCAGCTGAACGCCTCCAACCGGGAACGGTTCAAGGAAGAGCTGATTCAGACCAATGAAGTGATTACGGAAATAACGGGAGAAGAGGTGCTCTACGTGCGTCCGCCCTATGGAAGCTGGGACAAAACGCTGGAGGATGAGCTGAACATGTTTCCCGTGCTGTGGACCGTGGATCCCCTGGACTGGTGTTCCTCCAACGCCTCCTGCATTGTGAGGAGCGTGGTAGGAGATGTGGAGGAAAACGATATCATTCTCATGCACGACTATTACGATACCAGCGTCACTGCGGCTCTTGAGATTGTGGATGAGCTGCTGGCAGAAGGGTACACCTTCGTTACGGTGGAGGAGATTCTGTTTGACTGAATGGCGGAGACCGAATGGCGGAAGAAAAAAGTAGTTGACAAATCGGGAAACAGAATCTATACTACAGCTTATTAAAGCAACAGCGAGGTTGTATGTGGATGCACATACAGCCTTTTTTCATTTGGAGGAAAAATGCCGGTCAGGAAAGCGGAAGAAAAAGACATCGACGCGGTGGCGGCGATTTATGAAAAAATTCTCACAGAGGAAGAAAACGGGATGTGTTCAATCGGATGGAAAAGAGGCATATATCCCACCCGGAAGACCGCTGAAACGGCTCTGGCGCAAAAGGATCTTTTCGTGCTGGAGGAGGATGGAAGAATTCTGGCGGCCATGCGTCTCAACCGGGAACAGGTCCCGGAATACGCAAATGTCCGCTGGAAGTATGAAGCGTCACCGGAGCGTATCATGGTCATGCACACCCTGGTCGTGGATCCGGATGAAAAGGGGCGTGGCTGCGGCGGAAGGATGATCCGGTTTTATGAAAACTATGCGTATGAACAGAGCTGTCCTCATCTCCGGATAGATACCAATCAGAAAAACACCGTGGCGCGTGCCATGTATCGGCATCTGGGATACCGGGAAGCAGGGATTACGCCCTGTGTGTTTAACGGGATTGAAGGCGTGGAGCTGGTATGCCTGGAGAAAAATCTGAATGCAAACAGGAAGGAGAGCGGATGATTATGAAAAAAATCATCACAATCGGAAGGGAATTCGGCGCGGGGGGAAGAACAGTAGGAAGGGCGGTGGCCGACAGGCTGGGAATTGCCTTTTACGACAGGGATCTGATCCTGAAAACGGCAGAGGAGTCACCGGAACTGACGCCGGAGGAGGTTCGACTTTGGGATGAGCGGATCTCCCATGACGGAGGCTTTACCCAAAGCCTGTTTGATTTTTATTCCAGACCTCTGAGCGATAAGATCTGGGAGGCGCAGAGATACGCCATCCGCAGAATCGCCGACAGGGAAAGCTGTGTGCTGGTGGGAAGAAACGCGGACTATATTCTGCGGGAATTCGAGCATGTGTTGAGGGTTTTCATTTATGCCGACCGGGATTGGAGAATCTGCCATATGGAGTCGCTGATGCCGGACGTCTCCCGGCTGGAAATTGAAGCAGATACCCGTTCCGTGGATCGGGCGAGGCGAAGCTACTGTATGAAATATACGGGGCAGACCTATGGCTATGCAGGAAATTATGATCTGACGGTCAATACGGGAAGCCTTGGATTTGATAAGGCTGCAGAGCTGATATGCAGCGCTGCGGAAATGATCTGAAACAGAATATAAAACGGTCTATCAAGGGCGATAGCGGCAGTTGCCGCTGTCGCCTTTGCGATTATAAATCGTTTGATAGAAAACATGAGAAAGGAAGGTAATAAGTTATGAAAAAGAAAATTCTTGCGTTGCTGCTGACCGGTATCCTGTGTGCGTCGCTTTCGGCATGCTCCGGAGAGGGAGGAAGCGCGTCTTCGTCCGGAGGGACTGCGGAAGCGGCTTCGGCTGCGGAGACGGAAAGCGCGGCGGGGTCTGAGGAAAGCCAGGGCGCGGCGGACTCTGAAGCGGAAAGCTCCGGCACGGCAGAGACGGAAAGCGCCTCCGGCGGACATTATGTAATCGCGACGGATACAGCAGTCAGGCCCTTTGAGTACACGAATGCGGATGGTGAACTGGAAGGCATTGATGTGGATCTTCTCGCGGCCATAGCGGAGGATCAGGGATTTACCTATGAGCTTCAGGCCCTCGGCTGGGACGCTGCTATCGCCGCATGTCAGGCTGGACAGGCGGATGGCATGATCGCCGGCGCCTCGATTACGGATGAGAGAAAAGAAAGCGGATGGATCTTCTCCGACGGCTATTTTGACGCGACTCAGTGCTTCGCGGTCAGCGCCGATTCGGATATTGCATCCTTTGAAGACGCGGCGGGAACCACGGTGGCGGTCAAGACCGGTACGCTCGGAGCTTCCTACGCGGAAAGCCTTGCGGATACATATGATTTCACCATTTCCTATTTTGAGGATTCTCCCACCATGTATCAGGCAGTTCTCGGAGGACAGTGTTCCGGGTGCTTCGATGATACCTCCATCATGAAGGCTTATATCCAGGAGGACGGCCTGGGACTGAAAACACTGGACGATACGCAGAACGAGGGAGCCCCTTACGGCTTCGCAGTGTTCTCCGAGGATAAGCAGGAGCTGATCGACATGTTTAACGCCGGGCTTGCCAATATCAGGGCAGACGGCACCTATGATGAAATTATAGCGAAATATCTGGGCGAGTGAGTTCACGCATCCGGACAGGATTAAGGCTCATCAGCCGGAAAGATAGCTGTTAAAGGCGTTTTCCCGTCCGGCCTGCTCCGGGCGGGAGAACGACATTTGAAAGGAAATTTTTATGGTAGAAATCATTACCGTTTATGGAAAACTGATGCTGAGGGCGATGGAACAGACCCTGCTTCTGGCTTTGTGCGGCCTGTTTTTCGCCTGCATCCTGGGCCTGATCTTCGGTCTGATGAGCGTGACGAAATACCGGGCCTGCCGGATTATTTCCCTCATTTTTGTGGATGTAATCCGGGGCGTGCCAATGATTGTGCTGGCCTATTTCGTATTCTTCGGCATCCCGTTTCTCTGGAATAATATTCTGGGAATCGGCGGAATGACGCTCACGGCGCTGACGGCAGGCACAATCTGTCTGGCGTTAAACTGCGGAGCTTATATGTCGGAGATCATCCGGGCAGGCATTCAGAGTGTGGATAAGGGACAGATGGAGGCAGCGCGTTCTCTGGGCCTTTCCTACGCCACCGCCATGCGCCGTGTGGTGCTGCCTCAGGCGATCCGGACCATGATCCCCAGCATCATCAACCAGTTCATCATCACGCTGAAGGATACGTCCATCCTGTCGGTTATCGGCTTTCCTGAGCTGGTGAATACGACCAAGAACGTCGTGGCCATTACATTCAAATCCTTCCAGGCATGGGGGATCGCGGCGGTCATGTACCTGGTGGTGATCACCCTGCTGTCCCGTCTGGCGAAGGTCGTGGAAAGGAGGCTGAACCGTGGCAGAGAGTAAACAGATCAAAATACATGTGGAGCATTTGAAAAAGGATTTCGGAAAACTTCAGGTGCTCAGGGAGATTAATGTGGATATCCGCGAAGGCGAGGTGGTTGTGGTGCTCGGGCCTTCCGGTTCAGGAAAGTCCACCTTTTTAAGATGCCTGAACCGCCTGGAGGATATCACGGACGGAAGGGTTGTGGTAGACGGCTTTGACATGACGGCAAAAAAGACGGACATCAACCGGGCAAGGGAGAATGTGGGAATGGTGTTCCAGCATTTTAACCTGTTCAACAACATGGACGTGCTGGGCAACATGATGCTCGCGCCCGTGGAGCTGAAAAAAGCCTCCAAAGCGGAGGCAAAAGAAAAGGCGGTGCAGCTTTTGACCAGGGTCGGCATGCAGGAGAAGCTGCACGCATATCCGGCTCAGCTTTCGGGCGGGCAGAAGCAGAGAGTGGCAATCGCGAGGGCGCTTGCCATGAATCCCGACGTCATGCTCTTTGACGAACCCACCTCCGCCCTCGACCCGGAGATGGTGGGTGAGGTACTTGCTGTCATGAAACAGCTTGCGGCGGACGGAATGACGATGGTGGTCGTTACCCATGAAATCGGCTTTGCCAGAGAAGTGGCGGATCGGGTGATCTTCATGGAAAACGGGTATATCATTGAGGAAGGGACACCGGATGAGGTGATCGACCATCCTAAGGAACAGCGTACCATTGATTTTTTGAGTAAAGTATTGTGAACAGACGGAGGCGGAAAATGCGACCGGTGATTGGAGTGGTTCCATTATTTGATGAAGAAAAGGACAGCGTATGGATGGTGCCGGGGTATCTGAGCGGTATCGAAGAGGCCGGGGGCCTGCCGCTGATCCTGCCCTTTACTGCGAAGGAGGAGGAAGTGGAAGAGGCGGCGGCCCTGTGCAATGGTTTTTTGTTTACGGGAGGGCATGACGTGGATCCATCCGTTTATGGACAGGAAAGAAAGCAGACCTGCGGGCCCTCCTGCAGCGTGCGGGATGCCCTGGAAAAGAAGCTGTTTCAGACAGCCCTTGAAAATAATAAACCGGTATTCGGCATCTGCAGAGGCATCCAGATGATAAACGCCCTCTGCGGCGGTACGCTGTATCAGGATCTGCCTACGGAATATGCCTGCCGGGTGGAGCATCACATGGAGCCTCCCTATGACCGGACGGCGCATCAGGTGGAGATTGTGCCGGATACCCCTCTTTCCGGCTGGCTGCGGCAGGCTTCCATCGGCGTGAACAGCTATCACCATCAGGCGGTAAAACAGCTTGGATCAGGACTGAAACCCATGGCCTTTTCCGAGGACGGCCTGGTGGAAGCGGTGTATATGCCGGAACAGAAATTTGTGGCGGCGGTGCAGTGGCATCCGGAGTTTAATTATCAGAAGGAAGAGAGCTCAAGGATTCTGTTCGGAAAGTTTGTGGAAGCATGCGGTACCTGAAAAATATTCCCCGTCCGGGACTGCGGATCGCGAAATCCGCGGCGGCGGTGGGCCTGTGCTACCTGGTTTCCCTGCTCCGCCCTGGTGGAATCGTATTCTATTCCCAGCTCGCGGCGCTGTGGTGCATGCAGAACTATGTAGAAAATACCAGGAAAAATGCGTTGCAGCGTTTCCTTGGAACCCTGATCGGAGCGGCATATGGACTGCTGTATCTGCTGCTTTTTCCCAAAATCTCAGAGCTCTGGAATGCGGCTGTGGTGACAGGATTGGTCGGCGTTGTTCTGTATACCACCGTTCTGATCAAAAGAAAGCAGGCTTCCTATTTCTCCTGCGTGGTATTTTTAAGCATTGCCGTCAACCACGCGAAAGACCTGAATCCATATCTGTTCGTATGGAACCGGTGTCTGGACACAATCATTGGAATCCTGATCGGGGTGGCGGTGAATGAATTCTCCCTTCCCCGGGAAAAGCATGAGGAAATCCTTTTTGTGTCCGGCCTTGACGATACGCTGCTGTGCGGCAGCCGGATGAGTGATTACAGCAGGGTGGAGCTGAACCGTATGATAGACGAGGGGCTTCATTTTACGATTTCCACCTGCCGCACGCCTGCTTCCCTTCTGGAGCCGATGCGGGATATCCGTCTGAAGCTTCCGGTGATCGTCATGGACGGAGCAGCCCTTTATGATCTGAAGAAAAACCGGTATTTGAAATTCTATCTGATATCCAATGTCACCGCCCGTAAAATTTATGATCTGATTCATGCGTGCGGTCTCACCGCGTTTGTGAATGTGGTCATAGACGATATGCTGGTGATCTATTATGAGGAGACGGAGGATGCGGTACAGAAACGGATGGTGGAAGAGCTTTCGGCGTCTCCGCTCAGAAATTATGTAAAGGACAGAAGCTTTGAAAAGGAAGCGGTTCTCTATTTTATGCTGCTGTATCCGGATGCGGCGCTGGATGCGTTCCGGTTCAGGATGAAGCAGGACGGAGTGACGGAACGATGCAGGGTGACGGAGGAAAGGGCAGCGGAATATCCGGGCTATATCTGTATGAAAATATACAATAAAAACGCTTCCAAAGAGAATATGCTGGAATATCTGAAACAGGAGCTTGTCGTGGAGAAGACGATCACCTTCGGAAGCATAGAAGGAAGTTACGACAGAATTGTGGAGCCCGGGGATGCGAACGGGGTGGTAAAGGGTGTCCGGAGCATGTTTGAGCCGGTGAAACTGGTAAGAAGGCTTACCGGAAAGAAATAAGTTCCTGACCTGTCCGGACTTTGTGAAGGGCACGGCATGACCCGTAAGCCTGCCGGATGCTTTCTCGCTATATGTTTTCGTACGGTCTGCGCAGTAAACGCGCAGACCTGGCTGAATAGTAACAAGAAATCAGAACGTCCACAGGAGACGGCCTTGCGGCCGTCTTTTGTCTGTGCTAAACTTGAACCAATGGGGAGACGGACGGATACAGAAAGGGGCAGACAGATGGACAGACGGATCAGAGCATGGTTTTATATGGCGGCCGCTGTGTTGTTTACAGCGGCGTTTCCGGGAATGGAGGCTGTGGCGGCCGAAACGGTACAGGCTCCGAAGGTTTTTGCGGAAACGCCGACAGCTGCCATTCTGCCGCAGCTTGCCGCGGCAGCGGCCGGACCCATGCAGGCGGAAGGAACCGAGCTGAAGGTTTATGTGGCGGTGGCCGTGGCGGAAGGAAGCGCAGACCTTGACCACATCAACGTCCAGTTTATCAATACGGAAAACGACAGGAGCATTACCAAAATTCTGCGGCCGGATGATTTTGCGAACGGCGTGTATGCGGACTGGATTTCCATGAGCATCTATGAGCCGGCAGGGACTTACATACTGGATAAGGTGATTCTGCAGGATGAAAACGGGGCATATGTCCGTTACTGCCGGACGGAGGAGCTGGACGAGAACGATGGCTATTTGGCGTTGCCGGTTACGGCGGCCTTTCAGATCGACAACGGCGTGACGGTCCTGGATGAGACGGCACCCGTTCTGGGAGCCGTTGTGGTATCTCCTGTGCAGGCGGCAAAAGAGTCGGAGATCACAGTGACCGCTGCGGTGGCGGACGATTTTTCCGGGGTGGACAGCGTGACCGTCCGGTTTGAAAATGAAAACGGAAAGGCTGTCAGCGTGGATCTGGATGCGGCGGGCGGAGAGCTGTATACCGGAGTCATCAAAAAAAGCAGCACGGATGAGGCGGGAACCTACCGGATCAAAAAGGTGACCGTAACGGATCACATGGGGAACAGTAAAACCTATAACGGAGGCGACGGCCCGTTTGCCAGCAGCGTGCTGTTTGTGATCTCCTGAAAACCGGGGAGACAGAGAACGCCGGATTTCAGTGCCGCCTGTGGCAGCCGGAGAAAGAGGGAAGTTTATAACATGGAATTTTTTGACGTCCGTACGCCTGACGGTGAGCCCACCGGACAGGTGAAGGAAAGAAGCGCCGTCCACCGGGACGGGGACTGGCACGGAACAGCCCATATCTGGCTGGTTGGCAGAAAAAACGGAAGGCTGCAGGTGCTGCTGCAGAAAAGAAGCCGGAATAAGGAAACCTTCCCGGGATGCTTTGATACCTCCTGCGCGGGTCATCTCTCTGCCGGAGACAGCTTTGAGGAGGGAGCGCTCCGGGAGCTGTCCGAGGAGCTTGGCATCCGGGCGCAGGCGTCGGAGCTTTTTTACGTGGGATTATATTCCTATGAGGTGAAGGAAAGCTTCGGCGGGAAGAACATCATCGACCGGGAGATCGCCGCGGTGTATCTGTATCAGAAGCCGGTTGCCCTTTCGGAGCTGCGTCTGCAGGAGGAAGAGGTGGAGGCAGTCCGCTGGATGGATTTTGAGGAACTGAAGGCCCATTCCGAAGCGGGGGATCCGGATTTCTGTATTTTTGCCTGGGAAATCGGCGCTCTGGAGGATGGCTTCCGGATGGCAGGACTGGCAGAAGCCGGGAAAGAAGAAGCATAGAGTGCAGGGAAAAATATGGATCGTGGAATGAAGCTATAGATCTTGAAAAAAGAAGCACGGACAAAGATGAGAAAGGATGACAGAATATGAAAAAGTTGAAAATGGCAATTCTGGGAGCGGGAGGGATCGCCTCCACCATGGCGGGGACCATTTCCCGGATGGAACAGGTGGAATGTTATGCGGTGGGCTCCAGAAGCATGGAAAAGGCGCAGGCGTTCGCACAGAAATTTGGTTTTCAAAAGGCGTATGGCTCCTATGAAGAGCTGGTGAAGGATGGGGAGGTGGAGCTGGTCTACATCGCCACACCCCATTCGGAACACTATGAAAATGCAAGGCTCTGCATCCGTCATAAGAAGCCCGTTCTGTGTGAGAAGGCCTTTACCGCAAATGCGAAGCAGGCGAAGGAGCTTCTGGACTACGCGAAAAAGGAGAAGGTGTTCATTACGGAGGCCATGTGGGTGCGCTATCTCCCCATGCTGCAGACCATCCGCGCTGAGCTTGCAGATGACGTAATCGGTACGCCCACCATGCTCACGGCGAACCTGGGCTATCTGATCAGTGAGGTGCCGAGACTGCAGCGGCCGGATCTGGCGGGAGGCGCGCTTCTGGACGTGGGCGTCTATCCCATCAATTTTGCCCGGATGATCTTCGGAGACAGAATTGTGAAAATCTCGTCCGCCTGCACCTATACGGACAGCGGGGTGGACGAGCAGGACAGCATCACTCTCATTTATGAGGACGGAAGGGTGGCGCAGCTTGCTGCTTCCATGCTGGGCCTGAGTGACAGACGGGGAACCATATACGGTACAAAGGGCTTCATGGTGATTGAAAACATCAATAATTTTGAAAGTCTGACAGTGTACGACACCGGTTACCGGCCGGTGAAAAAGATCGAAAGGCCGGAACAGATCAGCGGTTACGAATATGAAGTGGAGGCCTGTATCCGCGCCCTTTCTGAAGGAAAGCTGGAGTGTGAGGAAATGCCCCATTCAGAAACCCTCCGGGTGATGGAGCTGATGGACGCTCTGAGGGAAGAATGGGGAGTGAAGTTTCCGTTTGAATAAGGGCACGCAGTGCCATGTCATGCTCGGGAAATACCACCTCCGCTCCGAGTGTTTAAGCACCAGCCCCTGTTCGCGGCTGGTTGCCTTGGCGATGACGCGGGGGACGCCGAGCTGGATCAGGTTATAGGGCCTGACCGCCCGGTTATTGTAATCTACAATAACCGGGCGCACCTGACATCTTCTCGACTGAGACCGGCCTGAGCCGGCCGTGGCGCTGCGGCGCACCAGTCCTCCGATGGCGGTATTTTTCATTTTCAAGCTTTTAACGGCGGCCTTATTTCGTATGCGGCCGTTTGAGTTTCAGCCAGTCTGAAACCGAACAGGCTGTGTGAGCGTATTCTATGCGAAAAGTGCAGGAATGTCAAGGAGTTTCGGCACCTTTATAATGCACATGCAGAAGCTCGTGCGCCCTGCCTTCCAGAACGCCTCCGTGATAAAGGTTATAGACCACGGGATTTTCCTCACTGCGCTTGATGGGAGCCGCATTGTCGGATTTGTACATACCCTTCAGGCGTTCCTTTTTGTCCGTTTTGTGGCAGAAGGGCTGTCCTGCGCCGGCAATGCAGCCATACGGGCAGGCCATGACTTCCACGAAGTCAAAGTGCTCTTCGCCGCTCTTGATTTTTTCAATCAGGGTATCCGCATTGCCAAGGCCGCTCACCACGCCGATGCGCACCTTGCGTCCATCCAGCTCCATTTCGGCGGCCTTGACGCCTTCCATGCCGCGGATGCCGGAAAACTTGATGTCCCGCAGGGTCTGGGTGTTCTTTTCCTTTACCAGACGGCGCAGCGCCGCTTCCGTCACGCCTCCGGTCACTCCGAAGATGACGCCGGCTCCGGAAGAGATGGAGAAGGGCATATCGGGAGCCTCGGGATCGATTTCGTCAAAACGGATGCCGCTTTCGCGGATCATGCGGATCAGCTCCTTGGTGGTGATGACGTAGTCCACATCCGGAACGCCGTTACGGATGAATTCTTCACGGCCGGCTTCCATCTTCTTTGCCACGCAGGGCATGACGGCGACGGAAACGGTCTGGCGGCCTTCCTTTTCATCCTGCTCTTTATAGTATTCCTTGATCACTGCGCCGAACATTTCCATCGGAGACTTGCAGGTGGAAATATAGGGCAGAACCTCCGGATGCAGGTTTTCCGCATAACGGATCCAGGCGGGACAGCAGGAGGTGAACAGCGGGAAGGAAATCTTTTTGCCGGAAGCGGTCTCCTGTGCTTCTCCCTCAGCGCCCGCTGCGGCCTCCGCAGCGGCATCGCGCTCCAGCTTTTCCGCCAGCTCCTGCGCTTCCTCCATGATTGTGAGGTCCGCGCCAAGGCAGGTGTCGAATACATCGTCAAAGCCCATCATGCGCATGGCGGTAAACACTCTGCCGATGCTGTCCTCGCCGGGCTTCATGCCGAAGGCTTCGCCGATGGCCACGCGGACGGCGGGAGCAATCTGGGCGACCACGCGTTTTTTCGGGTTATAGAGCTCACGCCAGACGCTGTTGTGGCAGGTCTGGATGCGGATGGCGGCGGTGGGGCAGACGGCGGCGCACTGGCCGCAGTTAACGCAGTCGGTTTCCGCCAGCTTCTTTCCGAAGGCCGGTGTGACGATGGCTTCGGAGCCGCGCTGAGCGAAGTCGATGGCGCCCACATGCTGTACTTCGTTGCAGACTCTCACGCAGTCGCCGCAGAGGATACATTTGCTGGGATCGCGGACGATGGAAGGTGAGGAATCGTCAATGGGCTGCGGTTTTCTCGTATTTGGAAAACGGATGTCGTTCAGCTCCAGCCGGGCGGCGAGCTCCTGCAGGCGGCAGGTCTGGTTTTTCTCACAGACGGTGCAGTCCCTGCAGTGAGACGCCAGCAGCAGCTCCAGGATCATCCTTCTGTGATGCTGCAGCCTTGGCGTGTTTGTTTTGATGACCATGCCGTGTTTGGGCGGAGTGGAGCAGGAAGCGATCAGGCTGCCCCGCTCGTCCTCCACCATACACATGCGGCATGCGCCGTAAATGGAAAGATCGGAATAATAGCACAGGGTGGGAACGTGGATGCCAACGCTGTTGATCACCTGGAGAATGTTCTTTTCCTGATCAAAATCCGCCCTGATGCCGTCGATAATCATATATTTAGCCATTCTTTTTTCTCCTTAACAGTTGTCATGCCGGTAAGCGGTTTTCAGCTGATCGCGTGGAACGGGCAGCCGTCCTTACATGCGCCGCATTTGATACACTTGCTCACATCGATGGTATGAGGCTGCTTCAGCTCGCCGGATATGGCGGAAACAGGGCAGAGCCTCGCGCACTTGGTACAGCCCTTGCAGAGCTGGGGATCGATGGAGAAGTTGACAAGCGCCTTGCACTGTCCGGCAGGACATTTTTTATCGACCACGTGGGCGATGTACTCGTCACGGAAATATTTCATGGTGCTGACCACGGGGAAGGCGGCGGTTTTTCCAAGGCCGCAGAGGGCGGTGTCGGAAATGGTGTCCGCAAGCTCTTCCAGCATGTCCAGATGCTTCATGGTGCCGCGGCCCTCGGTGATATCGGTGAGAAGCTCCAGCATCCGCTTCGTGCCTTCTCTGCAGGGAACGCATTTTCCGCAGGATTCGTTCTGGGTGAAGTTCATGAAAAAGCGCGCAACCTCCACCATGCAGCTCTTATCGTTCATGACCACCAGGCCGCCGGAGCCGATCATCGCGCCCACCTTTTTCAGAGAGTCAAAATCCAGATGCAGGTCCAGGTGATCCTCGGTGGCGCTGATGCACAGACAGCCGCCGGAGGGGCCGCCGATCTGTACGGCTTTGAAATTCCCGCCCTTGACGCCGCCGCCGATGTCGAAAATGACCTCGCGCAGGGTGGTTCCCATGGGAACCTCGATCAGGCCGGTGTTGTTCACGTTTCCGGTGAGGGCGAAGGCCTTGGTGCCGTGGTTGTTCTCCGGGCCCATGGTTTTGTACCAGTCCGCACCCTTTAAGATGATGGGAGCCACGTTGCAGAAGGTTTCCACGTTATTTAAGACGGTAGGCTTCTCGAACAGGCCCTTTTCCACCGTGCGGGGCGGCTTCACGCGGGGCATGCCCCGGTTTCCTTCGATGGAGGAGGTGAGGGCGCTTCCTTCGCCGCAGACGAACGCGCCTGCGCCCTGGCTGATTTTAATGGTGAAATCAAAGCCGGAGCCGAGGATGTTTTCTCCCAGCAGCCCCACCTCCATGGCCTGGTCGATGGCGTTCTGCAGGCGGGAGACCGCGAGCGGGTATTCCGCGCGCACATAGATGTAGCCGTAGTGCGCCCCTGTGGCGATGCCGGCGATCATCATGCCCTCCAGCACACGGTGAGGCTCGCCTTCCATCATGGAGCGGTCCATGAACGCGCCGGGATCACCCTCATCGCCGTTGCAGACCACATATTTGATCTCTTCCTTCTGGCGAAGCACCTGGGACCATTTCCTTCCGGTGGGGAAGCCGCCGCCGCCTCTGCCGCGCAGGCTGGATTCGGTAATCTCATCCACGATCTGCTGCGGGGTCATTTCAAAGAGCGCCTTCTTCACGGCGGAGTAGCCGCCCACCGCGATGTATTCCCGGATGGATTCCGCGTCGATGTGGCCGCAGTATTCCAGGGCCACGCGGGTCTGTTTCTTATAAAAGGGGATATCCTCCTGTCTGGGGTAGGATTTCAGCGACTGATCCTGATAGACCAGGCGCTCCACGATTTCATCCTTTAAAATGCTGCGCTCGATGATCTCTTCGCAGTCCTCCACCTTCACCTTGATATAAAGAAGGCCCTCCGGATCAATGCGCAGAAGCGGTCCCATTTCGCAGAAGCCATGGCAGCCGCTCTTTTTCAGGCCGACGGGAACGCCGGACGCGCTTTCCTGTCCTAAAGAAGCGTTTCCCGCAGCCGGTTCCGTATGTAAGTGACCATCCGCCTCATCCTGAAGCAGAACCTCACAGGGAATCCCCCTTTCCTCCATCAGTTCCTTCAGCCGGGCATAGATCTGCAGGGAGCCGCCAGCCACGCAGCCCGTGCCTGCGCAGACGAGAATCCGCTTCTTCTGGGCGTTCAGGGCCTGGCTGTAGAATTCCTGCATGCTTTTTAATTCTTCGGGGCTGTTAATTCTCATTGGCTGCCTCCTGTCTTAATTCCTGAATGAGTTCTCTGGCCTTTTCGGG
>CAJFMW010000028.1 GCA_904392525.1 uncultured Eisenbergiella sp.
CTCGTATAGGGCGGGGTGTATTCTTTCTTCTATAGGGCGCAAGCCCTCAAGCCGGAGGTGACCGCAAGGGCATCTCCGGCTTGGCATGGCGCAGCCTTTCGATATCCCCTCCTCCGACCGCTTACCGTTTTACAGTCACCCGAAATGCCGCCGTTATCTGATTTGGCAGCGGTTGTACACGAAGCACAAGGCACAGTCTTTGTACCGCTCTGTCAGGCAATCATACGGCCCAAAATCGCAGACCCCTTTTTTCAACCGTACTATCATCCGAATCCATACCGCTCAATAAACCGAAAATTGTATTTTAACCGCATTGCTACTTGCCCATGCCCCGCAGGAATCAAGTCCTCTCTGTTCAAATCTCTCCATCCATGCTATGATGAATCCACGAAAAGAGAAAAGGAACGGAGCCGTATCATCATGACAGTCACAGGAATCATTGCGGAATACAACCCGCTTCACAAAGGACATGAATATCAGTTGAAAGAAGCCCGCCGCCTCACCGGGGCGGACTATATCGTCGTGGTCATGAGCGGCTGTTTTACCCAGCGGGGAACGCCCGCCGTGCTGGACAAATACGACCGGGCGCGCATGGCTCTCTCCTGCGGCGCGGATCTGGTTCTGGAGCTTCCGACACGTTTTGCCTGCGCCAGCGCAGAATATTTCGCCTCCGGCGCGGTCTCTGTCCTGAACCGGCTGGGCTGCGTGGATTATCTGTGCTTTGGAAGCGAATGCGGGGATGCGCAGGCGCTCCGCGCCGCCGCCGCTCTGTTATCCCGTGCGGAAAAATCTCCGGAATATCAGCATTCACTGCGTGAAGCACAGAAAGGGGGCCTTTCCTTTCCCGCTGCCAGGATCAGGGCTCTGGAAAACTCCTGGAGAACGTTTTCCGAAAGTTTTTCCGAAGCCGATGCCTCTCTTTTCTCCCTTCCCAACAACATTCTGGGGATCGAATACTGCCGGGCGCTGGATTTTCTGAAAAGCCCTATTCATCCGATTACCATCAGGCGAAGGGGAAATTATCATGATACGGAGCTGAAGGAAGCCCACGAAGGCACAGCATCCATAAAGGCTTCATCCACGCCGGACTCTCTCTTCAGCTCCGCTTCCGCGATCCGTACTGCCCTGCAAAATGCACACGGCAGCGATACCGATGCACCGGGGCTTGAGGAAAGTCTGTTCTTAAGCCTTCCCGACGCATCCCGCCGTCTTCTCTTTGAAAGGAGCGACGGGCGCGGCGTCGTTACGGAAGAGGATTTCTCCTCCCTCCTGCGCTACCGCCTGCTGCAGCTGACGGAAGAAGAAATTTCCGGAGAAAATGGAATCCGAACCGTTTCTTCTGCGGCGCTTACCGCCTTTGCAGACGTAACCCCTTCTCTCGCGGACAAAATCGTCAGGCATCTGTATTCTTTTACCGGCTGGGACGACTTCTGCCTGCGACTGCGCTCCAGAGACCTCCCCTACGTGCGTGCAAACCGGAGCCTCTGCCATATTCTGCTGAATCTGAAGCAGGATGCGCTGGATGAAAGCAAAGCGGAAGGGTTTCCCGTTTATCTGCGTATGCTCGGCTTTTCCGAACGGGCGCTGCCGCTTCTGACCGCCATAAAAAAAGAGGCTGCATCTCCTCTGCTGTCCCGTCTTACAGCAGCCAGAGAGCAGCTTTCTCCAACGCTTCTTCCCCTGCTTGAGGAAGAAATCAGGGCCTCCCACATTTACCACACCGTTGTCTCCGGTAAATATGGAACGCCCTTCCTGCATGAATATCAAAGGCAGATTCTCTGCCCGCCCTTTAATTCTTAAAGCTGTGGATGGGAGCCGGGATCCGTCCCTTTCTGCTGACAAAGGCCTCGCAGCCGAAGGAATTGACCGGCATGATGGGCGCGTGCCCCAGCAGTCCGCCGAATTCTGCGTGATCCCCTACCGTCTTTCCGATGACCGGGATCAGACGCGCCGCCGTGGTCTTCTGGTTGACCATGCCGATGGCCATTTCATCCGCAATGATGCCGGAAATGGTGGATGCCTTCGTGTCTCCCGGTATGGCGATCATATCAAGTCCCACAGAGCAGACACAGGTCATCGCCTCCAGCTTCTCCAGAGAAAGAGCCCCTGCGGAAACCGCGTCGATCATGCCCTGGTCTTCGCTCACCGGAATGAACGCGCCGCTTAAGCCGCCCACATAAGAGGAGGCCATCACACCGCCTTTTTTCACCTGATCGTTCAAAAGGGCCAGCGCCGCCGTCGTTCCGGGCGCTCCCGCATGCTCCAGTCCAATCTCGCACAGAATGTCCGCCACGCTGTCCCCGATGGCCGGTGTGGGCGCCAGAGACAAATCCACAATGCCGAACGGAATGTTCATCCGTCTGGAGGCCTCTCTCGCCACCAGCTGTCCCACTCTCGTCACCTTGAATGCGGTTTTCTTGATCGTCTCACAGAGCACCTCAAAGCTTTCTCCACGCACTTTTTCCAGAGCTGTTTTCACCACGCCGGGGCCGCTGACACCCACGTTAATGACCTGATCCGCCTCCGTCACACCGTGGAAGGCTCCCGCCATAAACGGATTGTCGTCCGGCGCATTGCAGAAGGCCACCAGCTTTGTGCAGGCCGAAGAATCCGTATCCGCCGTCAGATGCGCCGCTTCCAGAATGATCTCTCCCATCAGGCGCACCGCATCCATATTGATGCCCGTTTTGGTGGAACCCAGATTGACAGAGCTGCACACCCGTTCCGTGGACGCGAGCGCCTGGGGGATGGAACGGATCAGGAGTTCGTCCGCAGGCGTCATGCCCTTGGACACCAGGGCGGAATACCCTCCGATGAAATTCACCCCCACCTTCTTCGCCGCCGCGTCAAGGGTCTGAGCGATCTGCACAAAATCTTCCTTCCTGCGGCAGGCTGCGCTGCCGATCAGCGCGATGGGCGTCACGGAAATTCTTTTGTTCACGATCGGGATCCCGAATTCCGCGGAAATTTCTTCCCCGGTTTTCACCAGGTTCTGCGCCGCACGGGTGATCTTGTCATAAATCTTTTGGTTCAGCGCGTCCAGATCCGCATCGATGCAGTCAAGAAGGCTGATACCCAGCGTGATGGTACGCACGTCCAGATTCTCCTTCTCGATCATTTTGTTGGTTTCATTTACTTCAAATATGTTGATCATGGCGTCCTCCCATTTCAAAGCGATTTTTTCAGATTGTTTTACAGTTCACTCCGCGCCGGCTGACGAGTGAACGAAAAACTTAAATTCTGTGCATCTGGCTGAAAATCTCTTCGCTCTGGCACTTGATGATTACGCCGATTTCCTCGCCGAGCTTCGTCAGCTCCTCCGCGATCTCACCGAAGCTCTTTTCCGCCCGGTTCATATCCACGATCATCATCATGTTGAAATACTCCTGCACGATGGTCTGGCTGATGTCCAGGATATTGATGTTGTTCTGTGCCAGATAGGTGCAGACTCTTGCGATGATCCCTACAGTATCGTGTCCAACTACCGTAATGATGGTTCTTTTCATGATTTTTCTCCTTCATTCTGTATTTTACGTCTCAGCCACTCTTTTCAGGCTGCCGTATGTTTTGGAAAACCGCCGAGGCCCCTGTGTATGGTGCTTCGGTCCGTCATACGTCACGCGATCTCTATCACCTGCGAAACCTCGCTTCTTCTTGCCACCTGGATGGGAAAATCTCCCGCCCGGTATGGGTTGTCCGCCTGGTTGATCTCCAGCCGCACCGTCTCATAGGCGAGCTGGGGAATGTTGTTTTCCTTGCTCAGATGTCCCAGCACGATGTGCTTCAGGTTGTCGTGCAGAAGGCGGCAGAGAAGCCTGCCGGAATTTTCGTTGGACAGATGGCCTCTGTCCCCCAGAATCCGCTGCTTGAGAGGATAGGGATAGGGGCCGACCTGAAGCATGTTCACGTCGTGATTGGCTTCCAGGAGAAGAGCGTCCATCCCTTTCAGGCACTCCAC
Organism: uncultured Eisenbergiella sp.; assembly: GCA_904392525.1. Lineage (GTDB taxonomy): Bacteria > Bacillota > Clostridia > Lachnospirales > Lachnospiraceae > Eisenbergiella. The sequence goes on from CAJFMW010000028.1 coordinate 3,959, forward strand.
CGTATAATCGTTATAGGTTCCCAGGTCCGTCACCACTCCGATCTTCTGCCTTCCATAGGAAAAGCGGTATGCCACCGGGTCCGCCGCATCGTGGGAAATCCGCATGGGATTCACCGTCATATCCTTGATGGTAAAGCTCTCATCCGCCCGCACCGTCTGAAACAGGCCCTCGTCGATGGCGCCCAGGCTCCTGCAGCGGCAGATGGCCTCCACCGTTTTCGGCGTCGCATAGATGGGCACGTTATATTTTCGTGAAAATACGCCAAGCCCGCTGATGTGGTCACTGTGCTCATGGGTGATGAACACCGCGTCCAGCTCACGAGGGTCTATCCCCAGGCTGTGAAGCCCTTCCTCCGTCCGTTTTCTGCTGATTCCCACATCCACCAGCACATGGGTGGTGTCCGTTCCCACATAAATGCAGTTTCCGCTGCTTCCGCTGGCAATGCTGCATAGTCTCATAGTCGTTTTTCTCCTTATGTCTGTCTAAAGCCCCGCCGTATCCCGACAAAGCGCCGTTTCCAGCTGTCTTCTGGTCTCCTGCAGATCGCCGTTGTTCTCAATGACAACGCTGCAGTGCGCCCGAAACTCCGCTTCGCTTAACTGGCTTTCAAAAATCTGTCGGATTTTCTCCTCGGAATAGCCCCGGCTCTCCTTCAGGCGGGCCGCGCGCACAGGCGCATCGGCATGAATGTACCACAGCTCATCCAGTATCGCCTCATAACCGCATTCGATGAGAAGCGCCGCCTCCAGGAAAAAGTAATCCGCTTCCCCTTTCCTTCGCTCCTCATCCACCTGTGTCAGAATATACCGCTTCACCTCCGGATGAATGATACCGTTCACCCGGTCGAGAAGGGCGGGGTCCGAAAAAATCAGACCCGCCATTTTCTTTTTGTCAATGGTGCCGTCTTCGGCAAGCACCTGCCGCCCCAAAAGCTGAACCAGACGCTCATAGCAGGGCTGTCCCGGAAGCTTCACCTCGTTTCCCACCTCGTCGGCGAGAAGGACGCGGCAGCGGCAGAGTTCTTTCAGAAGGCCCAGAACCATCGTCTTTCCGGCGCCTACGCCCCCTGTAATTCCAATCAGTTTCATTCTATTTCGCCTCATACCAGTCCGTACCCGTATGCAGATCCGTCTCCAGCGTCACGGAAAGGGAAGCCGCAGCCTTCATTTCCTCTGTCAGGAGCCTGGCCACCTCTTTCTCCTCTCCCGGAGCGGTTTCAATCAGAAGCTCATCATGGATCTGCAGAATCAGCCTGGATTTCAGATTCTCCTTAGCGAGCCGCCTCCAGACACGGATCATGGCGATTTTGATGATGTCCGCCGCCGTTCCCTGGATCGGCGCGTTCATCGCCACCCTCTCTCCGAAGGAGCGCTGCATGAAATTGCTGCTCTTTAATTCCGGCACAGGCCTGCGACGTTCAAACAGGGTAACAGAATATCCTTTTTCCTTTGCAGAAGTCACCTCTCTGTCCAGAAACGCCTTCACGCCCGGATAGGTCTTGAAATATTCCTCAATGTATTCCGAAGCCTCTTTCCGGGAAATGCTCAGATCCTGGCTCAGTCCGAAGGAGCTGATCCCGTACACGATACCGAAATTCACCGCCTTCGCATTGCGTCTCTGCAGGTCCGTCACCTCCTCAAAGGGGGTATGGAATACCTTGGACGCCGTGATGCGATGGATGTCCGCATCCATCCGGTACGCCTCGATCAGCTGCTCATCCCCGGACATATGGGCCAGCACCCGCAGCTCGATCTGGGAATAGTCCGCATCCGTGAACAGATACCCTTCCTTCGGGATAAAAGCTCTGCGGATCAGCCTGCCCAGCTCCATGCGCATGGGAATATTCTGCAGATTCGGCTCCGTGGAGCTGATCCGGCCCGTTGCCGTGATCGTCTGGTTCAGGGTGGTGTGAATTCTGCCGTCCGGCCCGATGCAGGGAAGAAGCCCGTCCGCATAGGTGGATTTCAGTTTGGCAAGCCCTCTGTATTCCAGAATCTCCGAAGCGATCGGATGCTCTTCCGACAGCTTTTCCAGCACGTCCGCAGCGGTGGAATAGCCGGTCTTGGTCTTCTTTCCGCCCGGAAGCTTCATTTTCCCGAACAGAATCTCGCCCAGCTGCTTGGGAGAATTGATGTTGAACGCCTCCCCCGCCTTTTCGTGAATGCTCTTTTCCAGCTCTCCGATCCGCTCCACCAACGCATCCCCATAGTCTTTCAAAGCCTGCGGATTCGCCCGGATCCCTTCCATTTCCATATCGTGAAGCACCCGGGTGAGTGGCATTTCAATTTCCGCAAACAGCTTCTCCATATCGGCCTGCTTCAGCTTCTCCTCAAGCACGGGCCAGGATTTCCAGATGGCATACACCGCGTCGCCCGCATATTCCAGAAATTCCTCCGGCTTTTCGATAAGCGCCTCCTGCCAGCTGCTTTTCCCCAGAAGCAGGCTCCTTTCCTTCATGGTCAGGTCCAGATGTTCGTGGGCGATATCCGCAATGCTGTAGTCATTTTTTAGCGGGTTCAGCAGGTAGGCCGCGATCAGCACATCGAACAGACCATCCGTCTCCATCCCCTGAAGATAACCGTACTGAAACTTGATCTGGAAGGTGGCAAGGCGCACGCCCTCCTCAGCCAGCGCGGACAGACTGCTTCTCACATAATCTGCCGTAATCTCCTCAGACCGGGTAAAAATCCGGATCTCCTCATCCCCGGCTGCAAACGCCAGCGCCGTAAAGCCGCTTCCGTCATACCGGTTGGAAGCGGTTCCTGCCGCCTCATTTCCATCCTCCAGCACCAGAAAGGCTGCCCGTCTTTCCTGTCTCGCCCGTCCAAAGGCCGCTTCCGCCTCCGCCCGCGCTCCGGAAATCCGATAGTTCTCCTTTCTGCCCTCATCGGAAGCCGGCTGTTCCTGAAATCTGCCCAGCATGTTCTTAAACTCCAGCTTCTGGAACAGCGTATAGGCTTCCGGCGTGAACATCTCTCCCAGCTTCATGTCGTCCCATGTCACGGAGAGCTCCGCCTGCGTGTTGATCCGCGCCAGCGTCCGGGAGAGCTCCGCCAGATCCCGGTTGGCGGAAAGGGATTCTTTGATGCTCTTTTTCGTCACCTCGTCCAGATGCGCATAGATATTGTCCAGAGAACCAAAGCGCGTCATCAGCTCCTGCGCCGTTTTCGGGCCGACCTTCGGCACACCGGGAATATTGTCCGAGGAATCCCCCATGAGGGCCTTTAGATCCACGAACTGCTCCGGGGTCACCTGCCAGGCCGCAAGAACGTCCTTCGCATAGTAATCCTCGATTTCCGTTCTTCCTCCCTTTGTCTTCGGAATCCGGATCTTGATGTGTTCCCCGGCAATCTGGAGCAGATCCCGGTCACCGGAAACAAGGGCTACCTCCATGCCATCCTTCTCTCCCCGTTTTGCCAGGGTTCCCAGGATATCATCCGCCTCAAGCCCCGCCTGCTCCACGGTACAGATCCCCATGGCGGCGAGCACCTCCTTCATCACCGGAACCTGCTGCCTCAGCTCCTCCGGCATGGGTTTTCTCGTTCCCTTATATTCCGCGTACAGTTCGTGTCGGAAGGTGGGCGCATGCACATCGAAGGCCACTGCCAGATAACCCGGCATCTCTTCCTCCAGTATTTTAAACATGATATTCAAAAAACCGTAGACCGCATTGGTATGAAGTCCCTCGGCGTTACTCAGATCAGGCACACCATAGAACGCCCGGTTCAATACGCTGTGCCCGTCAATCAATACAAGCTTTTCGCTCATCGTTTCCTCCTGCCGCAGAAGCGGCCGTAAAATCATAGCCGGTCAGAAAACCAGCGTCGTCATCACCAGAATTACAGCAAGAACCGCAATGGCTTCAAAATAATACAGTCCCCACTGGAGCCGTTCCCGGATCTTCACATGCTTTTCTGCAACGGCAATCCGCGAAGAAAGCTCCTTATTCAGGTTGAACGCCTCGCCGTCCTCCAGCCGCTCCAGCCCCACCGTTACCAGAAACTGAATGCTCAGCTCCTCTTTGCAGGAGGCGCATTTTTTCACATGGGCAAGAAAATGCTTCGCCGTCCTGGTCTCCATCCTGCCCCGGATGAAATCCGGAATCAGCTTTTCCGCCGCTTTACAGTCCATCCGGATGTCTCCTTTCTTCCAAAACCGTCATGCGCCACGTCCGGCGCACTGCCACCCGTGTAAACCCGTCAGGGCATTTTCTTTATTACTATACACCAAAATCCCGATTTTTAAAAGAAGAAAAAGAGAGAGCCGCTTCTCGTCGTCAAACAGGAAACGGCTCCCGAAAAAATCACTGTTCAGTTCCTTTTCGACCGGTTTCAGGCCTCAGTCGGCAGCATGGCCTTTCCGCGGCAGTAGGTCTGGAATACCTCATAATCATCCTCCAGCACCACCATATCCGCATCGCAGCCTGCCACAATCCTTCCCTTTCTGTCATCCACGCCCAGGCATCTGGCCGGGTTGAGCGTGCAGGAATTCACCGCTGCATCAAAGGGAATCATGGCTTCCTCCACCAGGATCTGAAGTCCCTTATTCATGTGAAGCGTGCTTCCGGCAATCGTATCCGTTCCTGCAAGACGGGCAAGTCCGTCCTCACCGATCACAATATCATGGCCTCCGAGCTGATATCCTCCTCCCGGCGGGCAGTATTTGGCGCGGAGGGAATCCGTGACCATGATGGCTCTGTCCCTGCCCTTCGCCTGAAAATAATTGTTCAGGGCTGCCAGATGGGAATGACAGCCGTCACAGATGATTTCCCCGTAAATGTCCCGCACGCGGAACGCGGTTCCCACCAGGCCCGGCTTTCTGTGATGGTAGGCCGTCATGCCGTTATACACATGGGTCATGCTCGTCGCCCCGTTGGCAATTCCCATGATCGCCTGCTCATAGCTGGCCGAAGAATGTCCCATGCTGACCACAACTCCCGTCCGGCTGCAGTATTTCGTCAGGGCAAAGCCCTCGTCACGCTCCGGCGCAAGGGTGATATAACGGATCAGGCCTTCCGCGGCCTCCTGATATTTCTGAAACTGCTCCACACTCGCCTTTGCAATGGCCTCGGGCGGCTGAGCACCCTTATATTCCATGTCCAGATAGGGTCCTTCAAAATGGACACCCAGAATCTCCGCGCCCTCATAGCCCTCTCTGACCACCGCTGCCACGTTCTGAAGCGCTGCGGTCAGCACATCAGGCATCTGGGTCACCGTGGTGGGAAGGATGGACGTTACGCCCTCCTCCGGAATTCTTTTCATCCAGTTTCTCAGCCCTTCCGGCTGGGCATCATTGGTATCAAAGCCATAGGCGCCGTGAGTGTGTACATCGATAAACCCGGGCAGGATTCTTTTATTTCCGTAATCCCTGTCCACGGGCAGCGTGCCGAAGGGGAGGACATCCGTAATCTTCCCGTTGTCCACAACCACCTGCGCTGCGATAAACTGCCCTGCCGTCCAGACTCTCTTACTCTGTATTACCATCGCGCATCCCTCCTGTTCGTGCCGCTTTTCTTCCGTCTCAGATTTCGGAAAGAGCGTCTTCGTCCGCGATCACAATGGCATCACTGTGAAGCTGCAGGATGGACGCGGGCACACGGGGCGTTACAGGGCCGAAGAACGCCTCCTTCACAATATGAGCCTTATCCTTGCCGCTCACCACCACAAGCACCTTTTTCGCCTGCATGATGGTCTTGATTCCCATGGTGTACGCCTGCTTCGGCACATCGTCGTAGGAAGCGAAGAAACGCTTATTCGCCTCGATTGTGGACTCCGTCAGATCCACGCAGTGGGTCTCCAGCTCGAAGCTGTCAGCCGGCTCGTTGAAGCCGATATGTCCGTTGTGTCCCAGTCCCAGAAGCTGCAGGTCGATACCTCCCACAGACGCGATTACGGCGTTGTAGTCCGCACAGGCCTTTTCGCTGTCCGGCTCCATGCCGTTGGGCAGATGGGTTCTTTCCTTACAGATATTCACATGGGAAAACAGATTGTCGTTCATAAAATAATAGTAGCTCTGGTCGTTGTCCCTGTTCAGGCCCTTGTACTCGTCCAGATTCACAGAGGTAACCTCTGAAAAATCCAGATCCCCCTTCTCGTACCATTCCACCAGCTGTTTGTAGGTCCCGATCGGCGTAGAGCCCGTCGCAAGCCCAAGCACACAGTCCGGCTTCATGATGATCTGTGCGGATATGATGTTTGCCGCCTTCCTGCTCATGTCATTATAATCCCTTGCCTTAATAATCCTCATTTCAACACCCTTCCTGCGCCATCCATTTTTAGCGGTCTCCAGCACACGGCGCACTGCGGAAACCTTCTTTATTCTTCTGTGTGTTCATTATATCCTATCCGGTGTTACTCCGCCATGTACAAAAAGCCGCTTTTGTGGCAGAATCCGCCGAATAGAATCTTGGGAAAAATTCGGAAGCCCCAAAGGGGGCTTCCGATTATGCCAGGGAATTTTTCTTTTCTTCATCAGCCGCCTACTTCAGCAGCTTCTTCATTTCGTCTGCGACGAACTGTACCTTGGTTCCTACAATGACCTGAACCGATGTCTTGCTCGGACGAATAACGCCAGAAATACCGGCGGATTTAATCTTCTTCTCATCCACCAATGTGTAATCCTTGATTTCAAGACGCAGTCTGGTAATGCAGTTGTCCAGAGACGTTACATTACCCTTTCCGCCAAGTCCTTCCAGAACAGTCTTTGCCACAGCGGTGTAGTCATTGTTCGCAAGAACCACAGACTTCTCAGCCTCCAGATCGTCGTCTTCACGGCCGGGTGTCTTCAGGTCAAATTTCACAATTGCGAAACGGAATACCACATAGAACACGAGGAATGCTGCAGCTCCCAGAGGAAGGATCATCCAGGTATTCTGTGCCGCGGGCAGGGATGCGGAGAACAGAAGATCCGTAGCTCCGGCGGAGAAGCTGAATCCTGCGCGGAATCCAACCAGCGTGGTGATTACGGTGAAAATGCCGTACAGCAGAGCGTAAATCACATACAGTCCCGGCGCAAGGAACATGAACCCGAACTCAAAAGGCTCTGTTACACCGCAGACAAACGAACATACAGCTGCGGAAGCGACAAGTCCGATGGCAACCTTCTTCTTATTGCTCTTCGCCGTCTGAATCATGGCCACCGCCGCTCCGGGAACACCGAACATCATGCAGGGGAAGAATCCGGACATATACATGCCGAGACTCCAGGTCACATCCGCAGAGGTTTCTCCGGCCCAGAAATGAGACAGATCACCGAGTCCGATCGTATCGAACCAGAATACGTTGTTCAACGCATGGTGCAGGCCGGTAGGAATCAGCAGACGATTCAGGAACGCATAAATACCGGCTCCCACAGCGCCGAGACCCACGATCGCTTCACCTACGGAAATCAGTGCGCCGAACAGAATCGGCCATACAAACAGCAGGATGGCAGCTACCACGATGGAAACCACGCCTGCCACGATGGCAACACAGCGTTTTCCGCTGAAGAACGACAGCCAGTCGGGCAGCTTCGTTCCCTTGAACTTGTTATAGCAGACAGCTCCGATAATGCCGGAGAGGATACCGATAAACGGATTGGCGATCTTGTCGAAAGCAAGCGTCGCATCCGCGTTCTCCGCAAGCGACGGAACAATGGTGGTAACCACGCCTGTAGAAAGCAGGTTCGTGATCATCAGCCATGCCGCCAGAGACGCAAGGCCGGCAGTTCCGTCGTTATCTTCCGCCAGCCCGACGCCAACGCCGATAACAAACAGAATCGCCATATTGTCAATCAGAGCTCCTCCTGCTTTCACCAGGAAAAATCCGATTTGCTGCAGGATACCTGTTACTTCACCACCCTGCATGGTTGCAGGGCACAGAAGATATCCGATTCCCATCAGGATACCGCAGATCGGCAGACAGGCCACCGGAAGCATCAGTGCCTTACCAAGCTTCTGTAAATACTTCATGTTTTAATTCCCCCTTATTTATCTTTTCCCGCCCTGGCTCCGGGAATGTTTTATTCACCAGAGGTTTTACCCCCTTCGAATACTTTTTATAAATTTTCCTTCATGAACGCCTCAAGCGCTTCTGCCGCGGCATCCTCATCCGGACCTTCGATGGTGAACTTCACCGTATGTCCCTTCTTCACTCCCATCATCATCAGGGACATGATTTTCTTCGCGTCTCCCTTCTTGCTTCCGTTATCCACACTCACCGTGCTTGCGAATTCTCCGGCCTTCTTCACCAGAAGTCCCGCAGGTCTTGCGTGAATACCCAGTTCATCTGTAATCGTATACTCGAATTCTTTCATCTTTTTAATACTCCTTTACTTTATCAATTTATTTTATTTACAGCCGGGAGGCTGAAATAAACCTGCTTTGCCGACGGTCAGATTTCCCTTACCGCCTTTCTCACGCTGAGCACATAGGACGGAGATACGGAAAGCTCATCCACTCCCATATCAATGAAGGTCTTTGTGAGCGTCGTATCCGCGCCAAGCTCGCCGCAGATACCGCACCAGATTCCGGCCGCATGGGCGTTTTCCACCGTCATGCGGATCAGTCGGAGCACCGCTTCATGGTGTGCGTCATAGAATCCGTCCAGCTTCTGGTTCTGCCTGTCGATCGCGAGGGTATACTGGGTGAGGTCATTGGTTCCCAGGCTGAAGAACTCCACTTCCTTCGCCAGCTCATCGCTGATCACGGCTGCTGCGGGCGTTTCCACCATAATTCCAAGCTCCACATTTCCAAACGGCTTTCCTTCCGCGGTCAGCTCTCTCTTAACCCCTTCCACAATTCCCTTAATCTCCCGGATCTCCTTCGTAGAAATGATCATGGGGAACATGATCGCCGCCGTACCGTACGCAGAGGCACGGTAAATTGCACGCAGCTGCGTCTTGAATACTTCCTGCCTGGTCAGACAGATGCGGATCGCCCGGTATCCCATGGCAGGATTTTCCTCCTTCGGCAGTTCGAAGTAGTCCACCTGCTTATCCGCGCCGATGTCCAGCGTTCTTATGATAACCTTCTTCCCTTCCATTCTGGAAAGAACTTCCTTATAAATCTCGAACTGCTCCTCTTCGGTAGGATAATCTTCTCTGCCGAGATAGATGAACTCACTCCGGAACAGGCCGATTCCGCCGGCATCCGACTGCAGCACCTTATCCACGTCCTCCACGCTTCCGATGTTTGCGTAGATGTTAATCCTTCTTCCGTCAGTGGTCACATTGTCAAGGCCCTTGAGCTGCTCCAGCTCCGCCTGCGCCTTATCGGCCTCTTCCTTTCTGCGCAGCAGTTCTGCCAGAACCGCGGCTTCCGGGTCGATATAAAAGACTCCCTCGAAGCCGTCCACAACGGCAAGCGCTCCGTCATATTCATCCTTCACTTCAACGTCCGCCTGGACCAGTGCGGGAATGTTCATCGAACGGGCCAGGATCGCCGTATGTGAATTGGTGGAGCCGCCCTTCGTCACAAAAGCCAGGATTTTGCTTTTGTCCATCTGAACCGTCTCGCTCGGAGAGAGATCCTCCGCCAGCAGGATCACGGGTTCATCAGAGGCGATGCCTTCCTCTCCCACGCCGGCAAGAATCCTTGCCACACGTCTGGAAATATCCAGCACATCAGCGCTTCTCGCTTTCATATAATCATCATCCATGGAAGCGAACATCTCCGCAAAACGGTCTCCCGTCACGCTCACCGCATATACGGCATTCACCATCGTATCCCGGATTTCGCTCTTAATCGCATCCAGATAATCTCCATCATCCAGCATCATCCGGTGCACGTCGAAGATCATCGCCTGTTCTTCACCCGCCTCCTTCACCGCCTTCTCATAAAGGGCTTCGAGCTGTTCACAGGCCTTCTGTCTCGCTTCTTCAAATCTCAGGACCTCAGCCTCGGCATCCTCTATCTTATCCTGAGTCAGCACAAATTCCTTTTTACGGTACAGATATATCTTTCCTACCGCAATCCCTTTTAATACGCTCTTTCCGGAACATTTCAACATCATTTTTTCTCCTCTGGCTTCATTTTGCTATTTCCAGACAAACATCGCCCGGCTTTACATGAATTCCGGTTCTGGCCGTTACACTGGAAAAATCAGACGTATTGCAGATGATCATCGGGGTGATGCAGTCATATCCATCCTTCCTGATCGCGTCGATATCCGCTTCGATCAGCACATCTCCCCGTTTCACCTTCTGTCCCGTCTGAGCCTTAATGGAAAAATGCTTTCCTTCCAGCTTAACCGTATCCAGACCGATATGGATCAGTATCTCCACACCATCCGGCGTGGTCAGGGCCACCGCATGTCCTGTCGGAAATACCGTGCTCACCTCGCCGTCAGCGGGTGCGCAGATCGTTCCGTTTTCCGGAATGACGGCAACTCCCTTTCCCAGGATTTCCTCACTGAATGTAGGATCATTCACCTGAGACAGCGGAACACATTCCCCCTCTGCCGGAGCAGTCAGCTCAATTCCCTTTTTCTTCATAAAATCAAATAATCCCATCTGATAACCTCCCCTTCTTTTCAGCCTGTCCGGCAGAGTCAGAAAAAACCAAACTCCATGAACAACCCACCCTTTCCGGCAACAGCCGGAATTTTTGTTCCGATTCATCCATGAAATCTGGTTTTGCCTGCCTGACAGTAACAACCCAATCTTTTTGTTTTATCCATATTCTCTGTGATCCGCTTTTCTTTTATTTATGATTCAGCATATCAAACCTGCCAATAAATGTCAAGCAGATTAGGCGTTTTGTTCTTCCACAACAGTATATTTCTTTTACATTTATGCATTTTATACATATTTTTTCTTCTGCTTTGCATCCCGCATTTTTTCAGCCGTCTGTGCGCTTTTAAAGCGGATTTCACAATCCTGTGAATTATGTTATAATATCTGTCATAAACTATAACAATCAGATGAACAGGAGTTTTTATGAGAACAAAATCATTTGTACCTCTTACGGCCTGTATCCTCGCCATTTCCCTTCTCCTGTCCGGCTGCTCTTTTTCCTCTGACGGCGGGGAAACACAGTCGGATCCGGAAACCGGTCAGACGGAACAGTCCGTATCGGAAAATGGCGGCGGAGATTCTTCCTCCTCTCAGTCCGCCCAGAATCAGACGCCCCGGGATCTTTCCGGCCTGAAGCTTTCCATCCTCGGGGACAGTATCTCCACCTTTGACGGCTATATTCCTACGGATTATAACATTTTTTATCCCGGATACGGAGATATCAGCACCGTGGAAAAGACCTGGTGGTGGCAGGTGATGAACGCGACGGGGATGGAACTGAACGCCAACGCTTCTTCCTCCAATACCACAATTACCGGAGATTCCCTGGATACCACCGGCAGCGCTCCGGGCTGCAGCACGAAACGAATGATCGACCTGACTCCGGGAGATGATGGTCCTGCCCCGGATATCCTTATCGTTTTCATGGGGACAAATGACTTCTTAAGAAGTGTGGAACTCGGCACTTTTACAGAGCCGTCGCAGCAGGATGAGGGCGTCGTCAACAACTTCTGTGATGCCTATGAGCTCATGATCCAGAAGCTTAACGCGCTGTATCCCAACGCGGAGATCTATTTCTGCACGCTTCTGGAAACCAATGCCGGAGACGTGGATGAATATCCCCAGTCCTATCCCGCCACCAACAAAAACGGCAATACCATTGGCGATTTCAACGCGGAGATCGCGACCATCGCTTCCGCCTACAGTTATCCGGTCATCGATGTCCATAACTGCGGCATCACCTATGAAACGCTGGATCAGTATACCATCGACGGAGTACATCCAAACGCGGAAGGCGCAAAGCTGATCGCGGAATATGTTACCAACGCGCTTCTGTACTGATGCGCCGCCAAAACAGAATCAGAAGGGCCCACCTCTGTCTTGACAAACTCCTTTTTGATATGATACCGTGTGAACAACAGATATCATACAAAAGGAGTTTTTACATATGAAAAAGTTTCTGAAGCCCACTCTTCTGTCTGCGGCTCTGGCCATGACCCTGGCCTTTGGCGCCGCACCTCTCACCTCACACGCCGCAGAAGCCGCTCCGGCCGTACAGGCTGTAGAAGCAGTTCCGGCTGTGCAGGCCGTAGAAAACGCTCCGACCGTGCAGCCCGTGGAAGCGGTTCCGGCTGCGGCTGCCGTACCGGCTGCTGATGCTTCTGCCACAGCCGTCCCTTCTGCCACGGTTTCCCTGCAGGGAAAGAAGGTTTCCATACTCGGAGACAGCATCTCCACCTTCACCGGAACCATGCCTGCTGATTACAACGTTTACTATCCGGAACATGGTGATATTCCGAACGCCGGGCAGACCTGGTGGGGACAGCTTCTTACGAACACCGGCATGGTGCTTTGCCGTAACGCCTCCTCCGCCAATACGGATGTGACTGGCAACTCCCTCGCGCTGGACGGTTCTGCTCCCGGCTGCAGTATCCGCCGTCTCGTGGATCTGCGCGGAACGGACGGAAGCAGCCCTGACGTGATCATCATTTATATGGGCATCAACGACTTTGCAAGAAGCCGTACTCTCGGAAGTTTCACCGCTCCCGGCGTTCAGACGGAGGGCGAGGTTATGGTCTTTACCGACGCGTATGAGCTGATGCTGCAGAAAATAAAGGCGCTCTATCCTACAGCCTCCATCTATTGCTGCACTCTGCTGGAGCGCTGTGATATGGAGGGAAATACCGGTGCTCCTGCCGTGAACCTGAACGGCGATACGGTAGCGGATTTCAACACACAGATCAAGGCCATCGCCGCGGCGTACGGCGCTTCCGTCATCGATTTTTACAACTGCGGTATTAACTATACCAACCTGAGCCTGTTCACTGTGGACGGCATCCATCCCACCTGGATCGGTGCAGGCGTACTCGGCCAGTACGCAACGCAGGCGGTTCTTTCCTCCGTCGGCGCATAAGTTTAGAAAGAAGAAGCTCCCTGAGATAGCCTGCATTCGCAGTGTCTCAGGGAGCTTTTCAAGTTCTCCGGCGTTCTTTCTCACTCACTCCGAATCGCCGCCAGCGGGCTTAAGCGCATCGCCCTCAGGGAAGGGAAGAAGCCTGCCACCATACCGACCAGTATGGCAAATACCAGGGAAACCAGGGCCAGCCAGGGCGGAATATAGGAAAGCGTCATCATGTTTCCCATGCTCTGCACCACCCGGTTAATCACCACAGAAATACCGTAGCTGAATGCAAGGCCAACCACTCCGCCGATCAGGCCGATATAGCCCGCTTCCAGGAGGAACATCATCTGAATGTTGCGCAGGTCGCAGCCCAGCACCTTCATGATGCCGATTTCCTTCGTCCGTTCATAGATGGACATCATCATGGTATTGGTGATGCCGATGGCGGCCACCAGCAGGGAAACCGCGCCGATTCCTCCCAGCACCAGCTGAATGTAGCGGTACTGGGTCTGTGTGGATTCCACCCACTCCGCATTGCTGGATGCCTGATATCCCATGGAATTGATCGCATTCTGCACCTCCGCCACGTTCTCTATGCTGTCCACGTCCACATAAATCTGGTTGTAGAAAATCTCTTTATACGGCTTCCCGCTCTGCGTCGTAGGCTGTCCGGGAATCGCCTTGTTCTTGAAAATACGCTTCAGTTCCGTTTTCAGAGACTCAATCTCACAATACACACTATAGCTGAAGCTGTTCCATTCCTCATCTCCTCCCGCCACAATACCGCTGGTATCGAACATATACCTTTTGGGCGGAGCAACCGTCGTTGTTCCGCCGTTGCCGGAACTTCCGGACCGGCTCTGATAATAGGCGTCCAGATCAAAAATGTAGAAAATCGGATCCTCCATCAGATCAATATCCGGAAGCTCTCCTTTTTCATAATAAGGATAGGAGCCTGTGCTGGACACATAAAAGCTCTGAAGCGCCATATTCCCGTAGAAAAATTCCAGCGTTCCATCCTTTCCGTCCGGATACCGCCCCTCCCCCACAGGAATCTTCATGGCTTCAAACGCTTCCGCGCTCATTCCCTGCACGTAAACGTTGCTTTCATAAATGCCGCAGCGGGCAAGAACGCTCACATTCAGAATGGGAGAAACCATCTCCACATGCGGAAGCTGCCGGATCGTCTCCACCAGCGCATCATCCAGGCGCTTTTCTTCCTCTGATGAATCCGAGCTGCTCTCCGTCGCATTTATGGAATAATAACTGCCCGGCTCATATACCGTGATCGCAGTCAGACTTCCATAGGATTCCATCTGTTCCATGGAGGACTTATTCAGCCCGAGTCCCAGAGAAACCATTACGACGATGGAGGCGACGCCGATGGTCACCCCCAGAACAGTCAGAATCGTACGGATCTTCCGCTTCAGAAGGCTGCTGCTGCTCAATCTGAGCAAATCCAAAAATTTCATAAATTTATACCCGTACCAATAATATCAAAATCAAATTTATTTATCGTCTCCCAGTCCGTTCAGGAAATCGTCCTCCTGTTTCAGAGCCGCCGCCTTTTTCTTCTTCTTTCGGATAACCACAATCACAATGATCACAATCACTGCAGCTGCCGCAGCAGCGATTCCCGCAATCAGTCCCACATTCGGTCCCGATGTTTCTTCCGGCATCATATCCTCCGGGATCACCGGTTCTTCATAAACCTCCTCATAGACGTCCAGCACAAACTCCCGTTCAAAGCTCACCGGATTGCCGGATTCATCTTCAAAGGTGATCAGCGCCTTTACCGTTCCATTGGGAGAAGGAGCCGTCGCCGTCAGCATGGAATCCACGTTGGCCGTCTCTCCGGGCTTCAGCGTGCCGAGGAAGGTATCTCCTCCTTCCACGGAATCTCCCTCATATTTCACCTGAAGGTTGTAGAAAGTGGTTTTTCCCATGTTGTAAATGCTGAACATGACGTTGGACTGGTTCCCTACGGACAGGCTCGCGGGCATCACCTGAATATCTCCCGTATCATACCGTGCTTCCTGCAGCACAGGAATGGAAACCTTCGCCTCATCGGTCAGGTCAATCTCCTTTCCCGCGTCATATTTCATCTTGACGGTGAGCACATAGGGCTTCTGGGACAGATCCGTTTTCGCCGTCATCTCAATATTGATGTCAAATTCACTTCCCGGTGAGATGGAATCCGTATACACCGAGCTGGAACCCGAGGTGGGAAGGAACACCGCATAGGTAGTGTTCGCCTCCGTACCGCTCTCTACAGCCTCCATATCGAACAGAACGTTGGTAACGGCCTGCTCCTGTGAAGTGTTTTTCACATGGATCGTCACGGTAAAGGTATCGCCTGCATAGACCTCGCCCGGATTCGTTTCAAAACCGGTCACAATGATTCTGGGCTTGGATTCCACCGCAGAGGTATCTCCACCGATATGTCCCGCGCCGGGCTTCCCTTCCGTATAAACATAGACCGTCAGTGTCACCGGCTCTTCGCAGCGGACGCCCTCCTTCGTGTACCACACCTCGAAAGGCAGCGGATAATATCCGGTCAGCACGTCCTCTCTGACCGTAAACTGCCAGGTCAGCTCTCTTCTCGCGAACATGCCCGCCTCATAGTTTCCACCGAAGGGATTTCCGGGAATTTCGGCAAAGGACTGTCCATAGCCTGTGGAGGAAGGTTCAAAGGGCCAGACGGCCACATCATTGGAAACCACCGGATTCACCACCAGATCCGTCAGTTCCTCGCTTCCCAGGTTGATGATGGGAAGCACGATGGACACCTGCTGTCCGTAGCTGACCGAAGGGGTCTCCCAGTTGTCTCCCACCGCCAGGAATTCAGTGGTCGGCGTGGTCACGGACACATCCGGCACCACAGCGTCCAGCTTTCCCTTCATCTCGGAAACGTAGCTCCACAGCTCGCTGACCGACAGCTCCGTATTGGCGATGTAATAATAAGCGCTGTAAAGCGTATCGTTCAGCTTCTGGAGCGTATACTCGTCCGGATTCGTCCGCTTCAGAATGCTGTCCACATGATATTTCAGCTGCGCATCCGCCTCCGCCCGGTCGTCATCCGTAATCACACGGTCAGAGGAGCGCTCCACCGTCTCCACTTCATTGCCGCTGGTGGCATACACCGTCTGCGTTCCTACCACGGGCTGCGCCAGCACCAGCAGCGCAGCGGCAGCTGCCACACAGCTTCTGAAAATTCCCCTCATTTTTCTTCTGTTCATTTTCTCTTTCCTTCCTGTCGCCTTTGGCGGCCTTTTAAATTCTCTTTATTCTTCCGCCGCTTCCGGCTTCTTTTCCTTCCTGTTATCCTCGATCTGCACGATCTGCCCGTCTATGATATGAAAAATACGGTCTGCAAATCCGGCAAGATAATTGTCATGGGTCACCATCACCAGCGTCTGCTTCTGCTCCTTCACCACACGCTGCATCAGCTCCATCACATCCTTTGACGTATGGGAATCCAGATTGCCGGTGGGCTCATCCGCGAAAATAATCTCCGGATTCACCACCAGCGCCCGGGCGATGCCCACTCTCTGCTGCTGTCCGCCGGACATCTGGGTGGGTCTGTGTTTCTTATGGTCCTTCAGTCCCACCAGATCCAGAAGCCTGGAAGCCCGCTTCAGCCGGATATCCTTATCCACGCCCTGGAAGGTGAGCGGAAGCGCCACATTTTCCACAGCGTTCATGGTTCCAAGCAGGTTGAACGACTGAAAAATAAAGCCGATATGCTCCCGCCGAAACCGGACGAGCTGATTCTCCGTTTTGTTTTCCATATGTTCACCGGCGATGATAATTTCGCCCCTGGTGGGCTTTTCCAGACCGGCAAGCATGTTTAGCAGGGTAGATTTGCCGGAACCGGACGTTCCGACAATGGAGCAGAATTCTCCCTTATAGATTTCCAGGTTCACGCCGTTTAGCGCCTTTACATAGCTGTCGCCAACCCGGTATAGCTTATACAGATTCTTCACCTGTATGACAGGTTTTTCCTTTGTTTCCATTCTTGCCCCTCAATTCTGACATTTTCAGCCGGAAACGCTGCCGCCCGGCCGGTGTCATACACTCACAGGGGATATTATATCACACCGTATCATAAATGCCTAATTAAGAATTTTTAAAGATTTCTTCTTGTCTTGCTTCCGAAGTTATGCTATTATTATAAACGGTTCTGACAGAGCCTCTTCTGACAGAATCTGACATTGCCGATGTGGCGGAATTGGCAGACGCACCGCACTCAAAATCTACTTCGTAGAATGTTGAGTGCCCTGGCAAAACCCTTGATAAATCGGCGTTTTCACAACTTCATAATTTCATTTGATTTTAATATCCCT
>CAJFMW010000029.1 GCA_904392525.1 uncultured Eisenbergiella sp.
TCCCCGGGTGCCCTGGGCGGGGCCGTATAATTCCATCAACGGAGCCAACGGGCATCACATTGCGGAGGCGAGGTGGCTGAAGCAGGATAGAAGCCTTGTTCGGGAGTACCTTACATTCTGGCTGCGGGGAGAGGGGCAGGAGCCCTCTTATTCTTCCTGGCTGGCAGATGCCGTTTATCAGTATGCACTGGTTTCCGGGGAAAAAGCGCTGGCCGTGGATTTTCTGCCGGGACTGGTTTCCTTTTACGAATCGGTGGAAGCTTTCAATCTGACAAAATACGGTCTGTTCTGGTCCTGTGACGACAGGGACGCGATGGAGCTTTCCATCAGCGGAAGCGGACTGCGTCCTACGCTGAACAGTTATATGTATGGAAACGCTGCGGCCATTGCCGCCATCGCGGAATGGGCAGGAAAGGAAGAAATCAGAGAACTTTATAATTAAAAAGCAAAATACTTAAAAAGCAAAATTTTAAAAGTATTATGGGATAAAAAACAAAAATTTTTTAAGGTAATACCGCAGAATAAAAGAAATGATGAGATCACGAAATTCCGTTTTGAACGGTTTGCGGAGGGACGGAATGTGATGGAAGAGATCGGTTATATTCCCTGGAGCTTTTCTATTCCGGATGAGAGGCATGATCCGGCTCCTGCAGGAAAGGGAACCGGAAACCGTGAATAAAGAGGATTATTTATCTCGCGGCAAGCACAGGTATCAATCCGGACCTGTACGAGGCCGCGAGAATCGACGGGGCCGGACGGCTCAGACAGATATGGCACGTTACGCTGCCGGGCATCAAGCCCACCATCCTGACACTGCTGATTCTGAATCCGGGAAATATCATGAGTGTGGGATATGAAAAAATTATTCTGCTTTACAGTCCGACTACCTACGAGACGGCGGATGTGATTTCCACCTATGTATACCGGACAGGACTGTTAAGCCAGCAGTACAGCTATGCGGGCGCTGGCGGAAGCGGCGCAGATTGACGGGGCAAGCGCGCAGATCGGCATCAGCAGGACGGCACAGATGGAACAGCTGAAATATGCCGCGATTATCGTATCGGTTCTGCCGATTCTGTTTATTTATCCATTTATTCAGAAATACTTTGTAAAGGGCGTATCGGTGGGAGCGGTAAAAGAGTAAATCAAAAAAATCCTGTTGCTTCTGCTGCCTTTTTCAGCTATAATATTCTTGGAAACAAAGAAGCAAAGAAACTTGGAATATTAAAGCGTTTTATCCATATAATATGAAGGAGGCAATGATTATGTCAACTGCTCTGGCTCAAAAAGGCGGCTCGAAAATGGACAGGAAAGTATTGAGCATTTCATCAAAAAGACAGATTACGATTCCGCAGAAGTTCTATCAATTATTGGGATTCGGGGATGAAGCGGAATGTGTACTTCGCGGTAATGAACTGATTATTCGTCCGATTAAAACAGTTTCTGGTGGTGAGTTCGCCGAACAGATACTTGAGGAACTGATTTCAGAGGGGCTGTCGGGGGAAGTCCTGCTTGCCAGGTTTAAGGAACGTCAGGCCCAGATCAGACCGGCGGTTGAGTCTATGTTGACTGATGCGGAGAAAGCCGCAGAAGGAAAAGGGGACTACGCAACATATGACGATGTATTTGGAACGGAGGACTGATCTATGCTGCAGGTACGCTTCCTCCCTCCGGCGGCTAAATTTATTAAAAAGCTGAAAGACAGGAAACTGAAAAGTCTGTATAAGAAGGCAATTGATGAAATCTGCGAGGATTATACGATTGGACAGGAAAAGACCGGAGATTTGAGTGGTATTTACGGATACGATATTTATTACAACAAAGTAAATTATGAACTGGCGTACATGATTGAACGTGTAGACGAAGAGATTATTGTTGTAATCATGGCTGGAACACGCGAAAATTTCTATGAGCAATTGAAACGATATATGAAATGAAGGTCCGGACAAGTACAGCGAGCGGCATTTATGCCGCTCGCTGTGCGCATCGCGAAACCGGATAGGGGAAGGAAATTCCCCTATCCGATCTACAGAGCATATGAACGTACTTTCCTGCAACCTGGAGCTTCAGGTCATTTCCTGTGCATCCTTTTCCTCTGGAAGAACTTCACCGCCTCCACAATGGGAATCACAAGCGCGCCCAGGAGAATGGCGATGAGGTATTCATTCAGCTCCACGCTGGTGAACTCAAACGCAGCGGCGAGGAAGGGAACCTCGCAGACCAGAGTGGTGGCCAGGAAGGAGCCGACAGCGGCGATGAGAAGCATCCGATTCCGGGAACCGAGCCGGAAGATGCTTTCCCGCTGGGAGCGCATGTTCAGGCTGTGGAAGATCTCCGCCATGGAAAGGGTCAGGAAGGCCATGGTTGTGCCGTGAGGGCTGTTGGTGATTTCCCAGACGCCGCTTTCCATGTAGTGGCCAATAAAATAAGAAAGCAAGGTCAGTATCGTCACCAGAACGCCCTGGTAGGCGATGTCAAAGCCCATGCCGTCTGCAAAGATACCGGCCTTCGCGTTCCTGGGCTTTCTGCGCATGATATCCGGCTCCGCCTTTTCCGTCCCGAGCGCCAGGGCCGGGAAGCAGTCCGTGACCAGGTTGACCCAGAGGAGATGAACCGGCTGCAGGATGGTAAAGCCCATCAGGGTGGCAAAGAAGATGCTGAGTACCTCGCTCATGTTGGAGCCGAGCAGGAACTGGATGGCCTTGCGGATGTTGTCATAGATCCGGCGGCCCTCCTCCACGGCGCCAACGATGGTGGCAAAGTTATCGTCGGCCAGAACCATGTCGGCCACGTTTTTGGTGACGTCTGTGCCGGTGATGCCCATGCCGACGCCAATATCCGCCGCCTTGATGGAAGGAGCGTCGTTGACGCCGTCGCCGGTCATTGCGGTGACACAGCCCGCCTTTTTCCAGGCGTTTACGATGCGGGTTTTATGTTCCGGCTGTACGCGGGCGTAGACGCTGATGGAACGGAACTGCTTTTCAAATGTTTCATCGCTCATATCCGAAAGTTCGGAACCGGTGATGGCACGGGTGTCCTCCGTGAGGATGCCGAGCTCTCTGGCAATGGCGGCAGCGGTGTCGATGTGATCGCCAGTAATCATGATGGGACGGATGCCCGCCTGACGGCATTCCACAATAGCGTCTTTTACCTCAGGGCGGACGGGATCGATCATGCCGCACAGGCCGGTGAAGCAGAGCTGCTGCTCCAGATACTCCGGCTCACAGCTTTCCGGCTGGGCGCTCCAGCGGCGCTCCGCGCAGGCCAGGACGCGCAGGGCCCTGTCGGCCATGTTTTTATTGGCGGAAAGAATTTCCTGTCTGTAAGTGTCGGTCATGGGAACGGGGCTGCCGTTTTTCAGGTAGAAGGCGCATTTCTGGATGACCACATCCGGCGCACCCTTGGTGTACTGGATATATCCGTTGCCCATTCTGTGTACGGTGGACATCATTTTCCGGCCGGAATCGAAGGGGGCTTCGCCGCAGCGGGGAAGCTCTGCCTTCAGTTCAGGTTTTGCGCGGCCGGTCTTTGCGGCCCAGGAAACCAGCGCCGCTTCCGTGGGCTCTCCGGTCACAGTTCCGTCCGCATTCTGCTCCGCATCGCTGCAGAGCGCCATGGCAGATGCAATGCGTGTTTCATCCTCTCCGAAGAAGTCCACCACGGTCATTTTGTTCTGGGTCAGGGTTCCTGTTTTGTCGGAACAGATGATCTGAGCGCAGCCCAGGGTTTCCACTGCGGTCAGCCGGCGGATAATGGCGTTTCGTTTCGACATGTTGGTCACACCGATGGAGAGAACCACGGTGACTACGGCGGCAAGGCCTTCAGGGATGGCCGCCACGGCGAGAGAAACGGCGATCATAAAGGAGTCAAGTGCGAGGGCGAGATCAAGGCGTCCGGCCCGGATGATCTGGACGGCGAAAACCACCACACAGATGGCCAGCACGATCCAGGTCAGGATGCGGGAAAGCTGGCTGAGCTTCCTCTGCAGGGGCGTCTGGCCCTCCTGCGCCTGTTCCAGCGCGTCGGCAATTTTTCCCATTTCCGTCTGCATTCCGGTGGCAGTGACCACAGCGCGTCCACGGCCGTAAACCACGGTGCTTCCCATGTAGACCATATTTTTCCGGTCGCCAAGCGGGACGTCCTTCTGGCCGTCTGAAAGCTTCAGCATATCGATGAATTTGGTGACGGGAACGGATTCTCCCGTGAGAGCCGCTTCCTCCACCTTGAGACTTGCGCTCTCCAGAATACGGGCGTCGGCGGGAACGGCATCGCCCGCTTCCAGAAGGATGATATCGCCCTTTACCAGATCCTCGCTGGGGATGGTCTGAATCTGGCCGTCCCGCAGGACACGGGAGGTGGCGGCGGACATTTCCTGCAGCGCCTCAATTGCCTTTTCCGCTTTGCTTTCCTGATATACGCCGAGGATAGCATTGATGACGACCACGGCAAGAATGATGATCACGTCTGCAAAGCTGTCGTTTTCCACAGCCGCCAGCACGCCGCTGACCGCAGCGGCTGCCAGCAGGATGAGGATCATCGGATCCGCAAGCTGTTCCAGAAATCTCCGGAAGAGGGATTTCCCCTTCGCGGCGGCAAGACGGTTTTTCCCGTCCTGCTCCAGCCGCCTTTCGGCTTCTGCCTGACGCAGTCCGTCGTCGGAAGCCGAAAGCTCCTTCAGAACCAGTTCTTTTTCTTCGCAATAATATTTCATGGTACCTCCTTTGCCGCCTGAAGACGGCGTATGAATATAAAAAGTGCGCGCCGAGTGCGATTGCCGTCAGGCAATAGTTTCATTTTGCACGAGTGCGCATATAAAAAATCCGGATATAACCGTCAGGCCATATCCGGAGCTGAAAAAAATATAAAAAGAGACTCACGTAAGCCTTTCGGTTATACATGAGTCTCGCAGTTTAAAACAAGCCAGACCGCTTAGCGCGGCCACGATGTTGACTTGCTACGTATTCCTACGCTTGCTACTCCCTCACGGGATTTTGGTGTGAAAAGAACTATACCACCCTTTGGGAAATCTGTCAATCCTCAATTGCTGCCTTCTGAACGTTGATATCGTGGAAAAGTTTTACGTCCACCTTTTCCTTTCTGTCATAGGTATAGATGCCGTTCTGTTCCTGTTCCACGTCGGTCAGCTGGGTATAGCAGAAGCCGAACATCTTCGGATTGGAAAGAAGCGCTTCGGTGAGTCCTTTGTAGCGGGCCACAAATTCCTCCTCGGTCTTCGGACCGTTGCCGTAGCCCCAGGCCTTTTCATCAGAAGCGTCCATTGCCCACTTGATTCCGCCGTATTCGCTGACGAACATGGGCAGTCCCTCCGTATAGTGCTGTCTGGAGCTGTGTGCATCATGGAAGGGACCGGTTCCGTTCTTGAACGGCTCATAGGAAGCGGCAAAAACGGCAGGATCCTGTTCATAATCATGTACATCATAGATATCCGTGATCACATGGAAGTTTCCACTGGTATCGATGCAGGGGCGGGTGGTGTCATACTGCTTGGTGATCCGGTATGTGAGGGCGAGCAGATCGTCGATCTGTTTACGTCCGGCATAATCCCAGGTTTCATTGAACGGACACCAGCCAATGATGGAAGGATGGTTGAAGTCACGCTCAATGGCCTGAATCCATTCCGGAATGAAGGCCTCATAGCTTGTGTAAGAGGAAATATCAAAGCCCCAGTTGGCCATTTCTCCCCAGGTCAGATATCCCATCCGGTCGCAGTGATAAAGGAAGCGGGGCTCAAACACCTTCTGATGCAGGCGTGCGCCGTTAAAACCGGCTGCCATGGAAAGCCGGATATCATTCTGCAGCGCTTCGTCAGAGGGAGCAGTGTAAATACCGTCCGGATAAAAGCCCTGATCCAGAACAAGGCGCTGGAAAACGGACTTTCCATTAATAAGGAAACGGTAGCCGTCCAGCTTCACCTCGCGCATGCCGAAGTAGCTGTTTACATGGTCTTCTCCGAAGGTAAGGGAAAGATCATACAGCCTTCCCGCTCCAGGCTCCCACAGATGAAGCTCCTTTAAGGACAGAGTCAGGAATACATTTCCACAGGAACTGGCGGCAGAAGCGCTTCCGCAGTCTTTTCCTTCATAAGAGGCCGCCGCGGTCAGCACGCCTTCTCCCTCTACCTGCGCTTTGATGGTGAGGGTGCCTTCGGAAATGTTGGGATAATACTGCACCGATTTAACATAGGAAACCGGGACGAACTCCAGCCATACAGTCTGCCAGATTCCTGTAGTTCTGGTATAGGAGCAGGCATAGGAGGCATAACGGTCGCTCTGCTTTCCGATGGGCTGCATGGGGCTTCTGGTATCGTCTTCGGCATAGACGGTCAGATCATTTTCGCCCGCCCGCACCAGTCCGGTGATGTCAAAAACAAAGGAAACGTAACCGCCCTTGTGGCGTCCGGCCTCTTTGCCGTTTACAAATACGCGGCAGTCATAGTCTACCGCTCCGAAGTGAATGAGCACTCTGCCACGAAGCTGTTCTTCGGTCAGAGAAAAAGTGCGGTGATACCAGACGGCAGGAATAAAATCCGTGTATCCGATGCCGCTTAATACGCTTTCCGGACAGAAGGGAACGGTGATTTTATCCTTAAAATCCGTCCTGCTTCCATAGCCGCGCTCCAGGCCGCTTACACCAAAATCAAATTCAAAATCCCAGGTGCCATTCAGGTTCATCCAGTTTTCCCTTACCATCTGAGGAAAAGGGTGTTCCGGTCTTGGTACGTTTGCTGTCATTTCTCCTCCTTTTGCCGCTGATAAGCGGCATTAAAATTATGGAAGAACGGTGCAAACCGTCCTTCGGCACGAACGCAGTTCGTGCACCTCTCCTTTCAGCACGAACCCATGATTCGTGCGCCGCTGTATGGCGGCATGTAAGACTTGTGATGATTGAAGTATACTGCTATAATGAAGGGAATAAAATGAAAAAAATACGCATATAAGTGAGGAATACGCGCAAGATGGAGGATATTATCACCTTCCTTCCCGGACAGATGCCCGGGGAAGAAAGGTTTGCTGTTGAAATGACAGGAATTACCTGGCCGGACGCCCGGTACCATATTGAAAGAGAACATTCCCCTCTGCATTGTCTGGAGTATGTAATCAGCGGAGAGGGACATATTGTGATGGACGGAAAGGAATACCGGCCGAAGGCTGGGGATGCCTATCTGCTGGCCGTCGGGAAGAATCACAGCTATTGGGCGGATGGGGACAGGCCCTGGAAAAAAATATGGATGAACATATCCGGCAGTCTGGCTGATGCGCTGGTTGCCGGATATGGCCTTGCGGACGCAGTGGTATTTGAGGACTGTCCGGTTTACCCGCAGTTCTGGGAATTTCTGCGGGTCTGCAGGAACTATGGAAAAAACAGCCAGGAGCTGGCAGAGCGGACGGTTCTTCTGTTTCATGAGATTCTTTTGAAGCTCTCCGCAAATATGCTTTCCGCCCGGTCCCAGGCCGGAGGAAGGGAGAAAAGCACAGTGTCGGAGGTGGCGCTGCAGATAAAGGAATATATCGACGCGCATATTTATGAGAAAATTGCGGTTTCGGATCTGGCACAGATAGCCAGTTTGTCCGCCTCCCAGCTCACCCGCGTATTCCGAAGCGCTTATGGGCAGAGTCCGTACGACTATGTGCTGGCAAGAAAGATCGACACGGCCTGCCGCCTTCTTCTGAATACGGGAATGAGCGTGAAGGAGGTGGCATATCGGCTGAATTTTGTGGATGAGCATTATTTTTCCAATGTATTCTGTAAAAGGATGGGAATGCCGCCGGGGAGATACCGGACGGAGGGGCGGAGCAGATAGCCGGAGAGGACAGATATCATAAATTTAATGAATAACGTTAAAAAAATAATGAAAAATATAAAAATATATTTGAAAAACATGAAAATTATGATATGATGGGAGTGAAGAAGAGAAACGCTGCAAAGGAAAGGGGGATTTTGGAATGAAGGTTTTATTTGCGGGAAAGGACAGCGATACGGTTTCCCATTATAACTGGGTGTACTTTTTTTCCTGTGTTCTTTTGATTGGCTTATGTCTGAGCCTGGTGTGGGCGGGAGCTGTTATCATCTATTTTGGAATTCATCCGGAGGAAATTCAGGTGGTGGATACAGGCTCTGCCTTTCAGGTGAGGGCTCCGTGGGGCGGAGTAATGAGGATGAGTTATCTGGAATTTCCGGACAGGTTTTACCAGGAGCTGCCGGATGGACGCACTTTTTTATTTACCTTTGTGTTAGTTGCCATTTTGACGAGGACGCTCCCCTATCTGCTGATCGTCTGTTTCCTGATGCGGATTCTGAGAAGCATCGCAAAGGCGCATACGCCTTTTCTTCCCAAGGCGGTGGACAGCATCCGGTATATTGGATACTGTTTTCTGGTGATGGGACTTCTGGGAAAGCTGATCTATCAGTCGGTAATCAGTGTGGCCGTCTTTGGAGAGCTGTTTTTTGAAAATCCCATTCAGTGGAAGGAAGTGTTTTTCGCGGTACTGCTTCTGCTTTTGGCCGATATTTATAAAAGAGGCTGCGCGTTGCAGCAGGAGAGCGATGAAACGTTGTGAGGATTGAGATTGAATGCTGCTTCCAGGCCGATGCGCTTTGGAATGGAGGAAAAGATGCCGATTATTCTGAGACTGGACCGCATGATGGCGGACCGGAAAATATCATTAAATGAGCTTGCGGAGAGGGTTGGAATTTCCAATGTGAATCTCTCCAATATTAAAACGGGAAAAATCAGGGCGATCCGCTTTTCAACGTTGGAAGCGATCTGTGAGGTGCTGGAATGTCAGCCGGGGGACCTCCTGGAGTATGAGAAACCGGAGGGAAAGAAAGAGTGACGTTTTATATTGCGGGAAGAAAAGATTGCAGCCGGAAGCGCCGTATGTTAAGCTGAAATCAGATACAGTTCTGACGTGTTTTGGAAAGGGGGATTTCCATGAGCGGGTATTTGTTGTGGCTGATCATTGTGGTTGCTGTTGTGATTCTGATTCCGATTGCCGTTGCCGTAATCCGGAATATCGATTATAAGCGGCAGATTTCCGGAAAGAGGAAAATGCGCACGCTGAAGGAGGGCGAGCAGGTAAAGACAGAAAGCGGCGCTCCGAACATGGATATGGAAATTCTGGCGGCGGAAGCGAAAATGAAGAGCGCACAGAATGTGATGGGGCCGGGAGGCCTTGGAGGCTGAAACGAATGGCGGGCATTCCGATTTGGAAGGCCCGCCCGTTTTGTGGAGGTCACTCTTTTCGGCTTCCACTCCTTGTGGATCCCGGTTGAGATGTTATGCCGTGCGGCATCCGGTGGGAGTATACCCCGCTTCGGTTACGGCGTCCATGAGCACCTGATCGTCCACTTCTTTGGACAGGGTTACGGCCGCTTCCTTATTCTCCAGGCTCACATCCACGGCGGATACGCCGTCAACGGCTGCGAGAGCCTTCTGTACATGCGCCTGGCAATGTGCGCACATCATGCCGTCTACAGAGATCACTTTTGTCATTTCTTTTTCTCCTTTCAGATCGGGCTGCACGGGGCAGCTGTTTTGTGTATTTATGGGGGAAGCCGGAATGTCCGGCATATCCTGCACAGGGGCTGCATCCGCTTTGAAGAAGCGGAGGCGCAGAGCGTTTGTTACCACGCAGACGGAGCTTAAACTCATGGCAGCGGATCCGATCATGGGGCTTAAGCGTATGCCGAAGGCCGGGAAGAGAGCGCCTGCGGCCACCGGGATGCCCAGAACATTATAGAAGAAGGCCCAGAACAGGTTCATCCGGATGTTGCGGATGACGCTGCGGCTTAAGCGGATCGCTGTGACCACATCGTAGAGGGAATCCTTCATCAGCACCACATCGGCGGAGTCGATGGCGATGTCCGTCCCGGCTCCGATGGCGATGCCGATGTCGGCGCGGGTCAGGGCGGGCGCGTCGTTGATGCCGTCGCCCACCATGGCCACCCGATGTCCCTTTTCCTGAAGGGTGCGGATCTTTTCTTCCTTCTGCGTGGGAAGCACATCGGAGATGGCTTCCTCGATACCCAGCTGCTTCTGGATGGCGGAGGACGTCAGTTTGTTGTCGCCGGTGAGCATGACCACATGGATGCCCATTTCCCGGAAGGCTTTGATGGCGGCTGCGCTGGAGGGACGGACGGTGTCCGCTACGGCGATGATGCCAACGATTCGGGAGTTTGCAGAACCGGATGCCTCATCCATGTTTTCTGTACAGGAGAACAGCAGAGGGGTCTTGCCCTGTCCGGCGAGGCGGTCCATTTCCGCCTTGATTTTAGAATATTCCGGCATCTGGGAAATTGCAAGAACCTCTTCCATATAAGCAGGATTTCCTGCATGCCAGATGCGGCCGTTCACCGCAGCGCGGATGCCGCGTCCGGAGACGGCGGAAAAATCCTTTGCCGCCGGAATCTGCAGACCTTCCTCTCTGGCTTTTTCCACCACGGCCTGCGCCAGCGGATGTTCGCTGCCGGACTCCGCGGCTGCGGCCAAAGAAAGAAAACATTTTTCAGGGGAAATGTTTTCTCGAAAGCTCTTTTCATCAAAACGGTTGTCCAGCAGAATCACGTCCGTTACGGAAGGATGGCCGGAAGTGATGGTTCCCGTTTTATCCAGCACAATGGTGTCAATGGAGTGCAGGTTTTCCAGGCTCTCGGCGGATTTGATGAGGATGCCGTATTCGGCCGCCTTTCCGGTGCCTACCATGATGGCCACGGGTGTGGCAAGCCCCAGCGCACAGGGGCAGGAAATGACGAGCACGGAGATGGCGCAGGAAAGGGCGAATTCAAAGCCCGCTCCGGCAATGAGCCAGACGATGGCGGTCAGAATGGCGATGACGATGACTGCCGGAACGAACACGCCGCTGACCTTATCCGCAAGCCGGGCGATGGGCGCTTTGGTATTGCCCGCTTCATCCACCAGACGGATGATCTGCGCCAGGGTGGTGTCGTCGCCTACGCGGGAGGCACGGAAGCGGAAGGAGCCATTCTTATTGATGGTGGCGGAGATGACCGTATCGCCCTCTCCCTTTTCTACGGGGATGCTTTCCCCGGTGATGGCGGATTGGTCCAGATAGCCGTTTCCCTCCGTGATCACCCCATCCACGGGAATGCTCATGCCGGGACGGATAACCACGATGTCTCCCGCCATGACCTGTTCAGCGGGAACGGTGACTTCTTCACCGTCCCGGACGATGACGGCGGTTTTGGGAGCCAGGTCCACCAGCTTGCCCAGCGCGTCGGAGGTTTTGGATTTGGAGCGGGCTTCCAGATATTTTCCCACCGTCACCAGCGTCAGAATCATGGCGGCGGATTCAAAATAGAGCTGATGGGCATAGTGATGTACCAGTTCCATGTCATTGTGGCCGAACCCCGCAGCCAAACGATACACAGCGAAAATTCCATAAATAAAGGCAGCGGAAGAACCGACGGCCACCAGGGAGTCCATGTTCGGGGCCCGCATGATGAGCGCCTTAAAACCGGTCTGGAAAAAGTGCCGGTTAATGAAAAGCACCGGAATGGTCAGAAGCAGCTGGGTGAGCGCCGAAATCAACGTATTTTCCGTTCCCACAAAAATGCCGGGAACGGGAAGCCCCATCATATGTCCCATGGCGATGTACATGAGGGGAATCAGAATGATGATGGAAGAAACCAGTCTGGTTTTCATCGCTTTCTGGTTCTGCAGGGTACGATCCTGCCGGTCCTGCCATTCTTTGCTGAAGCCGCTTTTTCCCTTTGCGGTTCCCTGTGCATCGGCCTGTTCCACGGGGGAGGCGCCGTAGCCGATTTTGGTAACGGCCTGGACGATGTCGCTTTCCGTGACCGCCGTTTCATCGTAGGAAACGGTCATGTTGTTTGCGAGAAGGCTTACATTGACCTCGGATACGCCGGGCAGCTTACTGACACAGCGCGTGACGTTTGCCTGGCATGCCGCGCAGGTCATGCCGGTGACGTTATATTTTTCTGTTTTCATAATGATCTCCTTTATTCCAGCGGGCTGATTCCTTCAGCTGACTGGTCATTTCAGCGGGCTGATTCCTTCAGCTGACTGGTCATTTCAGCGGGCCGAATTATTCCAGCGAACTGATTACTTCAGTTTGCGCATCAGCTCAAAGGCTTCTTCCACAATCTGTGTGTTGCCATTCTGCACCTCTTCCACCACACAGGTTTCCATGTGCTCCTTCAGGATAATGTAGCCGAAGGACTGCAGCGCGCTTTCCACGGCTGCGACCTGCGTGAGAATATCTCCGCAGTAGCGGTTGTCGTCCAGCATCCGGCTGATGCCGGCAAGCTGTCCGCTGATCCGGTTCAGCCGGTTTTTCAGGCTTTTCAGCTCCGCCTCGCTACGGGGCGTTTTTTTATGATGACAGGCGTGACAGGAGGCTTTCCCGCAGGTCAGGCCGCTATCGGAAGCCGCGTCTGCCGGTGTGTGGCCGCATGCGGCCGTGCTTTGATTCTGACTCATGATAATCTCCCTTCCGGAGCTGCGACTGCCATGGCGGAGGCTGTCTGTACACTCCTGGCGGGCCGCAAAATGATGCATATGATTTTACGGCTGTATTTATATAACTTAAAAGTTACTGAAACAGAAGATTCTTAAATACCCAGATGGGGTATATCTGTTGGAAACATAATATACCCATGAGGGGTATTTGTCAATGGGAAAAAGAGGGAATTTGAAATGGCCCGGAGAAGACCGATTTCAATTCCCTCCTTATCAAAACTCTCCTTATCAAAATCAAAGGAAAAGCGCCTGCTCAGCGGTCTTTTTTCTGCTGATGGACTCTGAATGCAACGATCTCCCGGATCAGATCATAAGGTATGGGTTTGTCATAGGGGAAGCGGATGGCACCTTTGGAACAGGAATAGCCGGAAAGCCGGTCCGCAAAGACTTCGATGGCTTCCGGGGCGGGGTAAAAGCCGATGTGCTGCTTTTGACCTGCAAAATGCACCAGATTGCCGTGAAGCACATAAGTGGGCATTCCCCAGGATATTTTTTCCGTGATCTTGGGAGAACAGCTCAGAATCAGGCTGCGGAGCTTTTCCATCCGTTCTCTGGACTCCCCGTCAAAACCGGCCAGATATTCATCCACGGTGCGGAAGGCTGTCGGGGCGGGCGTGCGCTCCACGAGCGTGACATGGACCGTATCTCCCGGCTGTTTGCCGATTTTGGCACGAATATCCCTGCGGATGCCGATGATATGACAGGGGGTTCCCATTTTGACCAGCTGGCCGTCGTAGGGCTCTCCGTCAAAGGTGGCATGAACCGGAACGCGGCCTTTGCCAAAGGTTTCCTTCACATCGAAGGGAATTTCCACATAGGCGCCGTTTTGGTCCGGTACCTTCTGAATGACTGCATCGAATGAAAACTGTTTTTCCATAAATACCTCCATGCCCGGCGTCTGCAGGGCTGTCCCTGTTCCACCTGCTGACAGCATTTCCGCCTCGCTTCGGATTCATCCCAGTTTAACACAGATTCCATTATTTGGGAATCGGCAGGCGCTGCCGTATCTGCCGCAAACATTTTTCTGGTCAGTATTTGAGGGTGCGTACGGGGAGTTTTTTTCTTATACTGGAGAAGTCGTTGAAGAAGGAGGATATTTATTATGAAAATGGAACCCTTTTGCGCGTAGCGGAAGCTATGCGGTGAAAACAGAATATCGCTGATTCATCCTGGCTTCCGCTTTCCGATTCGAGAAAATGGATCTATGAAATGTCCTGACGAGAAGGGGAGCACGGATGCAAAAGAGCGAGATATGGATGATAAAGCCGGTGAAGCCACCGGCTGTAAGAAAACAATGCCCCGGCTGCGGGAAAGGCCTCTATGAGAGGACCGGCAGATTCCGGGTCAATGCCAATGGAAACAGACTGGATGTATGGCTGATTTACCGCTGCATGCAGTGTGGAAAGAGCTGGAACATGGAAATCCTGGAGCGGGTGGAATCAGGAAAGCTTTCAGAAGAAAAACTGCTGAAATATCAGGAAAATGATGAGGAAGAGGCGCTCCGCGCCGCATGCAGTAATTTTCTCATGAATCAAAACAGGGTGGAGGCGCTGTGGGAGACCCTGGAATATGAGGTTGAAAAAAGCGGGCGAGAGGAACTTATGCAGGAGCCGCACCGGATATCGGACCAGGCAGCCGTCATCGTCATCCGAATCCGGAACGAATATGCCCTTCCCATACGATTCGGCAGACTTCTGGCCGGAGAACTGGGCATATCCGGCGGAAAAGTGAAAACGCTGGTGGAAACCGGCAAAATCCGGCTGCCGGAAGGCATGACGCTGAAGAGCAAGATCAGCGTTACCGCTCAGACGGGTCTTTGCATTTACCTTGAAGACCTTGGGGGAACGGGGTGACATATCATCCGGCTGCCATCATTGGTTCTTTACAGAAAAGGAAAATCCTGTTATGCTTGTTACCAGAGAGTGAAAACGGAGATGTATTTGGAAAAGAAAGGGGACTTCGTTGTATGACTACTGATATCTTTTCTGCATAGCGCAGGGGCTATTGCAGAGAGAAAAAAATACAATAGCCTTTGCTCATCCTAAAACAGTAAAAAATTTAGGAGGGCTTTATGGGCTACAGAAAAGCGGAAACGATCCTGCCGCCCGAAGTGGTGGCGCTGATTCAGCAGTATGTGGACGGAGAATATATTTATATCCCCCGCAGAGAGGGAAAACGGAGAAGCTGGGGAGAGACGACCGGATGCCGGAAGGAAACCAGCGAACGAAACCGGAGGATTTACCGGGATTACCGGGCCGGTATGAGAATGAAGGAACTGGCGGAGAAGTATTTTCTTTCCATAAAAAGCATACAGAGGATCGTGACAGAAGAAAGAAAAAGGCGACAAGAGGAAACCGATACGGTCTGATGACTGTGTCGGTTTTTTTAGAAACTGGATATTGGGGTTGTGGACTGTATTCAGAAATCTATGGAGGTGAAGAACATGAAAAGCTTGAAATATACAGAATATGAAAGTACAACACATCCGCCGTTTTCTTTATATTGCTAAATCTAAATTGAAGTGGTAGAAACAAACATGTGTTTGTGATATAATGTTTCAACAGGATACTGAGATGCAATCCAGCATTGCATCGAATGAAAAAATGAAACATCTGATAAAAACAAAAGAAGGAGAAATTTTCATGAACCAGTCAGACAGCAGCGCAAAAAAAGCCGGAAACAGCGTTCTCACCATAGACACAGCCCATCCTCAGGAGCCGCTGGGAGACCTGTTCGGCATCTTCTTTGAGGATATCAACCATGCCGCGGACGGCGGCCTTTATGCGGAGATGGTGCAGAACCGCTCCTTTGAGTTCGACGAGATCGACAATCCGCAGTATCATTCCCTCTATGCCTGGGAAAAGGTGGAGGAAGGAGGGCAGGTTCGGATTCAGGTCGAAACGGAGCAGCCATACCATGAAAACAGCCCTCACTACCTGGTGATGGAAGCGAAAGGGAATGGCAGGGCCGGGATTGCGAATCTGGGATTTGGGGACGGCTTTTATCTGGAAGAGGGAGAAAGCTATCGTTTCACCTGTTATGCCAGAGCGCTGGATGAGAAGGGATGCACGCTTTCTTTGAGCGTAGAGGATGCGGGAACAAGTGCCGGGGCAGATCATGCCGCGGGAGAAGGCATTCCGGCCGGGGAAAAACACTGCTGCGCCTCCGCCGCTTTTGCGGTCCGGGGGGCGGAATGGAAGAAGTATGAGCTGCGTCTGACGGCGGAGCGCACCGTCACCGCAGGGCGCCTGCTTCTGACTCTGTCAGAGGAGGGGAGACTGGCGCTGGATTATGTTTCCCTTTTCCCGGAGAAAACCTTCCTGGGACGGAAAAACGGACTGCGCCGGGACATCGCGCAGCTCCTTTGCGATATGAAGCCGAAATTCATGCGTTTCCCCGGCGGCTGTCTGGTTCATGACGGCTCCCTGAATCCGTCGGACCGCAATTCCATGTACCGCTGGAAAAATACGCTGGGAGAGCCGGAAAAGCGTCCTGCGAGGCGGAGCAACTGGGGCTATAATCAGACGCTTGGGCTTGGATATTACGAATATTTTCAGTTCTGTGAGGATATCGGGGCAAAGCCCCTTCCTGTGCTTCCCGGTGGATATGATCCCCACCACCAGAGAATTGTTCCTCTTAATGAGATGGGGCCCTGGATTCAGGATGCACTGGATCTGATCGAATTTGCCAACGGGGGAACGGATACCGAATGGGGCAGCCTGCGGGCTTCCATGGGCCATCCTGCACCCTTCGGCCTGGAATATCTGGGGATTGGGAATGAGGAGGTTGGCGATGCCTTCTTTGAACGTTATGTTCTGATCCACCGGGCGGTACGGGAAAAATACCCGGAGATTAAGCTGATCAACACCGCAAGCCCCTTCGCCGCCGGAACGGAATATGAGCGGGGCTGGAAAAGCGCGTGGGAAAACGGAAGCGATCTCATTGACGAGCATTATTATATGGCGCCGGAATGGTTCCTGGCGAACCACCACCGCTATGATTCCTTCCCCAAGGACGGGCCGAAGGTATTCCTGGGAGAATACGCCTCCTGGGGAAATACCTGGTACAATGCGCTGGTGGAAGCGTCTTACATGACCGCCCTGGAGCGGAATGCGGCTTCGGTCGGCCTGGCCTGTTATGCGCCCATGTTGGCGAACGTATCCTATGTGAACTGGAAGCCGGATATGATCTGGTTCGATAACCACAGGGCATTCGGTACAC
Organism: uncultured Eisenbergiella sp.; assembly: GCA_904392525.1. Lineage (GTDB taxonomy): Bacteria > Bacillota > Clostridia > Lachnospirales > Lachnospiraceae > Eisenbergiella. The sequence continues at coordinate 16,742 of CAJFMW010000029.1, forward strand.
CCAATTACTATGTGCAGAAGCTGTTCATGAATCATCAGGGCAGCCGGAGGCTTTCCGTTTCAGCGGAAGGGCTGAGCGCAGCCAGCAGTCAGGCACCTGAATACAGGGGAAAGATCCGGCTGGAGGGCTATGAAACGAAATCCCGCTTTGACGAGGTTTCCGTCCGCAATCTGGATACGGGTGAGACACGCACTTTCGGCAGCTTCCTGACAGAGGTGGGAGAAAATGCCCTGCTGGAGGGCTGTGAGGACTGGGAAAACTATGAGATCTCCCTGAAAGCCTGCGAGCTGGAGGGCTGGAAGGGCTTCCAGATCCTGTTCGGCTGGAGAGATAATGACAATTACCTGGCCGCCACCTTCGGAGGCTGGCAGAATCTGGATCTTTTCATTCACAGACAGGTAAATGGTCGGGGCTGTGACCTGACGGAAGGGTGGTTCCAGGCCGAAAAGGGCCGGGTTTACGACCTGAAAATCCAGGTGAAGGACTGCCGGATTGCCGTGTTCATCGACGGAGAGGAGTACCTTGCCGTCACGGAGAATCCGGTGGAGGTGGAACAACTGTATTATGCAGCATCCGTGGACGAGGCGGACGGTTCCGTGATTTTGAAGGTGGTCAACCTGCAGGAAAGGGAGGAAAACGCGCAGATCAGGCTGGACGGATGGAGCGTTCCTGTTACCGCACAGGTTTTCACCATGACAGGAAAACCGGAGCAGGAAAACAGCTTTGAACAGCCGGAAGCAATAAGTCCTGCTGAAAGCAGCTTTGCATTGGAAGCGGAAAGCTTTTCATATGCGTTCCCTGCCCTTTCGCTGACGGTGTTCCGCATTCCGAGGGCGGAAAAAGGACCGGAATCGGCGGAGAAATAGCGGAAGGCTTTGTTTGGGGGCTGGAGCAGGGTGTGTGGGTGCGTGCTGAAAAAGGAGGGTTTGTATATGGGAAGAAATGCAAAGAAAATCCGCAGGACGGCAGCGGCGGCAGCCGTGCCGCTCCTGCTGCTGGCAGGAGAAGCGGCTTTTTTCTATTATTATTCGATAGTCCGCTTCCCGGAGCGGAAGAAGGAAAAGACAGAGCGGCAGCTTCGCAGAGAGGAGAGAAAGCGGGCGAAAAAGCCCCGCGCCCGGTTTGAAAAAACGGTGCAGGAGGGCGTGAGCTGGTTTCTGGGACAGGAACCTGAGCTGGTTTCCATCACCTCCTTTGACGGCCTGAAGCTGTGTGCCTATTATCTCCCCGCAGAAGGGACAAAGAAAGAGCAGCCTGAAGCGTCAGGGAACTCTGCTGATGCAGGAGAAAAGGCATCAACAGGGGCGGGAAGCGGATCAAATGCCCATCCTGCGAAAAATGTTCTGCTCCTGATGCACGGCTACCGTGCGGGAGGGCTGACGGACTTCGCGGGACTTTACCGTTTTTATCATGAGCAGGGCTATGATCTGCTGGTGCCCTTCCAGAGAAGCCATGGGCCCAGCGAAGGGAAATACATATGCTTCGGCGTGAAAGAGCGCTACGACTGCCGGGACTGGGCGGAATATGCCGTCTGTCGGGCCGGAAAGGACTGCAACCTCTATCTGTCCGGCATTTCCATGGGCTGCGCCACCGTGCTCATGGCGGCGGGACTGCCCCTTCCTTCCAATGTTCGCGCCATCATTGCGGACTGCGGCTATACTTCTCCGAAGGAGATTCTGAAAACTGTGCTGAAGCGGGATTATCATCTGCCTGCGTTTCCGATCATGAACCTGACGGAGCTTCTGACCAGGTGGCGCGCGGGCTTCGGCTACAGCGACGCTTCTGCCCTGGATGCCATGAAAAACTGCCGGATTCCGGTGCTGTTCATCCATGGAGAAAAGGATACTTTTGTTCCTGTCCAGATGTCGCTTGACAACTATATGGCCTGCAGAGCGCCGAAGGAGCTTCTGATCGTTCCGGGCGCGGTACATGCGGCCGCAAGCCTGCAGGACCCGGAAGGTTATCAGAGAGCGGTTCTCGCCTTTATGAAAAAATATGAGAGATCATAAGGGAAAGGAGGAGCCTATGGAACCGAAGCCGGTCATTTTTCATATTGATGTGAACAGCGCCTTTTTAAGCTGGAGCGCGTCCTATCGGAAGAATGTGCTGGGGGAGGAGCAGGACCTTCGGGAGGTTCCTTCCATCGTGGGCGGCGATCAGGAGGCCCGACACGGGGTGGTGCTCGCCAAGAGCACGCCTGCCAAGAAATACGGGATCGTGACGGGGGAACCCATCGTTTCCGCCAAAAGGAAATGTCCGGGCCTGATCGTGATTCCGCCGGATTTTCACCTGTACGTGGAGGCCTCCCATTCCCTGATTAACCTGCTGAAAAGCTATTTTGACAAAGTGATCCAGTACAGCATCGATGAGGCTTGGGCGGAGTTTACCGGCTATGAGCTTTTGTACGGGGAGCCGGTAGCTTTCGCGCACAGGCTGAAGGAGCAGGTGAAACAGGAGCTTGGCTTCACCGTGAACATCGGAGTTTCCACCAACCGGCTTCTTGCCAAGATGGCCGGGGATCTGAAGAAGCCGGACTGCGTCAACACTCTGTTCCCGGAGGAGCTGGAAAAGAAGCTCTGGCCCCTTCCTGTGGGGAATCTTTTTCTGGTGGGAAAGTCGGCGGCGGCCAGGCTGAACGGGCTTGGCATCCATACGATCGGAGATCTGGCGAAGGCGGACCCCGAAATGATAAAGGCCCATCTGAAAAAGCACGGCGAGGTGATCTGGAATTATGCCTGGGGACGGGAGGAAGAGGATGAGCCGGAGGCGAAGGAGGGGAACAAGGTCTACGGAAACAGCATCACCACGCCCGTGAATGTAACGGATGTGCATTATGCCAGACAGATTCTGCTTTCGCTGTGTGAGACGGTCGGTATGCGCATCCGCGCGGACAAGGCGAAGATCAGCTGCGTGAGCATTACGCTCAGAGACAATGATTTTGTGAACCGGAACCGTCAGATGCAGCTGGACAGCGCGACGGATGTGACGGAGGAAATTTATGATGTGGCCTGCCGGCTTCTGGATTCGCTCTGGGACGGGCGGCCTCTGCGGCTTCTTGGAGTGTCAACCAGCCGGGTTTCCCATGAGGAGTATCGTCAGTACAATCTGTTCGACCGGGAAAAATATGACCGGCTGGAAAAATGCAATCAGGCTATCGATACCATCCGCGCCAGGTTCGGGGAGGATTCCGTCATGCGCGCCAGTTTTCTGAAAACGGAGCTTTCCCACACCAGCGGCGGCCTGAACAAGGAGAAGCGGGCAGAGCTTCTCACCGTGAAAAATCTGAGGAAGAAAGGAAAAAAGGGCGGTTGAGAAAAAGTTCTCATCCGTCCTCCTCTGTGTGCCGGTTATTGGATTCCGTGCGCAGAAATTCGGAAGGGGTACAGGCGCTGTAGCGTCTGAAAACCACTGTGAAGTAGCTGCTGCTTCCGAAGCCGAGCTCCATGGCGGTGTCTGTTACAGATGTGCCGTCAAGGAGCATTTTTTTTGCCAGCTGTATCTTGTGATAATTTACATAATGTCTGGGAGCTATGCCGACCTGTGCGCGGAACTTCTGCTTGAACTGGGAAACGGAAAGGCGGCACAGCTTTGCCAGCTCCTCCAGAGAAAGCTCTCTGGTCAGATTGGAACGGATATAGGAGACTGCCTTTTCAATATCAGGAGAAAAGGCTTTTTCCTGCCTGCCGGGGATTTCTGCCTGCCTTCTGTAAGCAGCGGTCAGCTCATACAGAGCGAGAGTCAGATAGGCGCAGACCAGATGGCGCTGGCTGTATGTACCTGCAAGCTCAAATGCGCGGCGGATGTCTTTGAAAACACGGCTGCCGGGCCGGAATACAGGACTGTCCATGGCAGCAAGATCCGCCATGAGCTCTTCGGCAGCGTCCCTTGAAAGAAACAGGAACTGCTCCGGGTTGGAAATATCCAGCTGAAACCAGATGATTTCGCCGGCGGAAAGAGGGCGGAAGTTGGTGCTGTGCACCTCGTTGGGCCGGGTCATGAAAACATCGGAGCCGGAGAGTTCATAATCCTTTTCCTGCGTGGTGAAATGAATCGCCCCCTCCGTCACAAAAGTGATTTCATAGGCATTTCTGTGAAAATGGGGAGACAGGGGGCCGCAGGCCTGAGTCATGGTGTGCTTGCCGAACATCCGGATGCCCGGAATCCCAAGCTCCTGCCAGGTGTAGATGGTGCGGTATCTTGAGACAAAATAACTGTCGGTTACTTCTTGTGCGTGTTCCATTTTTCCTCCATATCGAGGCTGTGAATGTTAATTTTATACGGCGTATAGAAATAGTGGCGGTACTTTTTTGATGATTTTATAATAAAAGAAGCTTCCGGATCACTCCGAAAGCTCTTTCAAATCAGTGCAGGAAAAGAGACTTGAACTCTCATGGTATTGCTACCACACGGACCTGAACCGTGCGCGTCTGCCAATTCCGCC
>CAJFMW010000030.1 GCA_904392525.1 uncultured Eisenbergiella sp.
CATCCCATCGCTATGGAGCAGGGTCTTACCTTCGCTATCCGTGAAGGCGGACGTACTGTTGGATCCGGACGTGTTGCTACCGTTATCGAGTAATCAACAAAAGTACAGATATTTAAGAGGAGACGCGGAGCTCAATGCTCCTGCGTCTCTTTTTTCAATATGAAGTAATGCTTCATTACTTGAGATGAAAGGCGCTTTTTGCTATACTGAGGAAAAAGAAAACAGCAGGGTTCAGAAGGAATTTATTCTCGCGGGTACAAGCCGGACTGCAGGCCCGCATGACCGGAAAGGAGGCAGTCTATGGAGGAAAGGATTGCGACATTACGGAGGATTCTGGACGGGAGCGCCTATACGGTGGCGCTGTGTGGTTCCGGTATGATGGAGGAAGGCGGCTTTTTCGCTATTAAAGCCGGAGACCGTGCATACGAGATCGAGCAGAAATATGGATATTCCACAGAAGAGATTTTTACCAGCGGGTTTTATACGGCGCGGCCCATGCAGTTTTTTGAATTTTACAGGGAAGAAATGCTGAAAAAAATTCCGGAAGCAACGGAATCGGGGGCAGCGCTGGCACAGATGGAGCGTGCAGGAAAGCTGCAGTGCATAATTACCAGCAATATTTTTGAGCAGGGAAAACGGTCAGGATGCAGGAATGTGATTTATCTGCATGGAAGCGTCTATCACAACTATTGTCCCAAATGCGGCCAGAAGTATCCGATGGAGTATCTGCGGGACGCAAAGGGGATTCCGGCCTGTGAGAGCTGTGGATTTCCGATCAGGCCCGGCGTTTATCTGTTCGGGGAAATGGTGGACAGCGGCCTTTTAAGCAGGGCGGTAGACGAGATTGCAAAAGCGGATGTGCTTCTTCTGCTCGGTACGAATCTGAATTCTGATGTCTTTGGAAACTATATCAAATACTTCGGGGGAAAATATCTGATTATTATCCATAAGCACAGCCATTATCTGGATGACACCGCAGACATGGTATTTCTGGATCATCCAAGGAATATTCTGCCGCTGCTGGGATATGGGGAGGCCGCAGAAGATGCTGCTTCTGCGAAGGCAGGGGAAGCCTCCGAAAACCAGGATGAAATGAAAAAATGAAAGGGAAAGGGAGAGGAACCAATGAGAGAGATCACATATCACAAAGTGACAGGAGAAAATTCGCTGTTTCTTACACAGTGGGACGAGCAGGGGCGTCTGATTTCGCTTCAGAACAGCCTGGATGAGGAAGGCATGAACTGGGTGAAGGGAGAGCAGACCTGGGGAACGGTTCAGTGCGAACCGGAACTGACCGTGGAGGTGGAGCGACGCTTTACAGAAAGGGGAACGCTGGCGGAATGCTATACTTTCCGGAACGAAACGGCTTTTGACGTCTGTACGGTGGGAACGCAGCTGGGAATCTATGTGCAGTTTCCGGATTTTTACACCGATGCGTCGGTCTGTATGACACAGTGCTGTAATACTCATCTGTGGTGCGGCGGAAGCAGCAGCTATGTCTGTGCGCTGCGGATGGGCGGAGGCAGGATCAATCTGGGCCTGGTGCTTACGAAAGGAAGTCTGAAGGGCTACAGCGTACAGCGAAATCTGGCACAGGAAAGCAATGACAGGGGCGCCTTCCTTCTTCATCCGGAAAATCTGCATATCAGGCCGGGAGAATGTGTCCAGGTGGAATGGGAGCTGTTCTGGTTTGAGGACAGGGAGGATTTCAGGAGAAAAGTGCTGAACTATCCCGGTTTCCTCTGGATCGAGGCAGAGCATTTTCTTCTGTTCGATGGAGAGACGGTTCGGTTTCGGGCGTATGCCGGAGGAAAAGAAGGAAAAGGAGCGGCGGACACCTGTCGGGAGTGCCCTGTGATATACAGAAACGGGAAAGAGGTCCCTTTTTCCTGGAAGAATGGAGTGGCAGAGGTCGAGGACAGGCCGGAGGAATGTGGAGAGTTCCGGTATGAGATCGAGTGGATGGGAAAGCGTTCACGGGCGGTTTTCCTGATCCAGCCGAAAATCCGGGAGCTTGCAGAGCGCCGCTGCCGGTTCATCGCCCAAAAGCAGCAGTGCATGGATGAAAAGAGCTGTCTGAACGGCGCCTATCTGATCTATGATAATGAAGAAAACTGTCAATACTACAGCCATACGTTCCATGACCACAACGGCGGAAGAGAGCGGGTGGGCATGGGGGTGCTGCTGGCGAAATACCTGCAGGAGAAGCCGGACGAAAAGCTGGAGGAAAGCCTGGATGCCTACGTGCGGTTTGTACGGAGAGAGCTGCTTCAGGAGGAGACGGGAGAAGTATTTAACGACGTGCAGCGCAATCAGGAATGGAAGCGTCTGTACAACTATCCGTGGGTCTGCGTCCTGTTCCTGGAAATGTTCCGCCTGAAGGGGGAGCGATGGTATCTGCAGGCGGCGTACCGGGTGATGGAAGCCTATTACCGGGATGGCGGCAGCCGTTTTTATGCGATCTGCGTTCCCATGTATGAGTCAGTCACGCTTTTACGGGAAAACGGAATGGAGGAAGAGGCGGAGCGGCTTCTTGCGCTTTACCGGAAGCATGGCGACCGGATTGCGGAGCTGGGAAAGAACTATCCGGCCCATGAGGTGAAGTATGAGCAGAGCATCGTTTCACCGGCAGCTATCTATCTGTGCGAGCTTTTCCATCTGACCGGAGAGGAAAAATATGGGCGTGCGGCCAGGGAACAGCTTGCGGTGCTTGAGCTGTTTCAGGGGCTTCAGCCCGATTATCACATGTATGAGGTGGCGATCCGCCATTGGGACGGCTACTGGTTCGGAAAGCGTGCCTGTTACGGGGATGCCTTCCCTCATTACTGGAGTGGGCTGACGGGAATTGCCTTCCGGGAGGCGGAAGGGATTCCGAATTGTGAGGCTTATGTCAGCCGGGCAGAGGATGCGCTGAGAGGAACGCTGAGCATGTTTTTTGCGGACGGAAGCGCTTCCTGTGCCTGTGTCTATCCCATGACGGTGAACGGCCGTCCAGGGGGCTATTACGACCCCTGGGCCAACGATCAGGACTGGGGACTGTATTTCTATCTGAAATATGCCTGTGGGGAAACCGTCCGGGGAAGAAGTGATGAAGGCTAATTTCTCGTAAAAAATCTGCAAAAAGGAGAGAGGAAAATCAAGAGGGATGAAAGGGAGAGAAAAGGAACTGGATTTTTTCCTCACGGGAAGTCTGGAAAAGGTATTTCCGGACCAGAGGCCCGTGGAATGGAAGGAAGGGATGAAGCTGTGCATTCTGAAGGGTGAAACGCCGGCGCTGCAGCTCGTCTATTACAGGAAACCTGGAGGAGAGTATCCGGCCCCTCTGAGGTTCCACTGCGAGGTGGCGGGATTTCCCGCCCGGGCCCGGCTGCGGGAGGTGGAGCTGGTACCCTCCGCATTTCCATGTTTTGAGCGGGCGGATGACAACTATCTGACCAGATCGCCGGGACTGTTTCCGGATCTGTTAAAGCCCTGTACGGATGGCTGGATTACGCTGCGGGCAGGGCAGTACCGGGCGCTGTGGATCGATTTCCCGGATACCGCGCAGGTTCCCGCGGGAGAATACCGGGTGGAGATCAGGCTTACTCCTCAGACGGAGGGCACGCAGGGGAACGGACAGAGCTGGTGTCTGGATGAAAAACAGAAGGAAGCCCTTGGGGTGGAGGCGCCGCTTTCCATCACTCTGAAGGTATCGGAAGAGAGCCTTCCCGGACAGAGCCTGATTCATACGGAATGGTTCCATGCGGACTGTGTGGCGGACTATTATCATGCGGAGGCATTCGGAGAGCAGCACTGGAAGGCTCTGGAGAATCAGATCGCTCTGGCGGCAGAGCTCGGCATCAATATGCTCCTGACTCCGGTATTCACGCCGCCGCTGGATACGGCTGTGGGAACGGAACGCACCACCGTTCAGCTTGTGGATATTTCGGAGGAAGATGACGGTTATCGGTTTGATTTCAGCCGGCTGGAAAGATGGTGCGCTCTGTGCAGGAAATACGGCATTGAATATCTGGAAATGCCGCATCTGTTCACTCAGTGGGGAGCGGAGGCAACGCCGAAGATTCTGGTTCGGGCAAACGGACAGGTGGAAAAACGTTTTGGCTGGCATGTTCCGGCGGACAGTCCTGCTTATCGGGAATTTTTGCAGGATTTCCTTCCGGCACTGCAGGAAAAATTGCAGGAACTTGGCTATGACAGAAATCATGTCTGCTTTCATATTTCGGACGAGCCGTCAGAAGCGCATCTGGAGAGCTATGCAAAGGCGAAGAGGATGACGGAAGGACTGCTGGATGGCTGGATGGTGATCGATGCGCTCAGCGATTATGCGTTTTACGAAAAGGGGCTTGTGGAGCACCCGGTTCCTTCGAACGATCATATTCAGACCTTCGCGGATCATGGTGTGCCGGATCTCTGGACCTACTATTGCTGTTCTCAGGGAGTGGATGTGCCGAACCGTTTCTTCGCCATGCCGTCCGCGAGGAACCGGATCATGGGCGTATTGATGTATCTGTATGAAATTAAGGGCTTTCTGCACTGGGGATATAATTTTTACAATTCCGGCTTTTCCAGAAAGCATATCGACCCGTTCTATGATACCCATGCGGATTATTCCTTCCCGTCAGGGGATGCCTTCCTGGTCTATCCCGGACCGGACGGAACGGCTTATTCCTCCCTGCGGGCGCAGGTGCAGCTGGAGGGGCTGCAGGATATGAGAGCGCTTCAGAAGCTGGAAGAGAAGATTGGAAGAGAACGGGTTCTGGAGCTGATATACGGGGAACAAAATAGGCCGTTCACCTTCCGGAATTATCCTGCCGATGCCGGATGGCTGTATCGACTCAGGGAGAGGATCGCGGAGACGCTGTGAAACAGAAGATGAGGAGGAGAGGATGAGCATAACGGATATTTTCGGTCTGCTGGGGGGACTTGCCCTCTTTCTGCATGGAATGCAGATGATGAGCTCCGGTCTGGAGGCCGCGGCGGGCAATAAAATGAAACGCATACTGGAGAGACTGACGTCGAACCGTTTCCTGGGAGTGGCTGTGGGCGCCGTGATTACAGCGGTCATTCAGTCTTCCTCCGCCACCACGGTCATGGTGGTTGGTTTCGTAAATTCCGGAATGATGACCCTGCAGCAGGCGGTATGGATCATCATGGGAGCGAATATCGGAACTACGATTACAGGACAGCTGATTGCTTTGGATGTGGGGGCACTGGCGCCTCTGTTCGCATTTATTGGCGTGTCGCTGGTGGTTTTTATCAAAAAGCAGTCCGTCCATCATTACGGGCAGATCATTGCCGGACTGGGCATCCTTTTCATCGGAATGGAAATGATGAGCGGCTCCATGCTGCCGCTCAGGGAGTCTGAGGCCTTCATCAGTCTGATGACGAGATTCAGCAATCCTGTGCTTGGCATCCTGGCGGGAATGATCTTTACAGCCATCATCCAGTCCTCCTCCGCGTCGGTAGGAATTCTGCAGGCGCTGGCTGCAGGCGGACTGATCGGTCTGGACGGAGCGGTATATGTGCTGTTCGGCCAGAACATCGGTACCTGTATCACTGCCGTTCTGGCGTCCATCGGAACAAGCAGAAACGCGAAGCGCACGACGATCATCCATCTGATGTTTAATGTGATCGGAACCACGATTTTTACCATCGTTTGTATGACATCACCTCTGGTCGAGCTGGTGGAATCGTTTACGCCGGGCAACCCGCAGGCCCAGATCGCAAATATGCATACGTTGTTCAATATTGTGACCACGCTGCTGCTTCTGCCGTTCGGAACCGGGCTGGCGGCCCTGGCTACGAAGATTCTTCCGGAACGGGAATCGGAGGCGCAGGAGGGAAAAAAGTGTCTTCTGTATATCAAGCCCATGGAAACGGGTGCGGAATACCAGGTTGGAACGTCTGCCATTGCGCTGCATGGCATCCGCAGCGAGCTTGTGAGAATGGCGGAAATGACCGGACAGAACGTGAAGGAGAGCTTTCAGGCGGTGTTGGATGGAAATTCTGCCCTGCTTTCTGAGGTGGAGCAGAGGGAGGACTATATTGATTATCTGAACAAGGAGATTTCTTCCTTCATTTCCGACCGAATTTCCTATGAGACGAACACGGAGGATTCCGCCCGGCTGAGCGCCTTTTTCAAGATATCGGGAAACCTGGAGCGAATCGGGGATCATGCCATGAATATCTGCGAATATACCAGGCATCTGGAGGAGAAAAGGATTTCCTTCTCCAGCCAGGCAAGAGGAGAGATTGAACGGATGCAGCAGGTCTGCCTGCAGGCGATGGAAAAGCTGTACCCGATGGAGCCGGCCAACGTGGGAGAACTGACGGATATTTCGGCTCTGGAGCAGAAAATCGATGATATGACGGAAGTATACCGGAAGAATCAGATAGAAAGAATGCATCAGGGACAGTGCTCGGACGAAGCTTGCGTGCTGTATTCGGAGATGCTGACCGACTTTGAACGGATCGGAGACCATATCCTGAATGTTGGCCAGGCCCTTGCCGGACAGCTGTAAAGAGGCTGCTGCCTGGAATGCATAAAACCGGAGATGTGTAAACAAACGCTAAAAAAATAAGAAGCCACAGGAATGGTGTGCTACCCGTCAACGCACAGACCTGCGGCTTCTTTTATGGAAGTGCATTTATTTTTTCAGGCTGGTGTTATACATGATCACCGCTTCGCGGCATTCATATTCGCCCATTTCATAGTAATCCTTCGTAAAGCGGTTCAGACGCTCCAGCGTAACGGCCCGGTTGGCTCTCTTTGGCTGATCGTTGATGAAGAAGATGCCTTCCGTAAAGTATTCCGCGTCGAATTCCGGCGTTCCTTCCTCTTCATAATAGGGGTCAAAGAGAATGGCCTTATCCCCCTCGATTCCGGTCAACAGAACGTAGTGAGCCACCTCAAGGAATACGTGCAGCACGACGGCCGCCCCTTCATTCAGCGCCTCATAGATCCGGCTTCCCTTTTCCACGACCACATCCTCGCCGGAGAGAAATTCGCAGTGAATGGGGAAACGTCTGGTTTCGCTGAAGTGGTTCAGCCAGTTGGTGATGAAATTCATGGCGGCGGCAGAGGTACCCCGTTTGCACAGCTCGCCCTCTGAATTATAGGTATCCATACAATAAAGCATGATGAATTTGATGAGATCGGGAAAAATTTCTTCCCGTTCAAACAGATAGCGGATCCCGTTGATCAGCGAAACGGGGCCGCAGTCATATTCTGACGACTGGCAGATCAGCAGATTCTTCATAAGCGGTACCTCACCCTTTCTCAGCTGGCCGGCAAACAATAGGCTGCAAAAAACTTATACAGGAATTTTACCGGACAATCTGTACTTTTTAAAAAAAATGTAGTAATATATAAACTGCCTGCAAAAAGTGCGGACTGTTACTGAATATAACGCAGCAATCCGTTTTTGTCAAGAATATCTTGACAAGTGAGGCAGGTAACGATATAATAAACCAATTTTAATGGTTCCGTAACAGGAATCCATCCATTGTGCACAGGGTGTCGTACATGCGAAGGAGCTCAGCAGAGAGAGCCGTCATGTGCGGCGGCGGGACTGCCTGGAAGACGGCCCGCAGCCTTGTGCATCTTCGTGTGCACACATCCGCAGCAGGCTGCGGCGGCCGGGGAATTTCTCTGCATTTTTCGGTCCGTTTCCTTATATATTAATTTTTATGCAGGGAAACCCTGGGAAGTGAAGAGGAGGAAGAAGAATGAGAAAAATCATGAAAAAAGCGCTTGGTTTTACGCTTGCCGCTCTCATGACACTTTCCCTGGCCGCATGCTCTTCTGCGGGAGGCGGAGCGACCGGGGAGAGTGCTGCCGGGCAGGATGGCACGGCAGCACAGGAAAGCACCGCGGCGGGAACGCAGGCGGAGCAGAGCGTGACAGCAGAGAGTGCTGCTTCAGGTGAAAAGATTGTCAACGTTGGCGTGACGGACACGCTGACCAGCTTAAACCCGCTTCTATTAAACGGCGGCGAGGTGAACAAGTACGCAACCGGACTGATGTTCCTGCCCCTGATGGAGCTGGACGCAGAGCTGAATTTCGTTCCCATGGTGGCGGATTCCATCACCACGGAGGATAATCTGAACTTTGTTGTTCATATCGATGAGGCGGCCACTTGGTCTGACGGCACCCCCATTACGGCGGATGACGTTGCCTATACGGCGCTGCGCCTTGCAAGCCCCATGGTGAACAACACATCCATGATGTATTATGTGTTTGAAGGCGTGGGCGACGACGGATTTGTGGAGGAAGGCGCGGAGAGCATCGAAGGCGTTCAGGTCATCGATGAGAAAACCGTACAGTTTACCACGAAGGAGCCCATGGCCCTGATGACCTTCTTAAATTCCTACGCCAGATATCTCCTGACGCTGCCGAAGCACGTCATCGAGACCTTTGCGGAGGATGAGCTGACGACCCAGGCCTGGTTCAACCAGCCGGATGTGATCAGCGGACCTTTTTATCTGACGGATTTTGATGTGGATCATTATGTATCCTACACGGCGAATGAAAATTACTGGAAGGGCGCTCCCAAGATCGACAAGCTGAATATCCGCATTGTGGACGGCAGCCAGCTTTATGCGGGCCTGCAGTCCGGCGAGATCGACATTACGCAGCAGACCATGAGCGTGATCCCGCCCGAGGATTATGAGAGCGTGGAAGCGCTGGAGAATGTGGAAGTGGTGTACGGCTCTCCGATCACCAACCAGTCCGTATTCATCCAGACGGCTAACGTGCCGGATGCCCGTGTGCGCCAGGCGCTTCTGTATGCCATTGACAGGCAGCAGATTCTGGAGCAGCTGCTGAACGGTCATGGCGAAGTGGTGGACGGTTTCCTGTCCAGCGCGAGCCCTTATTATGATGAGACGATCACGCCGATCACCTATGATCCCGCCAAGGCGCAGGAGCTTCTTGCGGAAGCAGGCTGGGATGGAAGCCAGACGCTTCGGTTCTATGTGAACTCCGGTGACAGCACCTTCGTGAACGCGGCCACCGTGATGGCGGCGCAGTGGGCGGCCGTCGGCATCAACGTGGAAATCACCACGGTGGATTTCGCAACCCTGATGAGCACGGCGGGAAGCATGGATTATGATATTCTGGCGGTACAGTATACCTATTCTCCCGTTGATCCCTATACGGACATGGCGTGGCTGCTTGGAGGAGAAGGAAGCTGGACCAGCTATTCGGACGATGAGGTAAATGCCGCGCTGGCCGGCACACAGACCACCAGCGATGCGGAGGAACTGACGGAGCTGTACGGAATCGCGGATCGGAAGATGCAGGAGGATGTTCCCATGTTCTCCGCTTATATCATCAGCGCTCAGGGCGCAGTGAGCAAGCGGCTGACGGGTGCGACCCCCAGTGTGTTCGGCTTCTTTAACGACGTGCAGAACTGGGATGTGACAGAGTAATACGGGGCAGGGGGCGAGGACTTCCCTGAAGGAGGTCTTCGCCCTGAACCCGTGAGGACACTTGGATTTACAGTATTTTCAGAAACGGGTGAGGAAGAGTCATGTCGCATTTACTTGAGGTACAGGGACTGACCACGGCGTTTTCCGCGGACTACGGAGAAACGGTCAGCGTGGATCATGTCAGTTTTCATGTGGATGAGGGAGAGACGGTCTGCATCGTAGGAGAATCCGGATGCGGAAAGTCCGTCACCTCACTTTCAATAATGGGATTACTGGGAAGGGGCGGAGCTGTCACTGACGGCTCTGTCCTGTTTGACGGTAAGAACCTTCTTCCTCTGTCGGAAAAGGAGCTGGATGAGATCCGGGGAAACCGGATGTCGATGATTTTCCAGGATCCTCTGACTTCCCTGAATCCTGTTTTTACCATCGGAAATCAGATTACGGAAAGCATCCGCACGCACATGCATCTGGACAAAGAGGAAGCCAGGGCGAGGGCGGAAAAGATTCTTTCCCAGGTGGGCATGCCGGACGCGCATGCCGCCATGAAAAAATATCCCCATACGCTGTCGGGCGGAATGCGCCAGAGAGCCATGATCGCCATGGCGCTGTGCTGCAATCCAGCGCTGCTGATTGCGGACGAGCCTACGACGGCGCTGGATGTGACCATTCAGGCGCAGATCATGAATCTGCTGAAAAAACTGAAAAAAGAGATCGGGATGTCGCTCATCCTGATCACTCATGATATCGGCCTGGTCGCCAGTATGGCGGACCGGGTTCTGGTGATGTACGCCGGGCAGATCATTGAGGAAGCTCCGGTGAAGGAGCTGTTCGCTTCCCCGCATCATCCCTATACAAAGGCGCTGCTGGCGACGGTTCCCAGCATCTATGACGCGCCGGACAGAGAGCTTGTTTCCATTCCAGGCATCGTTCCGGAAAATTACGATTCCATTCCGGGCTGCCGTTTTGCGGACCGCTGCGCGTTCCGCACGCCGGAGTGTGACAGCCCTCAGCAGGATCGGGAGGTGGGAAAAGACCACAGGGTCAGATGCGTAAATGGAGGATAACGAATTGCAGAAGAACGAAAGCAACATCAACGTGCTTCCGGGAAAGGAGCCTCCGGAGGGAGGACGCACTTTGCTGGAAGTGGAGAATCTGAAAAAATATTATCCCATAAAGGGCGGTATCATCACCCACACCACAGGGTATATTCATGCGGTGGACGGCGTGAGCTTTTCCGTCCGGGAAGGGGAAACGCTGGGACTGGTGGGAGAGTCGGGCTGCGGCAAATCCACCATCGGCAGGCAGATCGTCGGGCTGGAAAGGCCGACGGAAGGAATCATCCGGTATGACGGAAAGGATCTGTCCACTCTGAAGCCAAAGGAGATGAAGGAAATCCGGACGCAGCTTCAGATGGTGTTTCAGGACCCGTATTCCTCGCTGAATCCCAGAAAGCATATTTATGAAATTCTCGCGCAGCCCATGCTCTACCATCATATCGCCACAAGGGCAACGGTGGGAAAGGAGCTGGAGCGCATTCTGGATATGGTGGGCCTTTCCAGAAACGTGCTGGGCAGGTATCCCCATGAATTTTCCGGCGGCCAGAGGCAGAGAATCGGAATTGCAAAGGCATTGTCCTTAAATCCCCGGTTCCTGGTCTGCGATGAGCCGGTGAGCGCGCTGGACGTATCCATCCAGGCGCAGATTCTGAACCTGTTAAAATCCCTGCAGAAGGAGCTGAACCTGACCTGCATTTTTGTGGGACACGGCCTGGGAGCGGTGAATTATGTGAGCGACCGGATCGCGGTCATGTATCTGGGAAAGATTGTGGAGATCGGAAAAGCGGCGGATGTGTTCCGTTCGCCAGCCCATCCCTATACAAAGGCGCTGATTGCTGCGGCGCCGGTGCCGGACCCGGAGGCCGCAAAGCAGGAAACAAAGCTTCTGGAGGGAGAGGTTGGTTCCAGCCAGGAACCGCCCTCCGGATGCAGATTCCATCCCAGATGTCCCTTCGCACAGGAAAGCTGCAGGCAGCAGGTGCCGCAGATGTGTGAGGTGAAGGCGGGAAGCGGCCATTTCGCGGCCTGTCCCGTCCGGAACGGAAAGGAGGAACAGGTAAATGGGTAAATACATCATCAAGCGGATTCTGATCGCCATTCCTGTTCTGATCGGAATCACCATCATCGATTACGTGATCATGTGCATGGCGGGAAGCCCTCTGGAGATGCTTCAGGGCCCGAGAATTTCTCAGGCGGCGGTGGAAGCCAGGGCGATCCAGCTCGGTCTGGACAAGCCGGTCTATGTACAGTATTTTGTCTGGCTCGGCCAGCTGCTTCAGGGAAATATGGGCTATTCCATCGACAGCTACCAGCCGGTTGCGGACATGATTTTAAGCCATCTGGGACCCACGCTCCTTCTGATGGGAGTGTCCCTGATCGTCAGTCTCCTGATTTCGGTGCCTGCGGGAATCTACAGCGCGGTGCATCAGTATTCCAAGGGAGACTATACGGTGGTTACGCTTTCCTTCCTGGGAAGCAGTATACCCGGCTTTTTCCTTTCCCTGCTTCTGATTTTCGTCTTTACGATCAAGCTGGGATGGCTTCCCTCCAGCGGCATGACGACGCTGGGAACGGCGGGAGGCGCGGCAGATATCGCGAAGCACATGGTGATGCCTGTCATCGTTCTTGCCACCTCCATGGCCGGAACGAACATCCGTTATATCAGAAGCGCGGTGCTGGAGATCCTGCAGCAGGATTATCTGCGCACGGCCAGGGCAAAGGGAATCGGTAGATTTAAGGTGATCAACAAGCATGCGCTGAGAAACGCCCTGATCCCCATCGTGACGGTGATCGGCATGGAAATCCCGATGCTGTTCGGCGGTCAGGTTATTGTGGAACAGGTATTCTCCTGGCCGGGACTGGGCCTCATGACCATGAGCGCCATCACCAGCAGGGATTATCCTGTGATCATGGGCGTGTGCCTGCTTTCCGCCGTTGTCGTTCTGGTGGCGAACCTGCTGACGGACATTTTGTACGCGCTGGTAGACCCCACGATTCAGCTTCAATAGGGTCAGGGGGTGAAATGATGAAGAAAAGAGAAAAGTTTGTGTCCCAAACGCCACAGGCAGCAGGAACGGCTGCCGGGGAAAAAGCGGTGAAGCAGGATATTTCAAATGAAAGCTATTTTCAGACCGTATTCCGCAGGTTCCGCAGACACCATCTGGCGGCGGTGAGCCTTGTGGTTCTGGTCATCATTGTGGGAGCCGCGCTTCTGGCGCCGGTGATCGCTCCCTACGACCCGGATGCCATTGTGGGTCCCTTTTCCGGCGCGCCGAGCGCGCAGCACTGGCTGGGAACCGATCAGATCGGACGTGACGTGCTGAGCCGTCTTCTGTATGCGACCCGGATTTCCCTTCTGGTAGGCGTGCTGGCGACGCTGATTTCCACGGTGATCGGCGTGGTGCTGGGCCTTCTTGCCGGATATTTCGGCGGCGTGGTGGATATGATCATCATGCGCTTTACGGATATGGTGATGTCCTTCCCCTATATTCTGCTGGTGCTGGTAGCGGCGTCCATCTTCAAGCCGGGGCTGTGGAGCATTATTCTGATTCTGGGATTCGTGGATTGGCCGGGCATCGCCAGACTGGTGAGAGGAAATGTTCTTTCCCTGCGGGAAAGCAACTTTGTAAAAGGAAATCTGGTGGCGGGAATGCCCATCAGACACATCCTGTTTTCGGAGATTCTGCCGAACACCATGGCTCCCATTCTGGTGTACGCCACCTCGGTGCTGGCCCTCTCCATGCTGGATGAAGCGGCACTGAGCTTCCTTGGCATGGGCGTGCAGCCTCCGACGGCGAGCCTTGGAAACATGCTTAACGGCGCCCAGTCTCTGACCGTGCTGACGAAGCAGCCCTGGCTGTGGATTCCGCCCGGACTGATGATCGTGATTCTGGTCATCGCCATCAATTTTATCGGAGATGCCCTGCGCGACGCGCTGGATCCCAACAGCAAAAACTGAAACGGATAGCTGCGGCTGACCGGATGCTCCGGCTGGCCGCAGAGAAGAAGGCGTTTTCTGCCGCAGGGCGGGGAGCGCCTGATTTCATATGAAGAATGGAGATTAAAATGCAGAAAAAGTTAGAAGAAATGTTTGAGTGGTTTCACAGAAATCCGGAGCTGTCCTATGAAGAATACCGCACCACGGAGCGCATCCGGCAGATTCTGACGGATGCAGGGGTGGAGATTCTGCCGCTTCCGCTGGAAACGGGGCTTGTGGCGGTAATACGTGGGGAACAAAGAGGGCCGGTGCAGGCGCTTCGCTGCGATATCGACGCGCTCCCCATTCTGGAGGAAACGGGGCTTTCCTATGCTTCCGAAATTCCGGGGAAGATGCATGCCTGTGGGCATGATTTCCATATCACGGCCGGGCTTGGCGTGGCTCTGCTGCTCCAGGAAAGAAAGCAGGAGCTTGCGGGGACGGTGAAGATCCTGTTCCAGCCCGGGGAGGAATCCTCGCTGGGCGCGCTGAAAATTCTGGAAACGGATGTATGCGATGATGTGGAATTTTTCTGGGGGCTGCATGCGGATCCCACAAACGAGGCGGGCGTCATCGGCCTGCGGGCCGGATACGTATCGGCGGCAGTTGACCGGTTTGTGGTCACAATAAAAGGCGTTGGCTGTCACGGAGCCCATCCGGACGACGGAGTGGACCCCATTCCTGCCGCCTGCGCTGTGGTACAGGCTCTGCAGACCATCGTGACGAGAAACGTGAACGCCTTCCATCCGGCGCTGATCAGCGTCACCCGGATAGAAGCGGGCAATACCTGGAATGTGATTCCCGAAACGGCCGAACTGGAAGGAACGGTGCGCACCATGGACCGGGCGGACAGAGAGCTGTTTGAGAAAAAAGTGGCGCTGATTGCGCAGAAGACGGCGGAGTCCTATGGCGCAGAGGCGCAGGTACAGTGGATTCCCGGTCCGCCCGCCGTTGTCAATGATGAGAAAATGGCGGAATACGCGGCGGATGTGGCCCGCAGACTGGGCTTTTCGGTGGTGCCGGAGGAACAGTCCCTGGGCGGAGACGACTTTTCTTTTTATGAAGAAAAGGCGCCGGGCTGCTACATCAAGATCGGAACCGGTAAAGGGCAGTTGATCCATCAGCCGGGCTTTGCGGTGGAAGAGAGCGTGCTGGAGCCTACCGCGGTCTATCTGACTGAGGTGCTGATGAGGGAGAGGTAGAGAGGAAATGTTGAATGATTTTGAGAGGGATATGGAAGATATGAAAAAGCATTCAGACACACCTGCGCTATTTTTTTTACTGCTTCGCCTGTTCATCTGCCTGTGGCTTGGGTGGACAGCCCTGAATGTGTGGGGAATCGGCGGAAGGATTGTGGACTGGTATACGGACGAGACGGTTCTGAGTCTGCCCAGAGAGTCCTTCTGGTGTAATGGGGGGCTCTGGACTGCCATGGGGCTGGCCGGTATCCTGTTTCTGTGGGATGTGGTGAAAATCTGCCGCTATGTAACCGTAAAATATCTGCTGGAAAAACCGTGCAGACTGCGGTTTGGGCCCTGGACCGCCGTTGTATGGGTGACCTTTCTTGCAGTCGGCGCCGGTCTTGTTTTTCAGGGATGGAGGCTGATGGCCCCCTATGAAAGGGCGATTGACGATTATCTGGCCGGAGGAGAGGGGCGGGAAGAGTCGGAGGTCCCTTATCCGCCGGAACCCATCTACCGGAAGATTCCGGATGAGCCGATTGTGTCAATCCAGATCAACACAATCAAGGATTATCCGGCTGCCGGAACGGAAGATTTCCAGGCCTTTCTGGACGGGCTGTCCGGGCTGGAGAAGGTAGACCCGCTGGAACAGCAGGATATGGTGCGGGGAGAGGATGATCTCGCGGTCACATTGCGTTATGAAGGAGAAAAAAGGGCGACTCTCCTGTTCTTTCAACCGGAGACAGAAACGGAACAATGGTGCGTGGAAACAGAAGACGGAACGATTTTTGAGGGCGGAGATTTTATAGAGGACTATGTAAATGTGGCGAGGACGGAGCCGGAGGGCTCAGAGGAAAGCGCTGCCGGGGAGCTTCTGTTTGAACCGGAGAAAATACGGCAGTACGTGAATCTGAACCGTCTGCTTGCTGACCTTGGAGTTTCCTGCAGCACACAGGATATGAGAGCGCTTCTGGCAATGGAAACGCTGGACCAAATGGAGCTGTGGGATACAGAGGAGGAAGCGCTTCAGGCAGCCAGAGAGGAATTGGCCTGGCGGATGCAGCGGTACAGTTATGCGGTTCAGGAGGGTTATACACTGACGGAGGAAGAGCTTAACGAACGAATTGCGGAAAGAGATGCCATGATAACGGCTGCGCCCAATTTTTCCGATCTGGAAGCTGCTTTTGCGGAATGCGGAAGCTCATATGAGGAATATCAGCAGGCAGTCCGGGAGGAATACCGGATCACCTGTACGATAGAAAAGCTGTATGATGCAGTGTATGAGGAATTCCGGCATGGAAATGACAGGATCGGTGACACGGTGTGCGGGGATGTGGCGGAATACTGGAGCTGTTATCTTGCCGGGATCGTATACCCGGCCACAGAGGACTGGAAAGAAACGACGCTGGTGCCGATGCTGGATGAGGCAGAAGAATTCTGTGATTCTATGGTTTTGCAGGAACAGCCTTTCTATGCGTTGAATAATGAGGCGCAGCAACAGGGATTTACCAGCTATGACATTGGGGAAAGCATACGGCATCGACTGACGTATATGGAGGAACAATCCGATGCGCTGGAACGGGAAATACAGGAGAACGCTTCCCTGACCCAGGCAGATCTCAATGTGAAGTCACAGGAACTGTATAATATGTGGGATTCCAGGGAGCGGGTATATGAACTGATCTCCATGCTGGATCCGCAGTAAACAGGGATACAAAAAAACAGGGTTATGGCCCAAAACCATACCCTGTTTTTTTACTGAAAAAATTTTTAAAAATAGTCCGAAAAATACGGCTTTTCCACCGGAATCAGCCGTTCCAGCCAGGTGAGCATGTAGTATTCGGTTCTGATTTTTTCATGCTCATACAGGTAACTGGGGCGCTTGTAACCCATGAGCATGGTGGTGAGCGTGTTGATGTCCAGCTCTACCACATTGATGGACTGGTTGTTTTCCACACGTTCACAACGCGTTTCACCGCCCTTCCAGGAAACCAGATAGTCCCCTGCGTTCCACGGAGCCATTTCATCTGTGACGCGGAAATGGATGCGGAAGTCCTCAGGCTGAACCTGATAGGGATATTCCTGCAGGAAGGTTTCAACATCGATGATCCGCGCCATGATGTATGGGGAAACGGTTTCCGTGATCTCACTGTCATCCAGCAGATAAGCCATCGGCTCTCCGGAATAGTTATCGCCCACAACCTGCGTGATCATGGAAAAATGTGCGGTGATGTAGTTCCACAGACCGTAATTTGCCTCGATGTTCAGATAGACCATTTCCTTGATGTGGAAGATCTCATTTGCAATGTAGTAGACGACATAGCCGAGCGGCTTATGTTCCTTGCTGTAATAGACGGCGACGATCATATCGTCATTTTCCCAGCGCCAGTATTCGTCCCAGGCCAGATTGTCCCGGATCAGCGCGCCATGCCGCTGCAGGGCGAAATAGGAATGTACGTTGTGATAATCCTCGGAATCCAGGCTCACGCGCTCCACCATACCCTCCACAGGGCGGGGCTTCGGAAGCTGCGTGTCCTTGATGGTGAAGGTGATTTTGTCGGAAACGATTTCCCAGCCCATTTTCCGGTAAAAGGGAATGGAATAGGGATAGAGGAAGGAAATCGAAAAATCCTGTTCGTGCATATAGTTGATGGCCCGCCGCATCAGGGAATGGATCAGGCCCCGGCCTGTGTACTCCGGATAAGTGGCGACGCCGGTAATTCCCCCCATGTCCATAATGTTGTCATGGATGTTCACCTTCATGGAATAAACGACGATCATGGATGCCAGCCGGTCTTTGTAGAACCATCCCAGAACGTAGGCTTCCTCGAGAATGGGGCGTTTGGCGTATTTGAATTCGTCCTCTTCCCAGCCGGTCTGAAGGAGCTCGTAGGAGGTTACCTGAAAGGCGTAGGCAAGCAGCGCGTTGAACTGTTCCAGGTCGCTTTTATCCAGCTCGCGCATCCGGTAGTCTCCGTGTGTTTCCAGATAGGTATGCGTGTTTTGGGGCTGTTTGTTACTGTTGTCTTCTTTCTTTTCCATAAAATCCTCTTTGCTGCGCTTTCAGCATTAAAAAAATAAAACCATGTCTATTTTACCTCAGGAAAATCGAGGCGTCCACGCTTTTTTTTCTTTTTTTGCTCAACGGCTTAAATCAGTGTTACTGTTCACTGGCAAGCCAGCGAACAGTAACCCGGCCTGTCATTCCAGATCGCCTGTGGCGATGGACGGGCCGGATTCAGGCAGGAACACTTTCCTTACGTGCCGGTCAGCAAGTGACCGGCACTGGCCTGAACAGTAACAAATCAGTTGCTTTTCATGAGCAAATATTATATGATGAATCTAATCAGTGCCGCTGAAGCGGCAAAAAGGAGAAGCGGAATTGGCCCCGGGCCAATTCCACAGAATACGATGCCGCCGAAGCGGCAAAAGGAGTGGAAGTTATGAGGATGAGAAAGGGCGGGAACAGGCTGGCGGCTCTGCTCGCCTGTGTGATGCTTCTGTCGGCTTTTCTGCCGTCCGGCGCGATACAGGTGAAGGCGGCCGAAGTCATTGCAACAGTATACGGAACGATTCAGTCCGGAACGACGGAAGAGCTGCTGTTGCTCTCCACAGCACAGGGAAAGATGGAGATCAAGCTGGATTCGGAGACGGATGCCAGTGAATGCAAGGTACTGCTTCCGGGCAGGGAAATCTATGTGGCGGTTACCCATGGTTCTGACGGATATCTGCATGCTGCGAAAATTACGAGCGGTGTGCGGGAGGAATCGAATACAATTGACTATTCCACCTCTGTGACTGTGACGGGGGAGATCAGTGAGAAGACCAGGGAAGATATTCTGTATCTGAAAACGGATCAGGGAGAGATGCAGATCAGGCTGGATGCGTCCACAAACATGGATGGCTGCAACGTCCTGGTGGCCGGGCAGAAATATCAGATCACCTGTGCGAGAGGTTCTGATGCTTATCTGCATGCGGTGAGCATTTCTGATGCCGCTCCGGAGGTGTATACGGAAACCATTAACGGGATTTCTGTTACCACGCTGAAGGGAACGGTGTCGGACCGCACGAAGGACGACCTGCTCTATCTGTCCACAGACGGCGGAGAGATGCAGTTTGTGATTGACGGAGATTCGGATGTTTCAAACGGCAGAGTCCTGATGCCGGGGAGGAGGCTGACCGTTTCTTTTTACCGCGGCTCAGATGCTTATCTGCACGCGGCCCGTATCGTGGGAGAAAAGGAAAGCTCCTCCGGGGTATCGGTGGATACCGCGTCCAGCACGGCAGTGGTGGGAACGGTGGATGGCAAATCCACAGAGGATACGCTTTATCTGAATACGGACGGCGGAACGATGGAGCTGAAGCTGGATTCTTCTACCAGTTTCAGTAACTGCAGGGTTCTGGTCAGAGGAAAAGAGGTTGTCGTGCTGTGTGCGCGCGGCTCGGATGCCTATATGCACGCTGTCAACGTGATTGGCGTTTAAGATAGAGACACTGATATATGGAAAACCGGCGTGTCATTCTGAGGAATGATGCGGCCGGTTTTTTCGGCGTAAAGCGCTTCGGCATGGAGGTAAGATTGAAAAATAAGCCCAATGGCTTATTTTTCAATCGGCAGTTTTGCGACGCTCCGACATGGAGGGAAAAATGATTATATCCGCATCGAGAAGAACCGATATCCCATGCTGGTATTCGGAGTGGTTTGTAAACCGTCTGCGCGCCGGATATGTGCTGGTAAGAAATCCGATGAACGCATCCCAAATCAGCCGTATCCCGCTGCGCCCGGACATTGTGGACTGCATCGTGTTCTGGACCAAGGACGCGGGACCGATGATGGAGCGGCTTCCTGAACTGGAAAAAACGGGAATTCCCTACTGCTTTCAGTACACCATCACGCCCTACGGGCATGAGCTGGAACGGGGATTACGGGAAAAGGAAAGAATTATGGAAAATTTCTGCCTGCTCTCCGGGCGAATCGGTGCCGGACGAATGGTATGGAGATATGATCCGATCATACTGACGGAAGAATGGAGCGTATCCCGCCACCTGGAGGCGTTTGCCGGGATGTGTGAAAGGCTCGCAGGGCATGCGGACCGGGCAGTGATCAGCTTTGTGGATCTGTATGCGAAGCTGAAGGGAGCGGCGTTTCGGGAAATCGGAGAGAAAGAGATTTACGCTCTCGCTGCAGGGCTTGGAAAGACTGCCGGAGAGTACGGCCTGCGGATACAGACCTGCTGCGAGAGCTGGGACCTGTCCGGCTGCGGCATCGAACGGGGCGGCTGCATTGACAGAAGGCTGCTGGAGCAGACCTGCGGCTGCAGGCTGGAGCTGAAGCCGGATAAGGGACAGCGGGAGGGCTGCGGCTGCGTGGAAAGCGTGGATATCGGCGCCTATCATACCTGTCCGAACGGCTGCCTTTACTGCTACGCGAATCAGAACCGTGCAGGCGCCCTGGAAAATCAGATGAAACACGACCCCGCCGGAGAGCTTCTGTGCGGTAAGGTCAGGGAAACGGACCGGATTTATGAACGAAAGGTGAAGCGTCTGAAAATCGTGGAATGAAAGGGGGAGGGACCCGGCGGGATGCCGTTACAGTTCTGCCGAAGGCTGAACTGTAACGGCCGTGAAGGGAAACTTCGGCAGGATACTTGAAAAAAGAACGTGAAAACAGTATAATCAGCACAGTACGGCCGTTTGCATTTTTCAGACAAATGTATTTTCCTGCGGAGGAAAGAACGGCAAAATCAGCATGAAAAAAGAGGTAAATATGAGTAAAACTGAAATCAGAAAAGAACAGGGAAACAGGACCGGAGGAAGCAATCCGCTTTTGATGGTTTACCACATCATCCAGGGCGCATTTATCGGCCTGGGGGCGGTGCTGCCTGGAATTTCCGGCGGTGTTCTCGCGGTTGTATTTGGCGTTTATAAGCCGGCGATGGAATTTCTTTCAAAACCCTTTGCAAGGTTTAAGACCCATGTGCCGCTGCTGATTCCCTACGGAATCGGAGGCGTGGTAGGATTTCTTGGAATTGCCAACCTGCTGGCCTTCTTTCTGGAAAAGTATCCCAACCCTTCCGTGTGTCTGTTCATCGGACTGATCACGGGTATGCTGCCTTCTCTGTTCCGGGAGGCCGGAGAGAAAGGACGCAGCAAAGGGTCCTGGATTTCCCTTGTGGTATGTATGATTTTTATCTTTGTCCTTCTGGGTGCGCTGAAGGTATCATCCATACAGATTACCCCGAACTTCGGCTGGTATCTGTTCTGCGGCTTCTGTCTGGCGTTGAGCGTGATCGCTCCCGGAATGAGCTTCTCCACGCTGCTGATGCCTCTTGGGCTGTATACCCCGTTTGTGGATGGAATCGGTCATCTGGATATGGGCGTTCTGATCCCCGGCGGAATCGGCGCGCTGGTGACGGTAATCTGTTTCGCGAAGGCGGTCAATGCGCTGTTTGATCATTTTTATTCCATTGCGTTCCATGGAATCATCGGTATTGT
>CAJFMW010000031.1 GCA_904392525.1 uncultured Eisenbergiella sp.
AATAGAAATCCCAGTATGGGATTTCTATTCTGGCGCAGACGCCGAACTGGAGGTTCGGCGCGCGTGCCTCAGCGTAAAACGCTTCGGCATGGAGGTAAAAATGATTCAGAACAGTATCAGAGAATTAGTGAGATATGGACTTGCCACCGGGCTGATTGAGCCGGAGGATACGATTTACACGACGAACCGCCTGCTGGAGCTGTTCGGCCTGGACGAGCTGGAGGATGCGGATACGCCCATCACGGCGGACAGGAGCGAGGAGCCTGAGCTGGTTGCAAAGCTGGAGAGCATTCTGAAGGATATGCTGGACTATGCGGCGGAGAACGGACTTCTGGAGAACAACAGCGTGGTGTACCGGGATCTGTTCGATACGAAGATCATGAGTATCCTGGTGGCCCGCCCCAGCGAGATCATCCGCACTTTCCGCGCACATTATGCCAACTCCCCGCAGGAAGCGACCGATTATTTTTATAAATTCAGCCAGGACACGGACTACATCCGCCGTTACCGCGTCTGCAGGGATCAGAAATGGGTGGCGCATACCAAATATGGCGATCTGGACATCACCATCAACCTTTCCAAGCCGGAGAAGGATCCCAAGGCCATCGCCGCTGCCAGGAACGCAAAGCAGAGCGCATATCCCAAGTGTCAGCTCTGCATGGAGAATGAGGGCTATGCGGGCCGCGTGAACCATCCCGCAAGACAGAATCACAGGATCATCCCCATCACCATCAACAACAGCGCGTGGGGCTTCCAGTATTCTCCTTATGTTTATTATAATGAGCACTGCATCGTGTTCAATTCGAAGCATATTCCCATGAAGATCGAACACGATACTTTCGTGAAGCTGTTTGACTTCGTGAAGCTGTTCCCGCACTACATGCTGGGCTCCAATGCGGACCTTCCCATCGTGGGCGGTTCCATCTTAAGCCACGACCATTTCCAGGGCGGACATTACGAGTTCCCCATGGCGAAGGCAGGCGTGGACCGGGAGTTCACGGTGAAGGGCTTTGAGGACGTGAAGGCGGGCGTGGTGAACTGGCCCATGTCGGTTATCCGCTTAAACGGACCCGACAGCGATCGGATCATCGCCCTGGCGGATGTGATTCTGGAAAAATGGCGCGGCTACACGGATGAGGCAGCTTTCGTTTATGCGGAAACGAATGGAGAGCCCCATAACACCATCACCCCCATTGCCAGAAAGCGCGGCGACAACTACGAGCTGGATCTGGTGCTGCGAAACAATATCACCACCGAGGAGCATCCTCTTGGCGTATATCATCCTCATGCGAAGCTGCACCACATCAAGAAGGAGAACATCGGCCTGATAGAGGTGATGGGACTTGCGGTGCTTCCTTCTCGTCTGGACGGCGAGATGGCGGATCTGGAAAAGGCCATCCTTTCCGGCGCAGACATCCGCAGCGACGAGGTGCTTTCCAAGCACGCGGACTGGGTGGAGGAATTCCTTCCCAACTATGAAAATGTGAACGCGGACAACATCCATGAGATCATCCAGAAGGAGATCGGTCAGGTGTTCATGGAGGTTCTGGAGGACGCGGGCGTATACAAGAGAACCGAAGAAGGCCAGGCGGCGTTTGACAGATTTATCGCCACGTTGGGATAAAGCCGGATAAGGCGGCTGACATAAATAAAAATTAAGAGATCGGCCAGGGGAAGTTCCCCTGGCCGATTATTCGATGCGCAAAGCATGCGGCACATGGAGGGATTCCATGTGCCGCACATTTTTATTCCACTTTTTATTCGGAAACAGAGGACGCACGGCGCTGCCTGTGACAACGTTCTGCCGCAGTCTCCATCAGCAGATAGAAGGCCTGCCCCTCCGGAGAAATGCCGGGCCTGCAGAAATCGGGAGCGCCGCAGACTTGTTGGACAAAGCCGTAGGCATCCACCTTTTCATTTGCCGCAGCACGCATTTTTTCCGCCAGCGGCAGGTATTCCGGAGACAGCCAGCCGTCCGCCATTCCCGTGAAAAGAGCATAGGCATACATCTGGGAAAAGTTGACCTCCACAAAGGAATCCGTGCGGTCAAGAATGTCATGGGACAGGCCATCCTCCCGAACCATGCCGCGCAGGACCTTCAGAAGCGGAAGCTCCATGGCAAGCAGGCGGCGGCGCAGTTTTTCTTCTTGTGCCGGGATACGATGCAGAAGCCTTGCCATGGACGCCGCGGCCCAGCCGTTTCCGCCGCCCCAGAAATCTGCCCGCACAAAGCGTCCGGCTTCCGCGTCCCAGATATGATGGAAAAGCCCTGTCTGCGGATCGCATAGAAGTCTGTGGTATCCCTCCATCTGTTCCACGGCCTCCTGCGCATGTCCTGCGGCGGCAAGAAAGGTTGGAAGCATGTAGCAGGAATCCGCCCAGACCTGCTTCGTACCGATCAGATGGCAGACCACGCCGCAGGAGGTGCGCGGCGCCCGGCACAGCGCCCAGTCAAGAAGCCGGTTCAGAGCATCGTGAAATACAGGATCTCCCGTGAGCCGCCAGGCCTCCGCAATCGCCTCTCCGGGCGCACATGGATCTGTCACCGCCCGGTCTGAGCCCATGACTGCGGTTCTCCCGTCTTCCTTCTGCCGTAGCACTGCGCTCCTGGCAAGGGCAATCACCATATCCCTGTCTCCCAGATCAAGAAAGGCGTGGGCGGTCACACCCTGTTCCCAGGAATGACGCTGCATGGAGAGGAGGGCGGTTTTTACAGCTTTTATTTTTCGGATTTTATCTGTATTTTCCATGTCTGTATAACCTCATGGCCCAAGGGCTGTGATTGGAACAACAAAAACGTCATCGGTGCGCTGCCAGGCTGCGTTTGAAAGTCCGCAGAGAACGCAGAGAACGGAGGGGGGATTCCCTTTCTCAGCTTCCATCTGGCTTTTGATTTTCAGCAGATTATTTGCGGCGGAATCAATCTGATTTGCGCCAAGCTTAATTTCAAAAGCGCACCATTGTCCGTCGGGAAGTTCAATAACGGCATCAATTTCACGGTTTTTATAGTCCTGATAATGGTACAGTCCAGCGCCGAAGGACTCTGCATAGATGCGCAGATCCCGTTCGCATAATGCCTCAAAAAGAAAACCAAGAGTTTCCAGATCCCCGAGAAGTCCGGCGGGAGTTGCCCTCAGCAGGGCACAGGCCAGGGAGGGATCCGAGAAATGCCGCTTTTCTGCCTGTTTTATCCGTACAGAGGACCGTATTCCGGAGGAAAAGGGAGGCTGATTGTCGGTGAGGAACAGCCGTTTAAAAATATCCAGATAAGCGGATACAGTAGTGGAATCAAGCTCCTCTTCATCCACAGCCCTGATATCCCTCATCAGAGTCCTGTTTGTGGCAGTGGTGCTTTCGTTGCGCGCCAGAGAACGAAGCAGCAGACGCATTTTTTGTGTATCACGTTTTATCCCATCTATACGGTATACGTCGTCTTCAATAACGGCATTCAGGTATTCGGACGGCAACAGAGAGGCCTGTTCAAAGGAAAGCGACAAACTTCCGGGCCATCCGCCGCGGATGATCCACTCGATCAGGTTTTTCAGGTCAGTTTCTCCGGTCATGCAGGGTGCCAGTTCGCCATGGCAGAGCTTTTGCAGAGAAATTTTGCCGCTGGAAACTCCGGATTCATAAAGGGACATGGGACGCATACGAAGCCGGGCGATTCTTCCGGCGCCGCTGTGAAGGATTCCCTTATGATTGGGAGTGGCGGAACCAGTAAGAAGGAACTGTCCTTTCCGCGAATCCTGATCTACCCGATACCGAACCGCATCCCACAGGGAAGGTACCTCCTGCCATTCGTCAATCAGACGGGGAGACTCCCCTTCCAAAACAAGCGCCGGAGACAGCTCTGCCAGCTGGCGGTTCTGAAAATTGCCGGCCGGATCGCCAATATAAATTTCACTTTTGCTGTGCCAGGAAGAAGTCCAGGTTTTGCCGCACCATTTTGGGCCTTCAATACAGACGGCGCCGAAAGCGCTTAAGTATTCTTCTATTTTAGGATCAATAATACGGGGAATATATTGCTCTCTTTTCATAAACCGTATCACCTCATTTTTTCTATCAATAGTAATATTATAACCCAATCCGATGGATTTTACAATTTTAATCGGATATATTTTATATTTATATTCATATAAATTTACGGTTTATAATCTATTATATTTTCGATTCCAATTCTATTATTTTTTAAAAAACGAATCAGCCATATTCTTAGAAGCCAGTTGCATGAAAGGCGCAATTCAGGAAAGGTTTTTGAGATTGTGACATGATATAATGAGCGCAAGCGAATCTGCGGGAGCTTGATCAAGTATGGCGATCGGCGAATGCCACACTGATTTAAAAAGCAAGCAGGGCAGTACACTGTCGGCTGCGGAATGGCCGCTGATTTTCCGACAGTTTCCCAAAATGAACTCAAAAAGGCGGTGCTTTCAGGATGAAAGAAACTCTTATCCATATCCAGCTGACACTGGATTATATCGAGGACAATCTGAAAACGGAGATTACTCCGCAGGAGCTGAGCGCCCTTGCGGGATTTTCTCTCTGCCATTACTATCATCTGTTTACCCAAACTGTGGGGATGTCGCTGGGACAGTATGTGAATGGCCGCAGGCTGCGCTGGGCCATTTATGAAATTGGAGAAGGAAGGAACATTCTGGATGTGGCTCTGGAATATGGCTTTGAGACACATGCCGGATTCTATCGGGCTTTTTATCGGGAGTATGGCTGTTCGCCTACGGCTTATCTGAAAAGACACCGCCCGGTGAAGCCGTATCCCATCAGGCTGGATCAGGAAGGAAAGCTTCTGTTTTCCATAAAAAATGCGAGAAAGCTTCTGGCGGCGTGGGGATTTGAAAAATATAAGATACAGGACATTTATTATGAAGGAAGCGGTCAGGTCAGCGAGCATGATTTTCAGGTGGGAGAGGAATGGGTATTGAAGCTGTCTCCTTCTCCCGGACGGCTGAACCGGCACGTGGAATTATCCCTGGCGTTGGAAAGGGAAGGGCTGGCAGCCTCCGTTCCGGTACCTGTAATGGAGAACGGCAGGGAATATCTGGCGCAGGATGGAGAATTGTTTGGAATTCTGTGCGGGCGGATTCAGGGAGAGCGGATGAACGGAAGGGAGCTCTGGGAACAGTCCGGGAAAGAGATGGAGAGCAACAGGGCTTGTGCTTTTGGCGCGCTGATCGGGCGGCTGCATGGGATTCTGGCGCGGTTGGACTGTTCGCTCTGCGAGGAAAGCGATCTTTATGGAGAGGTTTTGTCCTGGGCGCTTCCGGCTGTTCAAAGGAAAATTGAAGAAATGGATAAAGGTCTGCGGAAAAAAACAGACATGTTCCAGCCGGAGAGTTTTACCGCGGAATATATCAAAGGGTTTGGCGGATTGCATCGGAAGCTTCCCAGACAGATCATTCACCGGGACATGAATCCCTGCCATGTGATCCGCCGGAAAGGGAAAATGGCAGGATTTACGGATTTTGAACTGTCACAGATCAATCTCCGCCTTTTCGATCCCTGCTATGCAGCTACAGGAATTCTGACAGAAAATCTGGAAAAGGGACTGACGGTGGAAAGATGGATTCCTCTGTATCATGATATTTTAAGGGGATATGACAGGGAAGCGTATCTGACCGCAGAAGAGCGGCAGGCGGCTCCCTGGGTGGTTCTTTCCATTCAGCTTATCTGTACCGCATATTTTTCAGAGAAAGAAAAATATACGCGTCTTGCACAGATCAACATGCATATTTTGAAGGAGCTGATCCGTAAAAGGGAGCAGCTGATACCGGACGAAAGAACGGAGAAAGTATTTATAAAGGAGCGACGGTTATGGAAGTGATTCGTGCGGAAAATCTGTCGAAAACCTATCGGACTCATGAAAAACCGGAGGGCTTCAGAAACAGTGTCACAGATTTTTTTCACAGGAGGTATGTATATAAAGAGGCGGTAGCCGGACTCAGTTTTTCCATGAGAGAGGGAGAAGTGATCGGTCTGTTGGGAGAAAATGGAGCGGGAAAGACCACCACGCTGAAAATGCTGAGCGGCATTCTGTATCCATCAGGCGGAAGCGTGTCTGTGATGGGAGAGGAACCATGGAAACGGAACAGGGAGTTTCTGAAAAAGATTGCGTTTGTGATGGGAAATAAGAGCGATATGAACTGGGATCTGCCGGCGGTGGATACCTTTGCTTACCAGAAGCTGTTATATGACATTCCGGAACAGGAATATCGGAAAAGTCTGAAACGGCTGACGGAGATGCTCAGACTGGATACCATCCTTTTAAACACGCAGGTGAGGAGACTTTCCCTTGGGGAACGGATGAAGGTGGAGCTGGTGAACAGCTTTCTGTACAGTCCCCGTCTCATCTTTCTGGATGAACCGACGATTGGACTGGACATCGGAAGTCAGGACGCGATTCGGGAGTTCATTCGGGAGTATCGGCAGAAAAAAGGTGCCTCCATCCTGCTGACCAGTCACGATATGGATGATATAGAAAATACTTGTGACCGGATCCTTGTTTTGAAAAAAGGAAAGCTGGCTTACGCACTGGATGTGGAGGAACTGAAGAAAAAGAGCGGTTCCTTCCGGGAAACCATGAAAGGACTGCTGGAGGGAGAATGACAATGAAAAAATATTTTTATCAGCTCATCATTCTCCTCAGGACGTCCTTTCATTATCGCTTCAATACGGTTGTGGAGCTGCTTTTTTCCAATATGGACCTGTTGATTACGGTGCTGTTCTGGATGCTGATCTATAAAAGCGCCGGAACGGACAGACTGCAGACCTACACTGCCGCAGATATGGTGATTTATTATCTGGCAAACAGCGTACTGCGGCGGTTTAACCTCACAAACAGCAGCTGGGAATATGTGTCCTCCATTAAAAACGGCACGTTGTCAGCAAAGCTTTTAAAGCCCTGTCGTATTGGCGGAATGATCTATGTGAGAAATCTGGCCCTGGCAGTGACAGGAATGCTTCCGGCTGCGCTGTTTATTCTGGCGGCAGGAACAATTTTTTCCGTACAGGTATCCTGGCATTTCGCGCTGGGACGGATTCCCGGGGTTGTTGTAATGCTGATTCTTTCCAGCATAAGCAGCCATCTGGTATGGTCTCTCCTTGGTTTCCTTTCTTTCTGGACAGAAGAAGGAAGTGCGGTGATATGGTCCTTTATGGTGATTTTTAATTTCCTCTCCGGGATGTTTCTCCCTCTGGATTTTTTCCCGAAAGGCTGGCTTTCCGTGCTGGAAATTCTTCCGCCAGCCTCATGGGGATATCTGCCGACTAAAATTCTTCTGGGGCAGTATTCTCCGGCGGATCAGCAGTATCTCATTCTGATGCAGGCGGCCTGGTGTGTGATTTTGGGAATCCTGAAAGAAGGAGTATGGAGAGCTGGACTGAAACGGTACTCTTCTGTAGGATCATGACTGGAATACTGCCTGATAGAAAGCTGCATAAATGGAAGATTCTTACGAGGGGAGAGGAGAAAACGCAGATATGAGAGAAGTCCGGATTTTTTTCATGCAGGCAAAGTTGTCTCTGATGGCGGCATCAATTTTTCGGGCTAATTTTATTTTGATGTTGATTCAGAGTATCATTAACACATTGTTGCATGTTGCCTGTATGAATTTTATTTACGGAAGTGTGGCAGAGATAGGTGGTTTGAACCGGGAAGAGATGCTGGTGCTGATATGCACTTCCATGGTCATTAACCAGCTTTTCCGGGCATTTGTTAATGGAAATCAAATGCGGTTTGTGGAAGGCATTGCTGATGGAAGCTTTGACCATATGCTTTTACGGCCCATTGGTATTCTGTTCCAGATTAATACAGGAAAGGTGGATTTCTCCAGCCTTGCGAGCGCATTCTGCCCTGCCATTATTCTGGCGGTAAACCTGGGGCGGCTGGACAAAACCATTCCTTTCTGGTGGTTTGGCCTGTACCTGCTTCTCTGTCTCATGGGGCTCGTGATTCTTTCGGCCTTTATGGTGTGCCTGTATTCTCTGGCCTTCCGTTTTGTCCGGGTGAGCGGACTAAACAATATTTATTATATCCTGATGAATATTTCAGAAAGACCACAGGAGCTATTCCCGCAAAAGATTTTTATGGGATGTTTTTTATTCGCCATTCCGGCGATTCCCATCGCCAATATTCCGGTTCGTGTGATGCTGGGACGGACAGGTCCTGAGGGCGTATTGATACAGATGGTTGTCTGTGTTCTTTTCCTGTCTGGCGCGAAAGCGGCGGTGATGGCGGGAATCAGAAGATATACGGGAGGAGGCGGATGAAGGATTGAAAATGGAAACTTCCGGCAGTATACTGAACATAAGCAATCACTGTATATACATTTTGGAGGGGCATATGAATTCTGAATTATTAAAAAAACTTCCCATGCCGGATGAGCTTGGGCGGACGGAGATCCTGAACCTTCTTCTGTCAGAGGAATACGGTTTTCTGCCGGAGCCGCCAGTGGGAGTGACCGCTGATGTGGAATCAGAGGACAGAGGTTTCTGCGCGGGGAAAGCGGTTCTGAAAAAGCTGAAGCTGAATTGCGATACCGGAAAGGGGAGCTTTTCGTTCCCGGTATCTCTGATGTACCCGGCAGAAGCAGAGGCGAGGGAAGAAGGAAAAACGGTTCCCTGTTTTCTTTATATCAGCTTTACGGACCGGATTCCGGATCTGTCTTTTCCGGCTGAGGAGATTCTGGATAACGGCTTTGCGGTGCTGCATTTCTGTTACCAGGATGTGACCTCCGACGACGGGGATTTTACCAATGGACTGGCAGGCGTGATCTACCCTGATGGAAAAAGAGAGAAAACACAGTGCGGTAAAATCGGCCTATGGGCCTGGGCGGCCAGCCGCGTCATGGATTTTGCCTGTATGGTTCCGGAGATTGACCATAACCGTATCGGCGTAGTGGGACATTCCCGGCTGGGAAAGACCGCGCTTCTTGCGGGAGCGCTGGATGAACGGTTTTACTGTACCTTTTCCAACGATTCCGGCTGTAGCGGCGCGGCGCTGGCCAGGGGAACGAAGGGAGAGACGGTGGGAAAAATTTATCAGAATTTTCCTTACTGGTTCTGTGAAAATTATGGAAGGTACGCGGAAAAAGAGGACAGTATGCCCTTTGATCAGCATTTTCTCCTTGCTGCAGCGGCGCCCCGCCGCGTCTATGTGGCGAGCGCTTCACAGGACTGCTGGGCGGATCCGGAGAGTGAATACCTTTCCTGCGTCGCCGCCGGGAATTATTATCGGAAGATGGGCCTGAAGGGCTTTGTCCATCCGGACAGAGATCCGGTCGTCGGAGACTGCTTCGGAGAGGGGGAGATCGGGTATCATCTGCGGGCCGGAACGCATTATCTGAGCCGCGAGGACTGGGGACATTTTATGGAATATATGCGGAAATAACCGGGTTTAGCGGTTTGGGGGCACTTTTTTATGAGCCACGCTTTTTTCATGCCAGGTTGATAATGCGGGAGGATTAGGGTTTACTGACGAAAGAAATAAGCTGATTTTATGAAAATATGCAGAAAGGATGAGTTGTACCCCATGCGCTTCCTCCTCGCAGCCGTCAACGCCAAATACATACACTCCAATCCCGCCGTCTACAGCCTGCGCGCCTATGCGGAACGTTTCTGCGCAGTGCCGTCCACTGGTTCTGTATCTTCGGGCGGCGCTGCGCAGGCAGATATCGAAATTGCAGAGTATACCATCAACCAGCCCTTCTGGGAGATTCTTGCCGACCTTTACGGGAAAAAGCCCGATGCGGTCGGCTTTTCGTGTTATATCTGGAACCGGGAGATTGTATTCGGCCTGATCCGCGAGCTTTCCAAGGTTTTGCCGCATGTTCCGATCTGGCTGGGCGGGCCGGAGGTATCTTACGACCCGGAGGAAACCCTTTCCGCTCTGCCATCGGCGGCGGGCGTCATGATCGGAGAAGGGGAAGAAACCTTCCGGGAGCTGGTAGATCTGTATGCGAGCGCCCTGCTTTCCGTTCCGGAATTTTCTGCAGAACCCGCCGGGATTTCCGTGAAAGCTCCCGACAGTTCGGAAGAAACTCCCGCTTGGCCCCTGCCAGATCAGATCAGGGGTATCGCCTACCGCACCCGGCCGGGCGGCATGGTGAAAAGGACGCCGGAAAGGCAGGCCGTGCCGCTGGATGAGATTCCCTTCTTTTATGAAGAGCGAAAGGAGATCACCGATTTTCAGGATCGCATCATCTATTACGAATCCAGCCGCGGCTGCCCGTACCGGTGCAGCTATTGTCTGTCCTCCATTGACAAAACGGTGCGTTTTCGGAATGTGGAACTGGTCAAGAAGGAGCTTCAGTTTTTCCTGGACGAAAAGGTGCCGCAGGTCAAGTTCGTGGACCGCACCTTTAACTGCAGTCATTCTCATGCCATGGAAATCTGGAGCTATATCCGGGAGCATGACAACGGAGTCACCAATTTCCATTTTGAGATCGCGGCGGATATTCTGACAGAGGAAGAGCTGGCGCTGCTTCGCAGCCTTCGTCCCGGCCTGGTACAGCTGGAAATCGGCGTGCAGTCCACCAATCCGGATACCCTGAAGGAAATCCGGCGCACGGCGGACTGGGAGCGGCTGAAGAAAATCGTGGAAAGGGTTCGGGAAGGACGGAACATCCACATCCACCTGGACCTGATTGCCGGGCTTCCGCTGGAGGATATGGAGAGCTTTCAGCGCTCCTTCAATGATGTTTATTCCTGCAGGCCGGATCAGCTGCAGCTGGGCTTCCTGAAGGTGCTGAAGGGGTCCCATATGCACGAAAAAGCGGCAGAATACGGAATCGCGTACACGGATTTTCCGCCCTATGAGGTACTTTTTACCCGCTGGATTTCCTATGCGGATATCCTGACGCTGAAGCGGGTGGAGGAAATGGTGGAGCTGTATTACAACAGCGCCCAGTTTACGCATACCCTTCCGGTTCTGGAGCGCTGCTTTTCTTCGCCCTTTGAAATGTACCGCGAGCTGGAGGATTTTTATGACAGGCGCGGCCTTTTCCGGCAGAGCCCTTCCCGTATGTACCGCTATCAGGCGCTTCTGGAGTTTGCCCTGCAGGCGGCTCCCGAAAAGGAGGAACTCTGGCGGCAGCTTCTGACCCTGGATCTTTATCTGCGGGAGAATGCGAAGAGCCGGCCGGATTTTGCCCCTCCCTTCCGGCAGAAGGAAGAAGCGAAGGAAAAAATCAGCCGTTTTTACCGGGAAGAGGAGAAGAATCCCCGTTTTCTGGCGGAATACGTGCAGGACGGTTATGATTCCCGGCAGATGGCGCGCATGACCCACGTGGAATGCTTCGGCCTTCCTGTTTGGGAAGAGAGCGGGAAAATAAGAGAGGAAGCCGGAAACGACGGAGCCTCTAGATATTTCGTGCTCTTCGACTATCGAAACAGAAACCCGCTGAACCGGGAAGCGAAGCTGGTGATCCTTTCGTTGTGAATGGGAGAACTCGTCATGGAAGGGGCGGCCATGAAAGGAACAGGCCGTGAAAGGGGCGCCCCGGCAGGCGCGGGAATCGATATGAGATATAGGAAGGAACAAAAGCGGAAATGAGACAGAAGGAACGGATTGAGAAGGTGCTGCAGCTTCTGGATGCGCACTATGGAACGGAATACATCTGCTATCTGGAGCATGAGAATGCCTGGCAGCTTCTGATTGCCACCATTTTGAGCGCCCAGTGTACCGATGCAAGGGTGAACATTGTTACCAGAGATCTTTTTCAGAAGTACAGAAGTGTGGAAGATTTTGCCAGAGCGGATCTGAAGGAGCTGGAGCAGGACATTCACGCCACGGGCTTCTACCATAACAAGGCAAAAAATATCATTTCCTGCTGTCAGGATCTGGTGAACCGGTTCGGCGGAGAGGTACCCCGTTCGCTGGAGGATCTGACCTCCCTTGCGGGCGTGGGACGAAAAACCGCCAACGTGATCCGGGGCAACATCTACAACGATCCCAGCATCGTGGTGGACACCCATGTGAAGCGGATCTCAAACCGTCTGGGCTTCACGAAGGAGGAAGATCCGGTGAAGGTGGAGAAGGATCTGATGCGGGTGCTTCCCAAAGACCACTGGATTCTCTATAACATGCAGATCATCACGCTGGGCAGGCAGCTGTGCAGGGCGCAAAAGCCCAAGTGCGAAGAATGCTTTCTGCCAGAGGTGTGCCCCTGGTATGAAAAAAAGAAAAAGGCGGAAGGGAAGAAGCCATGAACAGTCCGGTGAGGGATTACGTCTGTGTGGACCTGGAAACCACAGGCCTTCATCCCAAAACAGATAAAATCATAGAAATCGGCGCGGTGCGTGTGCGGGAAGGAAAGGTGGAAAAGACCTGGCAGAGTCTGGTGAACCCCGGCAGGGAGCTGACGGAGCGCACCCGGCAGATCACGGGGATCAGCCAGAAAGAGGTGGATCACGCGCCGGAGATCGGGCAGGTCCTTCCACAGCTTCTGGATTTTCTGGGAAAGGATGTGCTGGTGGGCCACAGCCTGCTCTTTGATTTTTCTTTTCTGAAAAAGGCGGCGGTAAACGCCGGACTTTCATTTGAAGCCTGCGGTATCGATACCCTGAAGCTCGCCCGGAAATATCTTCCGGACTTTCCGAGCCGGAATCTGGGGGAGCTCTGCCGCCATTTTGATATTCCCCATCAGGCGCACCGGGCGCTGGGAGATGCGCAGGCGACGGCGGAGCTGTATGAGCTTTTCTGTGAAAAATTTTACGAAGAAAAGCCGTTTGCCCCGGTTCCGCTGATTTTCCATGTAAAAAAAGAGGGACCTGCCAGCCGCGCTCAGAAGGAACGCCTGCAGCGCCTTGCAGCGCTGTATAAAACGCAGCTTCCCGTGGATGTGGAAATGCTGACCAGAAATGAGGCGAGCCGTCTGGCCGACCAGCTCATCGCAAGATACGGAAAAGTGCCGCAAACTGTGGAAAATCCCGAAAAAGCGCGGAAATAGCCTGTGTTTTTCGGCACTCCGGGACGTTGCACGTCAGCGCGCGCTCTTGCAAAAGCGGGCCCTTTCCGATATAATAAGCTTTTAAGTGAACAATAAAACAGCTGATATGTATTGGAAATGGAGATTGTAATGTTTAATATTTACAGTAAGAAATCGAAAAGAATTATTTCGTCGGTGATCATCATCATTCTGGTTTTAGCCATGGTTATCCCGACACTGTTGTACGTGCTGTAATGCTTTGAGGAGTGATTTATATGAAGAAATGGATTGGTTTTCTGGCGCTTCTGCTGTTTGTGGGAATCGTGCCTGTCGCTACCGGCATTACCGCACAGGCACAGGCCAGACCGGACGACACGATCATGGAAGGCGTGTACGCCGGGGAGATCTCGCTGGCAGGGATGACGCAGACGGAGGCGCAGGAGGCGGTTCAGGCCTATGTGGATTCTCTGGAAAGCAGCGTGATCACGCTGAACGTGGTGGACGGCAATACGGTAACGGCGACCGCGTCTGAGCTGGGAATGAGCTGGAGCAACCAGAATCTGGTGAGCGAAGCGGTGAATCTGGGAAAATCCGGAAACGTGGTGGCCCGCTATAAGGCCGTTAAGGATCTGGAGAATGAAAATAAGGTATATGACATTCAGTTTTCCTTTGATCAGGAAGCGATTGCCTCTCTCATTGAAAATGACTGCGCCGAATATAATGTGGAAGCCGTAGACGCTCATTTGACGAGGGTGGATGGAGAATTCGTCATAGAAGAAGGACAGAAGGGTATTGTTATTGATAACAGCGCTTCCGAAACGGCGGTCTATGAATATCTGA
Organism: uncultured Eisenbergiella sp.; assembly: GCA_904392525.1. Lineage (GTDB taxonomy): Bacteria > Bacillota > Clostridia > Lachnospirales > Lachnospiraceae > Eisenbergiella. Next base: position 13,782 of record CAJFMW010000031.1, read on the forward strand.
CGACCCAGTGGAAGGGCGGAGACGCGGCGATAGATCTGGTGGTTACAGAAGAAGAGCCGCAGGGAAATTCGGAGGACCTGGCACTGGTGAAGGATGTGCTCGGCACCTACACCACCAGCTATTCTTCTTCCGGTTCGGACAGAAGCGCGAACGTATCGAACGGCTGTGAACTGATCAACGGCACTACGGTTTATCCGGACGAAAGCTTTTCTACCTATGAAGCGGTAGCGCCCTTTACGGAAGAAAATGGATATTACATGGCCGGCTCCTATCTGAACGGTCAGGTGGTGGACAGCATCGGCGGCGGTATCTGTCAGGTATCCACCACTCTGTATAACGCGGTTCTGCTTGCCGAGCTGCAGGTGGACGAACGGCATAATCATTCCATGATCGTCAACTATGTGGATCCTTCCATGGATGCGGCGATTGCGGAATCCTCCGGAAAGGATTTTGTTTTTACAAATAATACGGAATATCCGATTTATATTGAAGGATATACGAGCAACAAGAGAATCACCTTCACCATTTACGGCGTGGAAACCAGAGATTCCAACAGAAAGGTGACCTACGAGAGCGAGGTGCTGGAGACGATCGCTCCTGGTGCGGAGGTGATCAATCAGGATTCCTCACAGCCCATCGGTTCTGTCACGGTTCAGTCGGCTCATACCGGCTATAAGGCGAGATTGTGGAAGGTAGTGACGGTGGATGGAGAAGAGGTCAGCCGGGAACAGGTGAACAGCAGCAGCTATAAAATGACGCCGCGAACGGCGACTGTCGGAACCTCTACAAGCGATGCGAACGCATATAATGAGCTGCAGGCGGCCATTGCTACCGGAAGCATTGACCATGTGAGGAGTGTGGCAGAGGCACTGGCAAGCGGCCAGTCTACAACGACGACTTCGGAGACGACCACAGGAATGGATCCCGCTCTGGCTGCGATTCTGGAAGGAAAGACGCCGGAGGAGCAGGCAATTCTGATCCAGCAGTACAATGAACAGCTTGCACAGCAGCAACAGCAGGCGGGACAGTGATCAGTGGTACGAAAAAATGAAAAGTGAGAAGGGCGTTGTGCGGCAATGCGTTTCAAGCTGGAAATCGGGAAATCCCCGGGCAAAACGGCCCGGGGATTCTCTGCCGGAGTGAAAAGAGCCAGACGCCAGAGTGAAAAAAATGAACGTTGGGAAGATACAGGAGAGCGTGCTGAGACGCTCTGTATTCAGACAGCTGAAAACAAAGAGAGAAGAAGTATTGTGCGGCGCAGGACCAGGGGAGGACTGCGCCATTCTGTCATTTCCGCCCGGAGAGGAGCTGCTGGTTTCCTCGGCCGCTTCGGTGAGAACCGGGCGAGACGCGGCCCTGTACGGAATTCATACCGCTGTGAACAATCTGGCAGCGTGCGGGGGAAGGCCCGCCGCCGTCTGGCTGACGGTGCTGCTTCCGCCGGAAGCGGAGGAAGAGGAACTGAGAGCCCTCATGATGCAGGCGGAACATGTATGTGCCGGATTGAATATCCAGATTGCGGGCGGTCACACGGAGGTCACTTCGGCGGTGAATAGGACAGCACTTTCCGTCACTGCGGTGGGCAGCGCTCCGCCGGGACAGGCAATACGAACGTCAGGCCTTCATCCGGGCGCGGAGCTGGTGGTGACGAAATGGATCGGCCTGGAGGGGACGACAATGGCGGCGAAAGAAAAGGAACAGGAGCTTTTGACCCGTTTCCCGGCGTATCTGGTGGAGGAGGCGAAGGGATTCGACCAATACCTGTCTGTACTCCCGGAAGCGTCGGCTGCGTTGACATCCGATGCTGTCAAGGACGCCATCTGCGCCATGACCGACGTGTCCGAGGGAGGAATCTTCGGCGCGTTCTGGAAAATGGGAGAGAGTTCCGGCATCGGACTGGAAATCGACCTGAAGAAAATTCCCATCCGTCAGGAAACGGTGGAAATCTGCAACCACCTTGACTTAAACCCCTATGAGCTGATTTCCGGCGGAAGCCTGCTGATCGCGGCGGACGACGGCTACGCTCTGGCTGAAAGCCTGGAAAAGGTGGGCATTCCGGCGGCAGTGGTGGGAAGAGCCACAGCCGGAAATGACCGGATCGTTTTAAATGGAGAAGAGAAGCGGTTTTTAGGGCCGGTCAGAACAGATGAGATTCACAAATTGATATGAAATGCGGCCGTTCGGCCGCAGGAAAATGAGGCGCGGAAATCGGCGAAGCCGATTTCCTGGAAGAATTGCTGGCGCAATTCTTCTCACGGATCAAATGCGGCCATCCGGCCGCAGGAAAAGAGGAAGTATGAGAGAGTTCAGAGAGCAGCTGCTCGGAATTATTGAAAAAAACAGCCGGATCGATCTGAAGGAGCTGGCGGTGATTCTGGGCGTGGAAGAGATTGATGTGGTAAATGAGCTGGCGGCGATGGAGGCAGAAGGGATCATCTGCGGGTATCATACGCTGATTGACTGGGATAAAACGAGCCTGGACAAAATCTCCGCGCTGATCGAGGTGCGGGTGACGCCCCAGAGGGGACAGGGCTTTGACAACATTGCGGAGCGGATTTATAAATATCCGGAGGTGAACGCGGTCTACCTGATTTCCGGCGGTTTCGACCTGCTGGTGACGCTGGAGGGAAGAAATCTGAAGGAGATCTCTTCCTTTGTGTCGGAGAAACTGTCCACGCTGGACGGCGTGCTGAGCACCGCGACGCATTTCATCCTGAAAAAGTATAAGGATCATGGCACCATTCTGGCCAGAAAAAATGAAGATACAAGGGAGAAGATCATGCCATGAGAAATCCGTTGTCTGAGAAAATCGTAACCATCAAGCCCTCCGGTATCCGGAAATTTTTTGATATCGTCAGCGAAATGGACGATGCCATTTCCCTGGGCGTCGGAGAGCCGGATTTTGATACGCCCTGGCATATCCGGGACGAGGGCATTTATTCCCTGGAAAAGGGGCGGACCTTCTATACCTCCAATGCCGGTTTGAAGGAACTGAAGGTGGAGATCTGCAATTATCTGAAAAGACGGTTTGATCTGGAATATGATTTCGCCCATGAGGTACTGGTCACGGTGGGAGGCTCAGAGGCCATTGACATCGCTCTGCGCGCGATGATCGATCCGGGAGATGAGGTGCTGATTCCCCAGCCAAGCTACGTTTCCTATGAACCCTGTGCCGTCCTGGCGGATGCGGTTCCGGTATTCATCAATCTGAAGGCGGAAAATCAGTTCCGCCTGACGGCGCAGGAGCTCCGCGACGCCATTACGGATAAAAGCAAGGTGCTCGTCCTTCCTTTCCCCAACAACCCGACGGGGGCGATCATGGAGCGGAAGGACCTGGAAGCCATTGCGGAAGTGGTCCTGGAAAAGGATCTTTTCGTGATTTCCGATGAAATATACAGTGAGCTGACCTATGGAAGAGATCATGTTTCCATCGCGCAGATTCCGGGCATGAAGGAGAGAACCATTCTGATCAATGGCTTCTCCAAATCCTATGCCATGACCGGATGGCGTCTGGGCTATGCCTGCGGACCGCGCCTGATTCTGGATCAGATGCTGAAAATCCATCAGTTTGCCATCATGTGCGCGCCGACAACCAGCCAGTATGCGGCGGTGGAAGCCCTGAGAAACGGTGACCGGGATGTACAGGAGATGCGGGAGGCCTATAACCAGAGACGCCGCTATCTGATGCATGCCTTCAAAGAGATGGGACTTCCCTGCTTTGAGCCTTATGGCGCTTTTTACGTGTTTCCCTGCATCAAGGAGTTCGGTCTGACCAGCGATGAGTTCGCCCTCCGCTTTCTGCAGGAGGAAAAGGTGGCCGTAGTGCCGGGAACTGCGTTTGGAGAATGCGGCGAGGGCTACATCCGTATTTCCTATGCCTATTCCCTGGAAAACCTGAAGCTGGCCATCGGACGCCTGGCTGATTTTGTAAAACGTCTGAAAGAAGAACAGAAGAAATGAACATTGTACTGCATCAGCCGGAGATTCCGGCAAATACCGGAAATATCGGAAGAACCTGTGTGGCGACAGGCTCGACCCTGCATCTGATCGAGCCTCTCGGTTTTCAGCTGAATGAAAAGCAGATCAAACGGGCCGGCATGGATTACTGGCATAAGCTGGACGTGCGGCGTTATGTCAATTATGAGGATTTCCTGGAGCAGGAATTTCGCCTGCAACCCGGCAGAAAGCTCTGGATGGCGACCACCAAGGCGAAGCACGTCTATACGGAAGCCGCCTTCGGCCCGGATGATTACATCATGTTCGGCAAGGAAAGCGCCGGAATCCCGGAGGAGATTCTGGTGGAAAATGAGGACACTTGTATCCGCATTCCCATGCTGGACGAGATCCGGTCCCTGAACCTGAGCAATTCCGTGGCGGTTGTTCTTTACGAAGCGTTGCGGCAGAACCATTTTGACGGGCTGCTGATGGAGGGGGAACTGCATCGACTGCATTGGAGGGGATGAAACTTATCATTGCGGTGCCATCGCTTATATGTTAAAATAAAGCTGTTAAAAGGAACAACCGTCCCACAAGGGGTTGACCGATTTAGATGACAGAATAGCCACCATATACCAGGGCAAGTATACAAGGGTGGCTTTTCTGTTACCCGGTTGTGGGAAACGAAAAGCTTACTGGCATCATATCTGTATCGTTTTGTCTTTGAATGCAAAATTCAATGTATATTCCCTCATAAATCCGGACATGATAGTCACGTAGAGAAAAGGAGGTGGCTGTCATGGGAAGCAAAGCACTTGATTATACAGCGCTTGTGATCGCCGTTATCGGAGCGGTCAACTGGGGACTGATCGGACTGTTTCGTCTGGATCTGGTCGCCATGGTTTTTGGCCAGATGAGCCTGATTTCCAGAATCATCTACGTTTTAGTGGGAATCTGCGGTCTGTACCTGCTGACATTTTTCGGCAGGCTGGGGAACGGACAGGATTCATAGAGGTGTACGCTTTCGCGCACACTCATATCAAATACGAAGAGGCCTCCGGCTTTATCTGCCGGAGACCTCTTTGCGTTTGGTTGACGGAGTGCAGCCATAGGTTTCATGAAACATGCGGCGGAACAGCTTATAATTGGTAAAGCCATGACGGGCAAGAATCTCCGTGATGCTCTGATCGGTGTGGAGAATATCGCGGCAGACATGGGAAAAGCGCACCTGGTTGACGAACTCCAGGAAGGTGATCCCCATGCTTTTTTTGAAAAAGCGGCAGAAATATTCCGGATTCAGTGCAACGACAGCGGCGGCCTCCTGCAGGGTAACGGGTTCGGTGTAGTGTGCATTGACGTAGTCGGTCACAGCAATGAGGCGTGCGCGTTCCGTATCGTTGAAATGGCCGTTTTGTTCCGACTCAGGAAGTTGATAGCTGGAAATGCACAGATAGAGAAGTTCATATAATAGACTTTTGAAATGCAGAGACAGGCCGGGGCGCTGCTCCGGCTGCTGCTGTTTTTGCAGGCGGAAATTCTGGCCGCCGCATTCCTGAAGCTGGCGGAGAAGGAGCCGGAAGGTCCGGTCCGTTTCTTCCTTTCCGCAGGAGCCGGTCCGGAAACGGATATGGTCGTATTCCGGGATGTTGGACTTCAGAAACGGATAGGGAATCTGAAGAACACAGATGCGGGCGTGCTCGGAGCAGCTGGTGGAATGGATATCTCCGGAATTGATGAGGACAAAATCACCCATTTGCAGCTGAAGCCGTGTATCGTTCATATTCACTTCCATGCTTCCCGTATCGATCAGCAGAATCTCCAGGCTGTGATGCCAGTGGGCGGGGACGCGCACTCCGGCGTCTTCATAGGAAAAGCACCGGACCTGAAGATCCGGCTCTGCGACCACGTTTTCATGGATGGATTCCCGTGCGGTCTTCGTCTGCATTGTGTCCCTTCTTTCTGATAAAAATATCCGGATTAAAGAATATCTGGAGCAAAAATGTTTGGATCAGGTAAGAAATTTCCCTGAAGTACAGATATATTATCCGTAATCAAAGAAAAAAAGTCAATATCGACCCATAGAAAGTCAGGAATGAGATTAGCATGCCAATATCCGTTATGTTATGATAGGGGCAACAACGGAAGCCGACGGAGAGCGGAGGCCGCCTGACGGCACAAGTCGTCTGATAGCGGCAGGAAGGAGAATGGTATGACACGGGAAGGACTGAAGGAACTGGTAGCAAAAATGACGCTGGAAGAAAAGGCGGCGATGTGTTCGGGCGCGGACTTCTGGCATACGGAGGCGGTTGAGAGACTGGGCATTCCGGCGATGATGGTTTCTGACGGACCGCACGGGCTGAGAAAGCAGGATCAGGCGGCGGATAATCTGGGCGTGAACGACAGCATCAAGGCGGTCTGCTTTCCGGCAGGCTGCGGCACGGCGGCCAGCTTCAACCGGGAGCTGATTACGAAGATGGGCGAGGCTCTTGGAGAGGAATGTCAGGCGGAAGGCGTGGGAGTGATCCTGGGACCTGCGGTGAACATCAAGCGTTCTCCTCTGTGCGGCCGGAATTTTGAATATTATTCGGAAGATCCTTACGTGGCTTCTGAAATGGCGGGCGCATTGATTGCTGGCGTGCAGAGCAAAAATGTGGGCACCAGCATCAAGCATTTTCTGGCGAACAACCAGGAGCACCGCAGGATGTCTTCCTCTTCCGAGATCGATGAACGTACCCTGCGGGAGATTTATCTTGCGGCATTCGAGGGCGCGGTGAAGAAGCAGAAGCCCTGGACCGTCATGTGCTCCTACAACCGGATCAACGGCACCTACGCAGCGGAAAACAAAGAGATGCTCACCGACGTGCTTCGGAAGGAATGGGGCTTTGACGGCTTTGTGGTGAGCGACTGGGGCGCGGTCAACGACCGGGTGCCTGATCTGGAAGCGGGACTGGATCTGGAAATGCCTTCCTCCGGCGGCGTGAACGACCGGCTTATCGTGGAAGCGGTGAAGGAGGGACGGCTGAAGGAAGAG
>CAJFMW010000032.1 GCA_904392525.1 uncultured Eisenbergiella sp.
TCTCCAGCGCCATATCCTGAATTCTGCGGATTTTCATGGAATGGCTTTCTCCGAGCGTTCCTCCGATCACGGTGAAATCCTCGCTGGCCGCATAGACCAAACGGCCTTCCACATATCCGTATCCCGTCACCACGCCGTCGCCGGGCACTCTTCTCTTATCCAGGTCAAAGTCGTCGATCCTGGATTCCACAAAGGCATCCGTCTCCACAAAGGTACCCTTATCGAACAGCAGCTCCAGACGTTCCCTCGCCGTCAGCTTTCCGCCGTCGTGCTGCTTCTGTATCTTTGCCTCCCCGCCGCCGAGGAACGCCTTTTTCCGTCTTTCCTCCAGATCCTGATTCGCCTGTTCCCAGTTCATCTTTTTCCTCCTTGCCGAAGCGTTTTACGCTGAGGCCGCGCGCCGAACCTCCGGTTCGGCGTCAGCAGGATTTGCGACGCTTCGGCGCAAATCTTTCCTCCATCATTTCCTGTACCGGCAGCTGCGGGCCCTGTTTTCCTGCCGCCGACATATGCTTCATCTTATCTTGAAGCATTGTTTTTTTGATTTTTTAATTATTTGAATTTCAAAGCTTTTCTGCATTATTATAGCACGAAAAGAAAAAAGTGCAATCCCCTTTTTCCTTTCGTGCCATCTTTCCGTGGTCTGCTCCGTTTTCAGGGGCAAAACAGGATGCCCCTCAGTTACACCCCGCCGTCAGGCCAGCTCCTGCTCTGCCATATCCAGCGCCGCGCGCAGAACCTTGTCCATATCATAGTAACGGTAGCCGCCAAGCCGTCCGCCGAAGAGGACGTTCTTTTCCTTCTCCGCCAGCGCACGGTATTTCTCATACAGCGCCATGTTCTTCTCATCGTTTACCGGATAATAGGGCTCATCTCCGGGCGTCCATTTTGCCGGATACTCTCTGGTGATCACGGTGCCGGGCTGCGTGCCGAACTCAAAATGCTTGTGCTCAATGATACGGGTCCAGGGAATCTCTCTTTCGGTGTAATTCACCACCGCATTCCCCTGATAGTTGTCCTCATCCGGAAGCTCCTCCGTCTCAAAACGCAGAGAACGGTATTCCAGAGCCCCGAGCTGAAAACCAAAATATTCGTCGATCATGCCGGTATAGAGCAGCTTATCCCAGGTATCCGGCCTGTCCGCGGAAGCATTTTCTTCCAGGAACTGCCGGTAGGAAATGCCGGTGCGTACCATACAGCCCTCCAGCATTTTTTCAACAATCTGTGTATAGCCGCCGATCGGAATCCCCTGGTAAGGGTCATTGAAATAGTTGTTGTCATAACGAAACCGGAGCGGCACTCTTCTGATGATAAAGGCCGGAAGCTCTCTGCAGTCTCTCCCCCACTGCTTTTCCGTATACCCCTTGATCAGTTTCTCATATACGTCCCGTCCTGCCAGTGACAGCGCCTGCTCCTCCAGATTCTCAGGTTCTCCGATATGCAGCTCGGCGATCTGGTCTTCAATAATCTTCTTCGCCTCAGCCGGCCTCTTTATCCCCCACATCCGGCTGAAGGTGTTCATATTGAAAGGGAGGTTATACAGCTCGTCCTTATAGACGGCCACCGGAGAATTGATATAGTGGTTAAATTCTGCAAATCCCCTCACATAGTCCCAGATCTGTCTGTCCGAGGTGTGAAAAATATGGGCACCATACCTGTGCACCTGAATGCCCATACTCTCCTGCGTGTAGATATTTCCGGCAATATGGTCTCTTCTGTCAATCAGCAGGCAGCTCTTCCCAGCCTTATGCATCTCATGTGCAAAGCACGCTCCAAACAGCCCCGTTCCTACAATCAGATAATCATAATGCATGAAAATCTCTCCTTATTGTTATTTTGCCTTGTATTTCTTAATCTGTACGAAGTCATCCATCAGGCCGAGGATCTTGTCCCTTCCTTCCTGATTCAGCTTCACGTAATACTGCATGACTCTGTTTTCCAGAAGCTGCTCGCTGATGGTGGTATCCCTTTCCAGAGAGCTGAAATCTACCGGATTCAGGTTCAACTTGTTGCACATTTTAATTACCGTGCCATAAGCCATTCCGTCAATTCCGCGTTCCAATGCTGTCACCAGAGTGCTGTAAGGAATCTGCATTTCAAGCGCAAACTGCCTTACGCTTCTGTACTGGCTTAAAATTTCTTTCTTCAAGATCTGTGCTTTGGTCATTCTAAAATCCCTCCATTACCTTGCGACCCTTATAGATTTCGTATTTGTTTATTGTACACTACTTCCCTTTCATTTTGCAACAACTCTTTGAAAAAATATACAGGATTTCGGATATTTTAAGAAATTGGTCACAATTTCCCACAAAATATTAACAGATAGCGAAAAACTTGAAGTGTCGTGTCCCTGTAAGGCCATACACGGCACATTCACTTTCCATAATTTACTATATTTAGTAAATTTATAAATATTTATAAATTATATTTACTCCATTTCGGAGTCCGGCAGTCCCATTTCTTCCCGAAAATCCGCCGATAAACAAATATCCGTTTCCTACTACACAAAAGGTCTGCCGTTTCCGGCAGACCCTGATCTGTTTCTCCTGTTTTTTTAATTCCGGTCTCAGTTGGAGCGCTGGATCTCCAGCACCTTATACTGCAGATTTCCCACCTGTGTCTCAACGTCCACCACATCTCCGACCTTCGCGCCGATCAGCGCCTTGCCGACGGGAGATTCATTCGAAATCTTCCCCTTCAGGCTGTTGGCCTCGGTGGAACCCACAATCTTGTACTCCAGCTCTTCATTATATTCCAGATCCAGGATTTTTACACGGCAGCCGATGTTGATCTTCTCCAGATCCACTTCATCCTCCACCACAACCTCAGCGTTCTTCAGGATCTTTTCCAGTTCCTCAATTCTCGCCTCGATGTCACGCTGTTCATCCTTCGCCGCATCATATTCCGCGTTCTCAGACAGGTCGCCCTGTTCCCTGGCTTCCTTAATCTTCTGTGCCACTTCCTGCCTTTTTACAACCTTCAGATCATGCAGCTCATCTTCATATCTGCGGAGCCCTTCATAGGTAAGGATATTTTTCTTTTCTTCCATCTTCATTCCCTTTCCTGTTTTTCGTTCCTTCATCGCAAAAGCCCCGGGCGGCAGTTGCCGGCGGCCTTATTTTCTCTTATTTACAACGGTTCGTATTATACCTTTTTCTCACAAAGGTGTCAAGGTACATCCGGGCGCTTCTGTAACAAACATCCCGTCTCTTCGCGTACAGCAGCCGCTTCCTTTCCACATCCGAAGCCATGTCCAGATAGATCGTTTTCTCCGGCAGGCAGCGAAAGGGAGCCTTTCCTTCCAGCCTGGCATCCACACAGACCGTCCCCTCAGGCGCCTTCCTGCGGAAATATTCCGGCAGCATTCCCGCCCCGATGACGGGAAGTCCCGTATCCTGATAAATATGACGGTAGTAAGCATAATCTTCCGTCAGAGAAAGGCTTCCAGCGCGCTCGGGAACGGCGGCGCTGACCAGCAGCAGGCCATTCAGCCTCCCGTAATCCTCTCCCAGAAATTCCTGCATCCATGCCGCCTGGCCCATCAGCAGCCGCTCCGGCTCCTCCTCATCCAGCTCCGGCAGCAGGACGATCAGATTCTCCCGAAAGGGCTGTTCCCGATAAAAACGGGTCATCCAGAACATTCCCGGAAGAGACTTTCCCGAAAGAGCTTCTGCGTACAGCGCCGGCTCCGGAAGCTTTTCCCGAAGCCTGTCCTCATACCAGACCATCCCCTCAGGCGGATGGCGGCGGTTCATGCGGATGAGCCTCTTTTCCAGCTTTTTGGGCCTTTTCAGCCAGCGGGAGGGAAGGAGAACGAAGGTGATCTCCACTTCCCCGTCCGCATCCGTAAACCGCTTCGGCCTTCCAGTCTCCGGAAGAAGGGGGAATTTTCTCTTTTTTTCTTCCATCAGATAAGCGTCCAGATATTCCATACTCCAGCGTATGCCGGCCGTTCTCTTTTCATACATGGAAAACGTCCGCATCATTCCTCAAAGGGCGCATGCCTCAAAGAGGGCATGCACCAGAGAGGGCATGCCCAAAAAGGGCACGAAGCTCCTCCATGGTCTCCATCCGGTTGACCCGCTCGCGCAGCTTCGAGGAACCCGGCCAGCCCGCGGTATACCAGCCAACATGCTTCCGCATTTCCAGAATGGCCGTATGCTCTCCTTTATATTGGATCAGAAGGGCGGCATGACGCAGGATCATTTCCCGAAGCTCCTCTGCGGAAGGACCGGGAAGCAGCTCTCCGGTCTCCAGGTAATGCGCTGTCCGGCCGAAAATCCACGGATTTCCCCGTGCAGCACGGCCGATGGCCACCCCGTCGCAGCCCGTCTGTATAAGCATCTGCTCCGCGGCCTCCGGGTCCGTCACATCTCCGTTTCCGATCACGGGAATCTTCACCGCAGCCTTCACCCGGGCGATGATGTCCCAGTCCGCCTTACCGGCATAGAACTGCTGCCTCGTCCTTCCATGCACGGTGACGGCGGCCGCGCCGCTCTCCTGGGCGATATGGGCCAGCTCCACCGCATTGACATGATCCTCGTCAAAGCCTTTGCGGATCTTCACCGTCACCGGCTTCTTCACCGCCGAGGCGACCGCCGAAATGATTCGTCCTGCCAGCAGGGGATCCTTCATCAGAGCGGAGCCTTCCCCATTGTTCACCACCTTGGGAACGGGGCAGCCCATGTTGATGTCCAGAATGGCAAAGGGCCGCTCCTCTATTTCTTTTGCCATCTGCGCCATCAGCTCCGGCTCGCTGCCGAAAAGCTGCAGGGAAACAGGACCCTCCTGGTCATGAATTTCCAGCAGGCCTTCCGTGTTTTTATTCTTATAATAAATGGCTTTGGCGCTCACCATTTCGCTGCATACCAGCCCCGCTCCCTGCTCTCTGCAGAGCAGACGAAATGGCAGGTCACTTACCCCTGCCATTGGTGCGAGAATCACCCGGTTGTCCAAAGTCACATTTCCGATCCGAAGCTTATCCATTCCTACCTCTTTTTTCTGTCCGCCCCGTCATTTTCTGTTCTTCTCGTAAATCATCTGCAGTCCGTCCAGCGTCAGAGAACTGTCATAAATATCTATCACATCGGTTTCGTCAGAGATAATCCGCCCCAGACCTCCGGTGGCAACCACCTTCATGTCCGAAATTCCTGTTTCCTTCTTCACCATGTTGACAATATATTCCGTCTGTCCGATCTGGCCGAACATCAGCCCTGCCTGCATGCTGGAAATGGTCTCCTGAGCCAGAATGCTCTTCGGCTTTTTGATCTCCACCACTGGAAGTCTCGCCGTATCCTCCCAAAGTGCCTTGGCGCACATCCGGATGCCCGGCGCCGTAATTCCTGCCGCAAAGCAGCCGTCCTTCGTCACATAATCGTAGGTGGTTGCCGTTCCGAAATCCAGCACCAGCACAGGGCCGCCGTACTTTTCATAAGCAGCCACCGCGTCCACGATCCGGTCCGCCCCGATTTCCTTCGGGTTCTCCGTCACGATGCGGATGCCCGTTTTGGTTCCTACCCCAACAATCAGAGGCTGCGTTTCCAGATAGCGGGTAATTCCCCCGATCAGGGAGTGCATGATGTTCGGCACCACGCTCGCCACAATCGTTCCCTCAATCTGCTCCTTTGTAATCCCATCAAACATCAGAAGCTGCCGGATATTCATACCGTATTCATCCGACGTATGCGCCGTCTTCGACATCATCCGAAAGGTGGTCACCAGCTTCTTTCCATCGTATACCCCGCAGGTAATATTCGTATTTCCCACATCAATTGCCAAAATCATACCACATTTCCTTCCCGCCGCCTCCGGGCGGCACAATCAATCCGGCAGGAATCATTCATTCCCGCCATCCTCCAGCAGATCTCCCACATCCTCCTTCAGAACCGCCGCGCGGTAGTACAGACTCAGGGATTCCAGCAGCTCCTCCCGCTTTCTGCGAATCTCTCCCAGAAGAAGCCCGGCGCTCACCTCATCATACAGATAGTCCTCCTCTGAAGCCTGCGTTTCCAGCGTCACGCCGCCGTCCGCTTCGAAGAGGATGGTGAAGATTCCGCCCACCTCTTCGGTGAAGAGCACACAGATGATATGCAGTTCATCCTGGACGGACTGGGGCAGCTTTTTGAAATCCGGATTAAAAAAATATTTCTGTTCATAGGAATTGGCTCCGCAGAGCACCACCCGTCCCGCTTCATCCCTGCGGTCCGTCTGTTCCCCGCGCTTTTTTTCTTCCATCGTCAATGTCTTTTTCCTTTCCATGCACCGCCTGCGGCGGCTCTTTCTTTCCGTCAGCCCTTCTCAGACATATCCGTAAACGCCCCGGACGGAAACCTCCCCGGCGTACACGCACTCCAGCCTGCCGTCCTGACGCTCCACGAGAAGTTCTCCCTTCTCATTGATTCCTCTTGCCGTTCCTTCAAAATCCCCCTTAGGGTCCAGCACGCGGACCGGCCTGTCCTTATTCAGAAGCAGGCTTTCGTAATCCGCTGCCAGTCCGGACAGATCCCATGTGGCACAGAAGGTCTCATAGGCGCTCTCAAAATGCGCCATCACCGAAGCGAGCAGTCCGGCTCTGGCGATGCGCTCCCCTTTCTCGATCCGCAGGGAAGTGGCCGTCCCGGCGATCTCCTCCGGAAAGGCTTCCTGATTCACATTCATTCCCGTACCGATGACCACATAATGGATAAAATCCGGTTCAGCGCTCATCTCCGTGAGAATACCGCATACCTTTTTCCCGGCGATCACCACATCGTTGGGCCACTTGATTCCGACATCCAGCCCCAGCTCTCTCACCGCCTGCGCCACTGCCAGCGCCATGACCAGCGTGAGCGTACATGCCTGATCTGGCGCGCAGCCAGGCCGCAGCAGTATGGTGAAATAAAGGTTGCAGCCCTCCGGAGAAAACCAGCCCCGGCCCCGTCTTCCTCTTCCCGCATCCTGCCGTTCCGTGACCACCAGCGTTCCTTCCGGCGCCCCCTTTTCGGCGGCCGCCTTGGCATCGATGTTGGTGGAGCCCGTTACAGGGTGAAAGATCAGGTTCTTCCCGGCCCATCCGGTATGCAGCCGGCTTTTGATTTCGCTTTCTCCCAGCAGGTCCGGAGAAGAGAGCAGGCGGTAGCCTCTGTTCTGCACCGCCTCGATCTCATAGCCTTCTTCTTTTAACTGATTGATGATTTTCCACACCGCTGTCCTGGAAACGCCCAGCCTGCCGCACAGCTCCTGTCCGGACAGATAATCCGCGCTCTCCCGAAGCAGCGTGAGGATTTCTGTTTTCCTCAAGTTGCGACCTCCCGCTCATCCCTGATATCCCAGCGTTGCAGCGATGACAGCCTTGATGGTATGCATCCGGTTTTCAGCCTCGTCGAACACCACGGAAGCAGGGGATTCAAATACCTCGTCCGTCACCTCCATCTCACTGATGCCGAACTTTTCCCCGATTTCCTTTCCAATGGTGGTCTTCAGATCATGGAAGGCAGGCAGGCAGTGCATGAAAAGCGTGCTTCCCGCCTTTCCGTTGTCCGCATTTTCCATGATGCGGCGGTTCACCTGATAAGGGCTGAGAAGTTCAATGCGCTCTTCCCATACGCTGTCCGGCTCACCCATGGAAACCCATACGTCCGTACAGATCACATCCGCATCCCTGGTGCCCTCCATGGCATCCTCCGTCAGCGTGATGGAAGCGCCCGTCTGTGCGGCGATCTGCCTGCACTGCTCCACCAGCGCCTGAGAAGGGAAATAGGATCCGGGCGCACAGGCCGTAAAGTGCATACCCATCTTGGCACAGGCCACCATGTAGGAATTTCCCATATTATATCTGGCGTCGCCCATGTACACCAGCTTCACGCCCTTCAGCTTTCCCAGATGCTCCCGGATGGTCAGAAGGTCCGCCAGCATCTGAGTGGGATGAAATTCGTTGGTCAGTCCGTTCCATACCGGAACGCCCGCATAAGCGGCAAGCTCTTCCACAATGTCCTGACCGAAGCCCCGGTACTCGATTCCCTCATACATCCTTCCCAGAACCCTTGCAGTATCCGCAATGCTCTCCTTCTTACCGATCTGGGAGCCTGACGGATCCAGATAAGTGGTTCCAAGTCCCAGATCATGGGCCGCCACCTCAAAGGAGCAGCGGGTTCTCGTGCTCGTTTTTTCAAAAATCAGAGCGATGTTCTTTCCGCGAAAAACATCCACCGGAATCCCCTGTTTCTTTTTTTCCTTCAGATCCGCCGCGAGGTCAAGCAGGTATTCGATTTCCTCCGGCGTATAATCCAGCAGCTTTAAAAAATGACGTCCCTTTAAATCCATTTTACTTACCTCTCTTCTATCACCATGAAGAGGTTCCGCATCAGCCGTCGATGCAGAACCCCCGTCAGTTTCTTCTGTTCCCTTTATGCTTCCAGCGTTTTGAAAACCCGATGCCTTCCTGATCCGTCAGGAATTCAGCACCTCTTTTGCAGAAGCGAGAAGGCCGGCCAGATTCTGAATCTCGGAAGGAATGATGATCTTCGTTGCCTTGCCGTCCGCCGCCTTTTCAAAGGCATCCAGGCTTCTCAGCTTAAGCACCGTCTCGTCAGCCCCCGCCTCCCGGATGAACCGGATACCGTCAGCCGTCGCCTGCTGTACCTTCAGGATGGCTTCCGCTTCACCTTCCGCTTCGCGGATCATCTTTTCCTTTTCCGCTTCCGCCCGCAGGATCGCGGACTGCTTCTCCGCTTCCGCTTCCAGAATGGCGGACTGCTTTTTACCTTCCGCAACAAGGATCGTGGATTTCTTTTCACCCTCTGCGCGCAGAATCGCTTCACGCCGTTCGCGCTCCGCCTTCATCTGCTTTTCCATGGCGTCCTGAATGGCCGCCGGAGGAATGATGTTTTTAAGTTCCACTCTCGTCACCCGAATTCCCCAGGGATCCGTGGCAACGTCCAGAGAGGCCCGCATCTTGGTATTGATGGTCTCTCTGGAGGTCAGCGTCTGATCCAGCTCCAGATCACCGATGATGTTTCTCAGCGTGGTGGCCGTCAGATTTTCAATGGCCATGATCGGATTCTCCACGCCGTAGGTGTACAGTTTGGGATCCGTGATCTGGAAGAATACTACCGTATCGATCCGCATGGTCACGTTATCCTTTGTGATTACCGGCTGCGGTGCAAAATCCACCACCTGTTCCTTCAGGTTGACCTTCCTGACCACCTTGTCAATAATGGGAAGCTTTACCTTCAGTCCCACGCTCCAGGTCCCCTGATAAGCGCCAAGCCGCTCCACCACATAGGCCTGTGCCTGGGGTACAATCTTGATGCAGGATGCCAGCAGCAGGATAATCAGTATCAAAATAATTAACAGAATAATCGGTCCCATCTCATTCCCCTTCCTTTCTCTCCTCCACAATCAGCTTCACTCCGCTGATTGCACAGATAAACACCACTTTTCCCTTCGGAATCACGACATCATCATTCGTGCTTCTCGCCGTCCACTCCTGCCCCTTCACATTCACAAGTCCGGTTGGCTTCAGATTGTCTATCTCCTCCTCCACCACAGCCTTCTTCCCGATCAGACTTTCCGCATTAGTTTTCACCCGGTCATTGTTGAAATACCTGACTGCCAGAGGTCTGGTAAAGAAAAGCAGGACAGCGGATACGGCAATAAAAAGCGCGACCTGAAAATACAGCGGCGCTCCAAACGCAGCCGCGATGAGTGCCACGAGCGCGCCTCCCGCAAACCAGATTGTGGTCAGCCCAAGTGTGGCGATTTCAATCACAACCAGAACGACCAGAAGAACAAGCCAGAAAATGATCTGGTTCATATTCTTCACCTCACCTTCCGCCGACGGTACGGCTTTTTCTCATCATACTATATCAAAAAAAGATATTCAATCTTTTTCTGCCACCGGAAATGTAAAGAAAAAGAAAAGGATTGCCTTTCCTTTTCTTTTACCAGAACACATGATTTCCGATCACAATACCATCGCGGCCGCCCGCTCTGCGGAAATGCGTGGCACTTCCCACATTCGTCACGCCGGAAAGCGCCTCGTTCGCAGCCTGCATACAGCTTGAAGAAATGTTTCCGTTTGCGATCAGGCGGGCAACTTTTCCGCTTCCCGCAGGCGTGAACTGTCCGGATGCAAAGATTACATCAGACACCGTATCCGGATAGGACGCGCTTTTTACCCGGTTCACAACCACGGCTCCCACCGCAAGCTGGCCTTCGTAGCTCTCATTTCCTGCTTCGCACTGAATCAGGGCTGCGAGCAGGGTCGCATCACTGGTTCCTGCCGGTATGCTTCCCGCATTCTGGCGTCCGGGGGAAGGCTGGCTTCCGGTTCCGGCCCCGGAGTCCGCCGACGCTTCCTCTTCCTCCACAGTCTGCTGTCTGGCAGCGACTTCCTCCAGCGTTTCTCCGTGGTCGTATTCAAAATCAATCTCAATGTATTCGGAAGACACATATCCGGTCTCCCCTTCGTAATCCACGGCAGCCCATTCGGCATCCAGCTCGATTCCATCGCTGTAATGAAGCTGTGCCTTATTGACCACCTCCAGGGCATCTCCCTGAGCGGCCAGGTCATAAACCTGCGCATCTGTAGACGGCTCCTTCCGGATGCGCAGCGTTTCTCCCGTCACATGAGCGATGAGCCTTCCCACATCCTCCAGCTCTTCCACCGCATCCTCACCGAACAGAAGGTACTCGTCCTTTGCCCAGCCGACCAGTTCTCCGGATTCCAGCTTTGTCCAGCCGTCCCGCCTCTCCAGAATGGTTCCTCCGCAGTCCGCATAAAGATATCCTACCCGTTCAGCATCCTCAGATGGTTCGCTGCGGACATTCAGCACATCCGACACGGCAGTCATCACAAGCTGATCCTGAAAGGAATCTCCTGTCTCTTCGGCTTCCTCTTTGTCCACAGCTTCCGTTTCCGGCAAGGAATCCAGAATCTGCCCGACTCCTGCGGTCAGCTGCTCCTCGTCAGACACAGGCGCCCCCAACGCCACAATGCCGTTTCCGATCACACAGAACGCAGCCAGAACTGCAGCCATCCGATATTTACCCCTGCTCCCTTTTCTTTGGTCCCTTTTCATCGTCCTTTCCCCACAATTTATCTGTCCATAACCGTTTCATGTACACGCTCTCTGCCTGGCTGCAAAGAGGCTTTTCATTTATTACGGATATGTTAACAACTATTGCAATTCCTGTCAAGATTTTACAGAATTATTGTAGACCGTGACCTGTCCAAATGCCATTCGGACTAATCGATCGGATAGGGGAAGTTCCTTCCCCTATCCGATTTCCGCGATACCCGGACAGCTCACAGCCAAGCTGTTCGCTGTCCGTTGCCCGGCAAATGGCTGCTCGTGCAAGCATGGCAGCCGCTTGCCGGGTGTATCGCGCAAAAAACCCGGCTGCCAGTCACACTGACCAGCCTCCGGGTTCTCCACCATCTATTCCTTCTTAATAAAATACGTGATTTCCAATCACCTGTCCGCTGCGGCCGTTCACTCTTCTGAAGTAGAGCTTATCCCCGACCGGTTCAGAACCTGCAATCGCTTCCAGCGCCGCCTGTTTGCAGGAACCGCTGATGTTTCCGGAGCTGAGCGTTCTGCTCAGGCTTCCGTTTCTGACCGGGCTGAACTGACCTGCCGCATAAATCACCTCCGAAATGGTATCCGGATGGTTCGCAGATTCCACTCGGTTCATTACCACATTTCCCACAGCCACCTGACCAATGTAGGATTCGCCGCCCGCTTCGCACTGAATGAGCGCCGCAAGGAGCTCATACTCCTGCCTGCTGACACCATTCTGAACGAGAATGGTATCCACCATGGCTGCCTGCGCTGCAGCTTCCTGGGCTGCCTTTGCCTGTGCTGCAGCTGCCTCCTGAGCCGCTTTGGCCTGCGCTGCCGCTGCCTCCTGGGCCGCTTTGGCCTGTGCTGCCGCTGCTTCCTGAGCCGCTTTGGCCTGCGCTGCCGCTGCTTCCTGGGCCGCTTTGGCCTGCGCCGCCGCTGCCTCCTGAGCCGCTTTTACCTGCTCTTCAGCTGCCGTTCTGGCAGCTTTCTGTATCTCTTCAGTCTGCTCTTTCGTACCGGCTGCAGCCACCCCTTCGTTTGTCAGGGTTTCTGCTTCACTCTCGAGCGTCTGTACCGTACCGTTTTGTGAAACGGATGCCTGCATCGTTTCCACTTGTACAACCATCTGCCCGGAAGGATCTGCCGGCAAAACACCATTTGCAAAAACGGTTGTATCGCATGCCATTCCCAGAAATAACATTCCTGTGAACATTCCTGCTGCATGCATCCACAGCCTTCTGCCGTTTGTGTTCATAGCAACCTCCATTCTGTCCGTCTTACGGAAATTCTTCGCATTTGTTACAAAATTATTAACAAATGTTACGGTTGCTATCATAACAGCATCAGCGCACTTTGTCAACCCCTTATTTTATCCCATTTTTTCGCAGATTTTCGTCATTTTTCAACAAAATAAAAAAATAATATTTTTGTTTAACTGAATGTAATTTTTACTATATCGAATTATTTTATTTCTTTTTTCAATTTATTTTCCATTTTACGAACAACAAAAAATGTCTTAACCGCTTTTTTATTTACGGAAAAGACATTTTTAAATAATATATTACAAATGTTGCAATATTTTATTTCTTTCTCCTACAGCCTTCTCGATTTCTCCACACAGGCGAGGACGGCATCCATCGCTGCGGCCCGGAAATTTCTCTCCTCCAGTGTCCGGACGCCCTGGATGGTGGTTCCGCCAGGAGAGCAGACCATATCCTTCAGTTCGCCCGGATGCATACCCGTCTCAAGAACCATTCTGGCGCTGCCGAGAACAGCCTGCGCAGCCAGCTCATACGCCTGTGCCCGCGGCATTCCCTCCGCAACGGCGCCATCAGCCAGAGCTTCGATAAACAGAAAAACGAAGGCTGGAGAACTGCCGCTCACCGCGCCGACCACATCCATCAGCTTCTCCGGCACCATGACTGTTCTGCCAAAGCTGTCTGTCAGCCGTTTTACCTCTTCCGCCGCTTCCTCTGAGATCCCTGCGGATACGCACATACCGGTACAGCCCTCGCCCACAAGCGCCGGCGTATTTGGCATACACCGGATCATGGGAACCGGAAAACCAAAACTTTTTTCAAACCACTCCATGGTTTTTCCAGGCGCAAGGCTGATCAGCAGTTTTTTCTGCCAGGCATCCGCTCCGAGCCCCTGAAGTTCTCCGATCACCTCTTCAAAAAACTGAGGTTTTACCGCCAGAACAACGATATCCGCTTCCCTTGCCACTTCTGCATTGTCATGCAGGATTGTAATTCCCCAGGCTTCTTTCGCCTTCAGCCTTGTTTTTTCCGTTTTCGCATTCCCCAGAATGTCCTCCGGTTCCACCAGTTTTTTCCGGAGCATCCCGCCAATCATGGCGGAAGCCATGCTGCCGAGCCCGATAAATCCGATTTTTTTCTTCATTTCTACCTCGTTTTTCCGCCGCCGTCAGACGGCATCTCTTTGTCTCACCGCTTCATACATAAGGATTCCCGCGGCCATCGCCGCGTTCAGGGATTCTACCTGTCCTTTCATGGGAATCCGGATATAGCAGTCCGCCAGGGCCGCTGTTTCCGGCCGCAGGCCGTTCCCTTCATTTCCAATTAAAAAGGCGGTCCCTCCGGTATAGTCCGGTTCCGTATAACTGCGGCTTCCCTGCAGATGTGCCGCATAGAGGAGGATGCCTGCCGCCTTCATGCGTTCCGCTGTCTCCGGAATGGAGGGAACATAGCAAAAAGGAACTCGATAAATGCTTCCCATGGTAGAGCGGATCGTTTTCGGGTTATAGATATCCGCACAGCCCGTACTCAGAAGGATGCCGCAGACGCCTGCCCCTTCTGCCGTGCGCAGAATCGTTCCCAGATTGCCGGGATCCTGGATATCTTCCAGAACCATGATCAGAGGCGCCGCACCTGCCAGAATATCCGCTTCCGAATATTCTCTTCTTTTCATCACACACAGGATTCCCTGCGGCGCCTCTGTATCCGACATTTTCGCAAACACCTCGTCTGAAACGGACTCAAAGGAAAGCCCGTCCAGTTTCTTCAGACAGGAGGCGAAATTCGGGTTCCCATGGGGATTTTTCCTGCAGCCTTCCTCAAAGCTTTCGGCTACATAGATCTCCTCTATTTCCGCCTCCGGCGCCTCCAGAAACATTTTGACGCCTTCCACCACATATTTTCCCTGGCTTTTTCTCTCTTTGGCCTTTCTGTTCAGCGCCGTTACATTTTTTACTCTGCTGTTTGACAGCGATGTGATCATACCGTTCTCCGTTCCGGAGCTTCCCTGGCTGCGCCTCTGTCTGTACAGGCAGGCTTGCCCATCCATGCGGCCGTCCTCCGGGCCTGTTACGAAAACAACGGCACGCAGGGCGCACCGTTGTCTCATCTTCTTTCATCCGGCAGACTGCCGTGGCTTTCCGTCCGCTCCTTATATGGTCAGATGGCGAGCAGCTTGCTGATCCGGTACTCGTATTCAGGAATATCCTTCTGCATCGCCAGCGCTTCTTCAATATCAAAGTCAACAAATTTGCCGCCGCGGTAGCCGATTACCCGGTTCGTCTTTCCCTCACAGAGAATGTCCGCCGCAAGGCAGCCCATAATGGAAGCGTAGTATCTGTCCTTACAGGTCGGGCTTCCGCCTCTCTGCATGTAGCCCAGGATCGTGGCTCTGGTTTCCACGCCCGTCGCAGCCTCAATTCTTCTCGCCATGGAAGTAGAGTGTCCAATCCCTTCCGCATTAATAATCAGGTGATGGGTCTTTCCCCGTTTCCTATTATTAATGATATTGTTGATGATGTTCTGCTCATTATAGTCATATTTTTCCGGAAGAAGGATGTCCTCCGCTCCGTTCGCGACGCCGCACCAGAGGGCGATGTAGCCCGCATTTCTTCCCATAACCTCGATGATACTGCATCTTTCATGTGAAGAGGAGGTATCCCTTACCTTATCGATAGCCTGCATGGCAGTGTTTACAGCCGTATCAAAGCCGATGGTGTAATCCGTGCATGCAATATCCAAATCTATGGTTCCAGGAAGGCCGACCGTATTGATTCCGTGTCTGGAAAGCGCCCTCGCGCCCATGTAGGAACCGTCTCCGCCGATGACCACAAGGCCGTCGATTCCGTGCTTATGGCAGATATCCGCGCCCTTCTGCTGGCCTTCCTCCGTCTTGAATTCCATGCAGCGCGCCGTTCCCAGAATCGTGCCGCCTCTCTGAATGATATCGGAAACGCTTCTCGCCTCCATATCTACGATCTCTTCATTTAAAAGACCCTGATAGCCTCTCTTGATTCCCTTTACCTTCACGCCGTTGGAAAGCGCTTTTCTCGCCACAGCGCGGATTGCCGCGTTCATTCCCGGCGCATCTCCACCGCTCGTCAGGATTCCTATCGTTTTAATCGACTTCGCCATACATCCTTCCTCCCGTCTATCGAATTCATACACCGATTCTTGTCCATACTCTGTGTCTATTTTAATCTATAAATAACCCCTTTTCAATCATTTTCTTGTAAAGAATTATGGAAATGCCTTTCTTTTATCTCAAAGAACAAAACCGGTGCATAAACATCCGTTTTCCCTCTTGACACGGGGTACAGAATTGAGATATTATATCGTTCGCATCCTAACAATATCAATCAGCTTTTTTAACAAAGGGGGGATTGATGTGGAAAAAGACTGCGGCGCATGGATCAATCTGCTGTCGCACAAGGTAAAGGCCCGTCTTGACGCGGCTTTTCTGAATCTCGGCATTACCGGCGTACAGAGCCGGGTCATCTATTACATCCTCAAGCACTGTGAGGAGGGCCCTGTCTTTCAGCGTGATATCGAAAATGCGTTCGGTCTGAGTCGTTCGACTGCGACGGGAATTCTGCAGCTTCTGGAGAAAAACGGCATCATTATCCGGGAAAGCGTTGCCAGCGATGCGCGGCTGAAAAGTCTGGTGCCAACACAGCGCGCCTTCGAGCTTAACGCGCAGGTCAGCGCCTGTCTGAGAGAAACGGACCGCCTGCTCACGCGCGGTCTGTCCGACGGACAGATTCTCTTGTTCCGGGAAATGGCGGAACAGATGCTCCGCAACCTGGACGACTGGGATGGAAAGGCCTGCTGTTGTACCAACGGCTCCCTGCCCGATGTGCCGCTTCAGCAATTTAAGGAAGAAAAAATGCAAAAGGAGGTTTATCACCAATGATTAAAGTCCTGGCACGAAGCATCCGCGAATATAAGAAAGCTTCGATCCTGACCCCTCTGCTGGTAACGGTGGAGGTCATTATGGAATGTATCATTCCATTTATCATTGCCAATCTGGTCAGTCAGATGCAGGCGGGCTGCTCCATGAGCGTCATCGCTCAGTACGGCGCGGTCCTGATCGCCATGTCTGTTATCTCATTGATTTTCGGAGGCGCGGCAGGCGCAACCTGTGCCACCGCATCCGCAGGCTTTGCGAGAAATCTTCGCAAAGATATGTTTTACAAAATCCAGGGGTATTCCTTTGAAAACATCGATAAATTCCTGGTATCCAGCCTGGTCACCCGTCTGACCACAGACATTACAAACGTGCAGATGGCTTACATGATGATCATCCGAATTGCCATCCGCTGCCCCCTGATGCTGATTTTTTCCTTTGCGATGGGCTTTATCATGGGCGGACGGCTTGCTGTGATCTTCCTGTTCACCATTCCGCTTCTGGGCATCGGCCTGTTTTTCGTAATCCGCTCTGCCACCCCTCTGTTCCGTAAGGTTTTCCGCAAATACGACGCGCTGAACGATTCGGTACAGGAAAACATCCAGGCCATGCGCGTGGTCAAGTCCTATGTGCGTGAGGACTACGAAAAGAAAAAATTCGGCGCCGCAGCGGAAAACGTTCAGAAGGATTTCACGAAGGCGGAACGCATTATGGCCATTAACAGCCCGATGATGCAGATCTGTGTGTATGCCGGAATGGCTTTTGTCATGTCCTACGGTTCCTACACCGTCATCACCAGCCGGGGACTGGATCTTAACGTGGGCCAGATGTCTTCCATGCTGACTTACAGCTTCCAGATCCTGATGAGTCTGATGATGCTCTCCATGGTCTTCGGAATGATTACCATGTCCGCCGAATCCGCAGAACGTATTGTTGAAGTCCTCAGTGAGGAAAGCACGCTGAAAAGTCCGGAGGGCGGCCTGACGGAAGTGAAGGACGGTTCCGTTGATTTTGACAACGTCAGCTTCAAATACTCCAAAAAGGCCGACCGCATGGCGCTTTCCGATATCAATCTGCACATCAGATCAGGCGAGGTCATCGGTATTCTTGGCGGAACCGGTTCCTCCAAGTCCTCCCTGATTCAGCTCATTCCCCGTCTGTACGACGTGACGGAGGGCTGTGTGAAAGTGGGCGGCGTGGACGTGCGCAAATATGATCTGGAAGCCCTGCGCAACCAGGTTGCCGTAGTTCTCCAGAAAAACGTACTGTTTTCCGGTACCATCAAGGACAATCTCCGCTGGGGTAATCCCAACGCAACAGATGCCGAAATAGAAGAGGCCTGCCGCCTGTCCCAGGCCGACGAGTTCATTCAGCAGTTCCCGAACAAGTATGACTCCTGGATCGAGCAGGGCGGTACCAATGTTTCCGGCGGTCAGAAGCAGCGTCTGTGTATTGCGCGCGCCCTTCTGAAAAAGCCGAAAATCCTCATTCTGGATGATTCCACCAGCGCGGTGGATACCCGCACCGATGCGCTGATCCGCAAGGGCTTCCGTGAATTCATTCCGGAAACCACCAAAATCATCATCGCTCAGCGTGTGGCCAGCGTCCAGGATGCCGACCGTATCATTCTGATGAAGGGCGGCCGTATCAGCGCCATCGGCACCCACGAGGAGCTGCTTGCATCCAACGAGGTATATCGTGATCTGTATACATCCCAGAATCGAGTAGGAGGTGACAAGGATGGCAACTAATTCCACTGAATCCACTGCACGCGGCAGACGCGCTCCCAAAGGCGTTCTTCCCCGCCTGATCCGTACCGTATTCAGCTTTTACCCGGTGCTTCTTCCGATCACCCTGGTCTGCATTCTCATTAACGCGATTGTAAGTTCCATCCCTTCCGTGTTCATGCAGAATGCCATCGCGGTTGTGGAGGATACCTATGAAAGCGGGGACTGGGCTTCCGCTTCCGGAACCATTTTCATGCTTCTGACTCTTCTGCTGATCCTGTACGGCATCAGCCTTCTGGCAAACGTGGCCTATACCCAGCTGATGGCCATCATCACACAGGGTACGCTGGCCAAGCTGCGGAAAAAAATGTTCGATCACATGCAGGACCTGCCCATCCGCTATTTTGATACGCACAATCACGGCGATATCATGAGTTTTTATACCAATGATATTGATACCCTGCGCCAGATGATCAGCCAGAGTCTGCCGCAGCTGATGATTTCGGCAGTAACCCTGATCAGCGTTTTCTGCATCATGTTATACTACAGTATCTGGCTAGCGCTGGTAGTGGTCTGCGGCGTGATCATCATGACCCTTGTCACCCGTTATGTCAGCGGTCATTCCTCCCGTTATTTCCTGCAGCAGCAGATTTCCATCGCCCGCACAGAGGGTTTTGTGGAGGAAATGATGAACGGCCAGAAGGTCATTAAGGTTTTCTGCCACGAAGAAGGCGCAAAAGCTGATTTTGATAAAGTAAACGATGAACTGTTTGAAAATTCCGAAAAGGCCAACCGCTATGCCAACATTCTGATGCCCCTTCTCGGAAACATCGGAAACGTCGTATACGTGATCGTTGCCCTGGTAGGCGGAAGCCTTCTGCTTGCCGGCGCTCCCAACCTGAGCGTTTCCGGCATGGCGCTGAGCATCAGCATCGTCGTTCCCTTCCTGAACATGACCAAACAGTTTGCCGGCGCCATCGGCCAGGTATCCAACCAGGTCAACATGGTGGTCATGGGTCTTGCGGGTACGCACCGGATCTTCGCCCTTCTGGACGAAGAGGCCGAAACGGACGACGGGTATGTCACCCTGGTCAATGCCAGAGAAAAGTCCGACGGCACGCTGGAGGAATGCAGCGAACGCACCAACATCTGGGCCTGGAAGCACCCGCATCACGACGGCACCGTTACCTATACCCGCCTGCAGGGCGATGTCCGCTTCTTCGATGTGGACTTCGGCTATGTGCCCGAGAAGATCGTGCTGCATGATATTTCGCTCTACGCCAAACCGGGTCAGAAGGTTGCGTTTGTGGGCTCCACCGGCGCAGGCAAGACGACCATCACCAACCTGATCAACCGGTTCTATGACATTGCCGACGGAAAGATCCGCTATGACGGCATCAACATCAACAAGATCAAAAAGGCCGACCTGCGCCACAGTCTCGGCATCGTGCTGCAGGATACCAACCTCTTCACAGGCACCGTCATGGAAAACATCCGTTACGGCAATCTGGATGCGCCGGATGCCGACTGTATCGGCGCTGCAAGACTGGCGGGCGCAGACGACTTCATCCGCCGCCTGCCCGACGGCTACAACACCATGCTGACCGGAA
The DNA here is from genome assembly GCA_904392525.1 of uncultured Eisenbergiella sp. Classification (GTDB taxonomy): domain Bacteria; phylum Bacillota; class Clostridia; order Lachnospirales; family Lachnospiraceae; genus Eisenbergiella. Next base: position 19,546 of record CAJFMW010000032.1, read on the forward strand.
ACGGTGCGAACCTGAGTCAGGGTCAGAGGCAGCTGCTCGCCATCGCCCGCGCAGCCGTTGCGGACCCGCCCGTCATGATTCTGGATGAAGCGACCAGCTCCATCGATACCCATACGGAGGCAATCGTTCAGCGCGGCATGGACGCCCTGATGATGGGCCGCACCACCTTCGTCATCGCGCACCGTCTGTCCACCGTACAGAATGCCGATGCCATCATGGTACTCGACCATGGACGCATCATCGAGCGCGGCACCCATGAGGATCTGATCAAGCTCAAGGGTACCTACTATCAACTGTATACCGGCGCGCTGGAGCTGGATTAAATTAAACTACACAGGCTCCCCTCCGGGCAGCAGGCTTTGTATGATTTGCCTGACTGCCCGGATGGGAGCCTGAAATTTTCATCCCGGTATATCGTGGATTTTCGGGATACGCCTTTTAATTTTGAATTTCAAATTCAATGAAATTAAAATTAAAACAATTTGATAAAACGTTTTAAATGTGATATATTAAATGCATGGGAAACCAGAGAACATAACAGGCGGCCTGCCCTTCGTTGTCTATTGAACGGAGGGGTTGTCCCTCCGGAATCGAAAGAGAAAGGAGGGAAAGCCAATGGTTACATATGCTGACTTATTTCAGTTTTGTATACTCATTGCCACCATCGTGGGATTATGTTATACGATCTTCGATGGAAAGAAATAGCCGCCACTACTCGCACTAGTGACGGCTGGCCTCATCTGAGGTAAGTCCTTAAACTATACGGGGTAGGCCATATGTCTCTGGCTTTCCCTTTTTCTATGCCTATTATACTATATTAAAAAACAGGAGGCAAGGCTTTCACCGGGAAATCATTTCAGAAAATGTTACAGTTCAACCCTCAGCTGAACTGTAACGGCATCCGGCCCATCGCAGCACTCGCCTCATCGTGCAGCGATGGGCCGGATGCTTCCTCGCTATACGTTTTCGTACGGTCTGCGCAGTA
>CAJFMW010000033.1 GCA_904392525.1 uncultured Eisenbergiella sp.
ATTGATGTCCGCGAATTTATGGTTGAGAATTGTTCGGAATTCATGGGCTTTATCTGCGGAATCATTTCCCAGGACCGTGACCTTGAAAAGATGTATCTGGACAGCTTTCTGACGATATCAGGACTGGGAGATGAGAGCGATATCCTCCCGGCCGTTGAGAAGCTCGATAAGATCAGCGATGCCTATCACGTTGACTTTGTACTCAGCGTATCAAAGGACGAAAATGAATTGCCGGATAGCCTGAAGTCGAAGATTGTTGTATCTCTTTAAATAGAAGGACAAAAGCCCCGGTTTTTTCCGGGGCTTAGTTTTTTGCTCGATAAGCCCGGAGGATGCCAGCATAGATGGACAAGCTTGCTTGTCCATCTGCGCGGGCACCCTCCGGGCAACGGACAGCGGGCAGCCATGCTGCGGGCTGCCCGGTTCGGAGGATTGCGGATTGGCCGGAAAGAATGGTAAAATCAGACAGTACAGAAAGCCGCTGAATATCAATCTGGGAATTATCATTTTCAGCGTAATTTTCATCTATATCGTCATTTGTGTTTTCCTTTATTTCACACAGAAGCAGATACAGCCCTATGAAGTGAGAACGGGATCTCTTTCCGTGGACAGCGTATATCAGGGCATTGCATTGAGAGAGGAGATTGTAGCCACCAGCACGGACTCCGGCTATATCAATTATTATGCCAGAGAGGGAGAACGCGTCGGCTCCGGGAAGCTCGTATGCAGTGTGGACGAGAGCGGAGAGCTGAAGGAAATGTTCGAGGCGGGAGAGGCGGAGGACGGGCAGCTCTCCGCTGATGATCTGGATGAGGTCAAAGGCGAAGTGACCGGCTTTATGGAAAGCTTTGACCGGAAGCAGTTTGGGACAGCCTATGATTTCAAATACACACTGGAGGGAACGGCGTTAAAAATCTCCAATGAGAGCATTCTGACGGATCTGGAAAGCCTGGGGAACTCCTCCTTTGTGACGCTCTGCAACGCTCCCGAATCGGGAATTGTGGTTTATTCCACGGATGGCTACGAGTCTTTGACTGCGGATCAGATTACGGAGGAAATGTTTGACGAAGCCGCTTACCAGAAGAATCAGCTGCTTAACAACGATCTGGTTTCCACAGGCGATTCCATCTATAAGCTCGTTACGAATGAGAACTGGTCCATTGTGATTCAGACGGATGAAGAACTGGCCCAGTTTCTTCTTGAGGAGGAATACGTGCAGGTCCGCTTCCTGAAAAACCGGAATGTTTCCTGGGCGGAAGTGAGCGTGCTTGACAACGGTGATGGAAATACCTATGTCAAGCTTGATTTTAACAATTCCATGATTGCCTTCTGCACAGAGCGATTCATTGATATCGAGCTGATTACGGAGGACGAAGAGGGACTGAAGGTCCCGAACTCCGCCATAGCGGAAAGGGAGTTTTTCCTTGTCCCGAAGGAGTATGTGACAAAGGGAGCGAGCGGCACGGACGGCGTTCTTCTTGAAACCTATACGGAAGAGGGAGAGGCGACCACGGAATTTATCGCGACTACCATCTATCAGGAGACGGACGAGGATTATTATATTGATAATTCGGTCCTGGAGGTTGGGGATGATCTGGTGAAGCCGGATTCCACCGATACCTATACGATATCCAGGAGCGCAGTTCTGACAGGAGTTTATAATATCAATAAGGGCTACGCTGATTTTAAGGAGATTCAGATTCTGGCACAGAATGACGAATATGCCATCGTCCAGTCCAACACCACTTATGGCCTGAGTGCCTACGACCGGATTGTGCTGGACGCGGAGACGGTGGATGACAATGAGCTGATCTATTAGCATCGGGTCTGTCAGCGCCCGGCTCGTCCGGAAAAATGAAAATATCCGCACATAGCGGTGAAAGCAGGGAAAGGCGAACAGGAAATGATCAGAGAAAATCTGAACACGGTACAGGAAAAAATCAGGCAGGCCTGTGAACGGGCGGGGCGTCCGGCGGATGACGTGACGCTGATCGCGGTGAGCAAGACAAAGCCTGTAGATATGATAATGGAAGCATATGAGGCCGGAATCCGTGATTTCGGAGAGAATAAGGTGCAGGAGCTGATGGATAAAATTCCCCAGCTTCCTTCCGATATCCGGTGGCACATGATCGGGCATCTGCAGCGAAACAAGGTGAAATACCTGGTTGGAAAGGTTGCGATGATTCACAGCGTGGATTCCCTGCGTCTGGCGGAGGAAATCAGCAGGGAAGCTGTGAAGCAGCAGACAACAGTGAAAATTCTGATCGAGGTGAACGCGGCGGGAGAGGAGAGCAAGTTCGGTGTGAGCCCTGAGGAGACGGAAGCGCTTGTCAGAGCGGCTGCCGCGCTGCCCGGAATAGAGGTCTGCGGCCTGATGACAATCGCTCCTCTGGCTGAAAATCCCGAAGATAACAGAATTTTTTTCAAAACATTAAAGAAGTTATCTGTTGACATGGAAGGGAAAAACATTGATAATGTACATATGGTTTGCCTGTCCATGGGAATGACAGGAGACTATGAAACGGCCTGTGAGGAAGGCGCCACGTTTGTGAGGGTCGGCACGGGTATATTCGGTGAACGTTCCTGGCAGATTTAAATCTGTCAGGTTTAAATAAGGAGATTGAGCAGTATGAGTGTTATGGACCGTTTTCTGAGCTATATGAAACTGAACGGCGATGATGATTATGATGATGATTACGAAGACGATGAATATGATTATGAAGAGCCAGAAGAAAAAGTTTCCAGGCTGACGTCCAGAAAAACGAAATCTGCACCTGTAGAAGACGAGGAGGAGCGTCCCAGGAAAGCATCTCCCAAGATCACACCGATTAAGCAGGCGCGCAAGGCTGTCGGAGCCGGAATGGAGGTCTGTGTGATCAAACCTACCAGCATTGAGGACGGAAGGGAGATTACGGAGACCCTTCTGGCAAACAGAACGGTTGTCCTGAATCTGGAAGGTCTTGATGTGGATATCGCTCAGAGAATCATAGATTTCACTTCCGGATCCTGTTTTGCGATCAGCGGAAATCTTCAGAAAATTTCACAGTACATATTTATCATTACACCGGCCAGCGTGGATATTTCCGGTGATTTTCAGGATATTTTCAATGGTTCTGTTGATGTACCCGGAATCCGGTAGGAAAAGGCCGGTTTAATCTGCAGAAGAAAGCGAATCCATACAGATTCGCTTTTATTATGATGGGAAAGGTTTGCTATGGAAAAAAGGATTACGGTTTCCCGGGAGGGAAAGCCCTGCTATGATATTGTTTTTGAAAAGGATTTTTCCGCTCTCGGCGGTGAGCTGAAAACGCTCGGATACGGCGAAAGGAAGCTGTGCATCGTTACGGATTCCCATGTGGAACCGCTGTATGCCGCCCGGGTTAAAGAAGCGCTTGAGGAGGAGGGAATGCAGACAGAGCTGTATGTCTTTCCGGCTGGCGAAGAAAACAAGAATCTGGACACAGTCCGTTCGCTCTATACCTTCCTTATTGAACGGCATTTCGGAAGAAAGGACTGCCTGATCGCTCTTGGCGGCGGTGTGGTCGGCGACCTGACCGGCTTTGCCGCAGCGACTTACCTCCGGGGAATTGATTTCATTCAGATTCCCACGACTCTTCTTGCCCAGGTGGACAGCAGCATCGGCGGAAAGACGGGAGTGGATTTTGACGGCTATAAAAATATGGTCGGGGCTTTCCATATGCCCAGGCTTGTTTATATGAACCTTTCTGCGCTCGCAACTCTGGAAGCAAGACAGTTTTACAGCGGCTTTGCGGAGGCTATGAAATCGGCCCTGATCGCGGACGCCAGGTATTATGAATGGCTGATCGCGAATATGTATGAAATCTGCGACAGGGAGCCTGAGGTGATGGCTGAGCTGGTGCGCAGAAGCTGTGAGATCAAGAGGAAAATCGTGGAAAATGATCCGGAGGAAAAAGGGGAACGCGCCCTTTTGAATCTGGGGCATACCATTGGACATGCGATTGAAAAGGCGAAGGGCTTTTCTCTCACGCATGGGGAATGCGTTGCGCTGGGCTGTGTGGCCGCTGCGTTCATTTCCTGGAAAAAGGAAATGCTTCCCATGGAGGAGTATTATGAGATCCGGGATATGTTCGTCCCCTTTAACCTTCCCATCTCTGTGGATGAGCTGGAGCCTGAGCGGATTCTTGACCTGACAAAGTCGGATAAGAAAATGGACAGCGGACGAATCCGGTTTGTCCTTCTGAAGAAGATTGGAAAGGCCGTGCTCGACCTGTCCGTTACCGATGAGCAGATTCTGGCGGCAATCGATGAAATCAATTTTACGGAAGAGGATGCACATGAATAATCGGAAATGGGGAATGGATCTTCTCATCATCCTTGCGGGCGTGCTTTTGGATCAGATAACCAAATATTTTGCAGTCCTGTATCTGAAGGGGCAGGAAGCGATATCATTGATTCCCGGTGTCCTGGAGCTGAGATATCTGGAAAACAGAGGGGCCGCCTTCGGTATTCTGCAGGGAGGAAAGGTCATTTTCCTGATCATTACTCCCATTGTACTGCTTTTGGCAGCCTATGTTCTGTTCCGGATGCCGGCCGGAGGAAAGTACCGTGTCCTTCATTTCCTTTTGGACTGCATCATCATTGGAGCGATCGGAAATATGATCGACCGGATCCGTCTGGACTATGTGGTAGACTTTATTTACATCAGCCTCATTGATTTTCCCATTTTCAATGTGGCGGATATGTTTGTTTCCATTGCGACTGTGGCAGGTGCCGTGCTTCTGTTGTTCGGGCCCGGCTACAAGGATGAGGATTTCAGTTTCCTTTCTCTGAAAAAGAAGGATTCTGAAGAGGAGGAAAAGAATGGCTGACGGCCGTTATCTTTTTCAGGTGACAGCGGAATATGAAGAGGAGCGAATCGATAAGTATATTTCCATGCTTATCGATTCTTTGTCGCGCTCCTTTATCCAGAAGCTGCTTCGTGATGGTCAGGTTCTGGTGAATGGAAAGGCTGTAAAGCAGAACTTCAGGCTGACCGAGGGAGACGAGGTCAGTTTTTCCCTTCCTGAAGCGGTGGAGCCGGATATTCTGCCAGAGGATATTCCTCTCGACATTCTTTATGAGGATGACGATGTCCTTGTGGTGAATAAGCCGAAGGGGATGGTAGTGCATCCTGCAGCCGGCCATTACAGCCATACGCTGGTCAATGCGCTCATGTATCATTGTCGGGACAGCCTTTCCGGAATCAACGGTGTCATGAGGCCGGGAATTGTGCACCGGATCGACCGCGATACTACGGGAAGCCTTCTGGTCTGCAAGAATGATGCGGCCCATCTCTCCATTGCCGCACAGCTGAAGGAGCACAGCATCGTCCGCAGATACCGAGCCGTTGTGTACGGCGTCATAGACCAGGAGGAAGGCGTGATCAATCTTCCGGTGGGAAGAGACCCGTATGACCGGAAACGGATGGTGGCGGGCGTCAGAAACGGCAAAGAAGCCGTGACCCATTACCGGGTGCTGCAGCGTTTCCATGGATATGGCCAAGGATATACTTATATCGAATGCCGCCTGGAGACGGGAAGGACCCACCAGATCCGGGTTCATATGGAAGCGATTGGCCATCCGCTTCTCGGGGACGAGGTCTACAGGCGCAATATGCCGGGCAACGGAAAGGCGCCCTGCCAGCTTCAGGGACAGTGCCTGCACGCCATGATTCTGGGCTTCCACCATCCCAAAACCGGAGAATATATTGAAACAACAGCCCCGCTTCCGGACTATTTTTCCCATCTTTTACATATTCTGGGTGGATGATGGGATGATTTTCATAAAAAGATCCCGAAAGTTCATTGAATTTTTGGGACTTTTTCATTATAATAGATTTATCTTCAAAAAGTGGAGAAGAAGGAGGTAAGTTGTATGAATACAGTGATTACGATCGGCCGGCAGTTTGGCTCGGGGGGACATGAGATTGGGGAGAGGGTGGCCGAATATTTCGGTATACAGTGCCTGGATAAGGAACTGCTGACGAGGGTCGCAAAAGAAAGCGGCTTTTGTGAGGAGATGATCAAGAGCCACGATGAGAGACCGACCAACTCCTTCCTTTATAATCTGGTTATGGATACCTATTCTTTCGGCTATAATGCGTCTTCCTTTGTGGATATGCCCATCAGCCATAAGGTATTCCTCGCACAGTTCGATACCATTAAGAAAGTCGCGTCGGAAGGCCCCTGTGTGATCGTGGGCCGCTGCGCGGACTATGCGCTTCATGATTTTAAGAACAGCATCCATTTATTTATCTATGCGGATGAGGAAGCCAAGGTGAAGAGGGTCATGGAGAGATACAGCCTGACGGAAGACAAGGCGAAGGACATGATGGTGAAGAAGGATAAGCAGCGCCAGAGCTATTATAATTATTATTCTTCAAAAAAATGGGGACGCGCGGACAGCTATGATTTCTGTCTGAACAGCTCCGTGCTCGGCGTTGAAGGAACCGTTAAGCTGATTGTTCAGATCGTGGAAGATTTTGAGAGCAAGAACAAGTAAAGTATGGATTTTTATCAAAGACTGGCGCTTGCCGGCGAACTGATTCCACATGGGAAGGTAGCGACTTATGGACAGCTGGCGCTTCTGTGCGGGAAGCCCCGTAACAGCCGACAGGTCGGACGCGCTTTAAACCGTGGACTTGCCGGCAGCGCCTTTCCCGCATACCGGGTGGTCAATTCTCAGGGGATTCTTTCAGGAGCTCCCGCCTTTGACACCCCGGATATGCAGAAAATGCTTCTGGAGGCCGAAGGCGTTGCTGTGAGGGGCAACCGGGTAGACCTTAAGACCTATGGCTGGAAAAACACCATGGAGGACGCGCTTTTCCTTCAGAAAAGCTTTGAAGAAAAGGGAATATAGACGGATAAGGAGATTGGGGCAGTGATAAACAACTATTCGCAAAACACAAGTTTAACGAATAGTTAGTGCTGAGATTCTCTTCAGGACAACTCTTCTGAATCCAGAATGACCGTAAAAGGTCCGTCATTGACGAGCTGAACTTTCATATGCGCACCGAATACGCCCTGCTGTACAACCGGGCGTTCCTTTTTGCAGGAATCAATAATATATTCATACAGCGCTTTTGCATGCTCCGGATTCCCCGCTTTGACGAAGGACGGACGATTTCCCTTCCTGCAGTCCGCATACAGCGTAAATTGAGAAATCAGCAAAAGCTCCCCATCCACGTCCTTCAGGCTCAGATTGGTCTTTCCATTTTCATCGCTGAAGATCCTGAGATTCAGCATTTTGCGTACCAGCCGGTCCGCCTCGGCTTGCGTATCCGCATCGCTTACCCCAATCAGGATCAGATAACCCTGTTGAATGTTTCCAACCGGCTGTTCGTCTACGGATACAGATGCCTCGGTGACTCTTTGAATGATGAATTTCATATGTTCCTCCTGTCTGCCGCCATCAGGCGGCTTTGTTAATTTTATCACAAGCATTCTCTGCTGTAAACAGGAGGATGGCCGCCTGAAAATGAAACCTGTATTTTTTTCGTTCCGGGATGCATTTTCCTGAAAAAAATTGTATAATGGACAAGGTATTTATCGACAGGATTAAGAAATTGGTCTTTTGAACCGGAAAGGATTTTTGCTTTTTATGAGACTTCAGCAGGTATTGAGCTACGTTCGCAGAGCTTCGGACGATTATGATATGATACAGGAGGGCGACCGGATTGCGGTGGGGATTTCGGGAGGAAAGGATTCCCTGACGCTGCTTTATGCCCTTCATGGACTGCAGCGGTTCTATCCGCAGCATTTTGAACTGCATGCCGTGACGGTGGACCTGGGATTCCAGAATCTGGATCTGAGCAAAATTGAAAGCATCTGCCGCGATGAACTGCAGATTCCCTATACCATCGTTAAGACGGATATTGCAGACGTTATTTTCGAGCAGAGGAAGGAGGCAAATCCCTGTTCTCTGTGCGCGAAAATGAGGAAGGGTGCGCTGAACGATGCGATCAAAAAGGAAGGCTGCAATAAGGTTGCATACGCCCATCACAAGGATGATGTGGTGGAGACCATGCTGATGTCACTGATTTTTGAAGGGAGATTCCACACCTTCAGCCCGGTCACCTATCTGGACAGAACGGGGATCACGGTGATCCGCCCTCTTCTTTATATGAATGAGGCGGATGTGATCGGCTTCGTGAACAAGAATCAGGTTCCTGTGGTAAAAAGCCCCTGTCCGGCGGACGGACATACCAAGCGGGAATATGTGAAGCAGCTTCTCAGACAGCTGAACTTGGAGAATCCCGGCGTGAAGGAACGGATGTTTACCGCGATCACCACCGGAAATCTGCAGGGATGGCCTGTTGTAGGAAAAAATTGAGGAAGCGCTATGGCGAAGGAAATGAATTACCATGACGAACTGAATAAAAAGAACGTGCTTAAGCTGAGGGAAATTCTGGAGACGCTTCCCTCCTTCTGCAGGCAGTTCTTCAGAGGAATCGAGGATACCACGGCAACCAGGACACGTATTGCCTATGCCTATGATGTAAGGGTCTTTTTTGAATTTATCCATAAGACCAACGGGGTATGCCGGAATATGGATATTGTGGATTTTCCCCTTTCCATTCTTGACCAGATCGGGCGGGAGGATATTGAGGAATATATGGAGTATCTTTCCTACTATGTGAAGGACGGCGTGGAATATATGAATGACGAGCGGGGGAAGAAGCGGAAGCTGGCATCTCTGCGCAGCTTTTATAACTATTTTTACAGAAACGAGCTGATTTCCACCAACCCTGCGGTTCTCGTTCCCCTTCCCAAGCTTCATGACAAGGAAATTGTCCGCATGGAGCCCAATGAGGTGGCCATCCTGCTCGATGAGGTGGAGGATGGCAGCGGGCTGACCAAAAAGGAAATGAGTTACCACCAGAAAAATGGGACGAGGGATCTGGCGCTTCTCACTCTTCTGCTCGGAACGGGAATCCGTGTATCGGAATGTGTGGGGCTGGATCTGAATGACGTGGATTTTGACAATCAGAGGCTGAAGGTCCGCCGCAAGGGAGGCTATGAGGATCTGGTCTATTTTGGAGAAGAGGTGGCGGAAGCTCTCCAGAATTATCTGGAAGAACGAAAGGCTGTCATTCCTCTTCCCGGTCATGAAGAGGCGCTGTTTCTCTCCATGCAAAACAGAAGGCTCACCGTGCGCAGCGTGGAGAAGCTGGTGAAAAAGTACACCTCCCGAGTGACCACGGTAAAGAAAATTACGCCCCATAAGCTCCGCAGCACCTACGGAACCACCCTCTATCAGGAAACCGGAGACATCTATCTGGTGGCTGATGTACTGGGCCATAAGGATGTGAATACCACGAGAAAGCATTATGCGGCGATGAAGGATGAAAATAAGCGTAAAGCGGCAAAGGCCGTCAGGCTCAGAGAAGAATAAGAGAATCGCGGCTGCGATTCTCTTATCGTTTGCCCTTTTATTCACCTTTTATCTTCGCTTTCCGAACCACAGAGTCTTCAACCAGTTTCGGATTCCGGAAAATCTGTCTTTTTTCCCCGATCTTTCGGCTTTTTTCTGAAATGTATCTGCATTCTGAACTCGGTCGGCATACGGAAGCGTTTCAGCATCCCGAACCGTATCTGCGTTCTGTCCTGTGTCAACAGATTTCGTCCCATCGATGGAAAACATGTTTCGGGAGGAAAATATGTTTTCGCCCGGTTCTGCAGAAGCGGGAGTTCTCATATCATTTTTCCTGTAAAACCGATTGCTGTTCTTATTCCAGGGGATGGGAGGATGTGGGGATGCCGGATGGATCTGATCCCCCTTCGGCACCTGTTCCTGTGCGTTTCCGCCGTCCATTGCCTTATCTTTTTGGGGGAAGGTCAGAATCGCTTTGAACAGATCTCCGTCAACCTCAATCCGCATACTTCCGCCCTGCAGTTCCGCAAAGCTTTTTGCAATGGCAAGTCCCAGGCCGCTTCCTTCCGTATTGCGGGAGCCGTCTCCGCGGACGAAACGTTCCGTCAGTTCATTGGGATCAACGGACAGCTCCGATGCGGAAATGTTTTTCAGCTCTATCCGTACATATTCCCGATTCTTTCCGGAGGAAGCCGGGGAAAGATTTCCCTCGGAAGATCTTTCCTTTTCTTCTGTCAGGGTGACATAAACCCTCGTACCCTTTAAGGCATATTTGATAATGTTGGTATAGAGATTATCAAAGATCCGGTATGTTTTCTGGCTATCCAGGGAAAGGATGATCTTCTTTTCCGGAAGGCGGAATCGAAAATCCAGGTTTGCAGCACTGATCCGGTCTTCCTGTTCCAGATACGCCTGCCTGAGCAGGTTACAGATATCCACGTCCACGATCTGGAGTGTAACGGCTTTGCTGCTCGCTTTGCTGATTTCAAACAGATCTTCGATTAAGACCTTAAGGCGGTTTGCCTTTTTCTGAAGTACGGCAAGATATTCCTCCTTCTTTTCCTCTGTAACGCCAGGCTCCTTCAGCAGGTCAATATAGGTGATGATGGCGGTCAGAGGAGTCTTCAAGTCATGGGAGACGTTGGTGATCAGTTCGGTTTTCATCCGCTGACTTTTGACTTCCTCATCCACCGCTCTCTTAAAGTCCACCTGAATGCGCCTTAGCTGTGACTTATAGCTTTCAAAGATACCGAAGTCCTCGGAAAGCGCAGTATCCAGATTCCCCTGTGCGATGGAGCTGGTTGCCCGGAGCAGCTTTCTGTATTTCTCCTGAATGCCTATGACATATCTTTTCAGTATGAAATATACGATAACCGTATATACGATCAGCCCCAGAATTCCCGCGAACCAGAAGCAGCAGATCAATACCAGGATGAAGAAATTCACGCCGAGAACCTTAAGAATGATCCGGTTCGCATCGGTACCGATATCGTAGCTGACCAGTTCCGTATAAAACTTCCGGTAGGCCCGTTTTATCCTGCTGTAAACCTTGTGCCAGTATTTACAGATGAGGCTTCGTTCCTTCAGACTGCTTCTGCGGATGCCTGACAGGCCTGAGCCGATCAGAAAAGCGATGGCAAACAGTACGGCGAGGAAAAGGAACATGGCCGCCCTGTCCAGCGGAATCCGCAGAATACTGCCGTTATTTCCAAGGCCTGCCCGGATTCCCTGAAGGAAAATTCCGTTTTCATATTCCGCGGTAAAGCGGGTTACCGGATAGACGGAATATGCAATAAGTATAATAGCAAGTACGGCAGCTGTCTCAATATACAGCCCCTTTCTTCGACGCGTATTTGGGGCATTGTTAAAGGCCTCCCCAGCTTCTTCCTGCCAACCGGAAGCGGCAGGCCCGGGCTGCTGAGATACGATTAGACTCCGGATCAGACCGGCGGCAGCACAGAGAAACAGCAGAAAAAGATAGACGGGAGCAACTCCTGCGTCATGATAGCTGTTTTCCAGCGCCAGATACAGATCGGTCCGGGAGGAGAAATCACTTTCGCTCCAGAGAAGGGCGTCATACTGCTCCTGTGTCAGGCCGTAAATGACCCGCATATCTGCCGGACTGCTGAGGGTGAGCCGAAGTACCATATACTGATCATCGTACTCGTCGTAGACCTGGTAGGTGGATGTCTGGCCGCTCTGGTCAAGCTCCTGAGAACTTCCGCCGTCCTCATACAGGGAAAGCTGCCTTTCATGCCCGGCCGTCTGAACGGTATTGATGAACTGTTTCGCATTGTCCTGGCAGCGGACGGAGACATTTCCCACGTTTCCGGCGCTGTCATATTCCAGACTCACATAGTAGACATAATCGGAGCTTCCGCTTCCGCCCTGTCCGTCTTTCGATACGGCATCGGGAAGACTGCTTCCGCTGTTGGAAAGAACCGTGCCGGAATCCAGATCCTCCACGTAGTAATCCATCATGCCGCCGTAAGATGCCAGCATCTGCTCATATTCAGAAAGAACGGATTCCAGATTTTCCTGCTGATTAGTGACGATCCTCTCCGCCTTCTGCCGGATCTGTTCATAGCTGCTGTTGTCCGATTCGATGACGTAAGTGGTATCACCGATCTGCATCTCCATCGCTTCTGAAGAACCTCCGGTCAGGGAAGCATCCGCTTCATCTGATTCCAGAGTCTGCTTCAGATACAGATCAGAATAGCTGTACTGTGCCTGATCGGTCTTTTCACGCAGATATTTATATTGAACATAATTAAGAGAAAACAGATCGTCCACAAAACTGCGGGAAATCAGAGGATCTGAATAGGCTGCCTGCGCTCTTTCCCTGAAAAAAGGAAAGAGCGACATGAAGATGAGAGCTGCCACCATTCCGACCACAGCAGCACCTGCCGCATATGCGGTTGTCACAGAAGTGGCAGAAAAAAAACGCTTATTGCTTCTCCATTTTGTATCCAACGCCCCACACCACCTTTAAATATTTCGGATTTTTCGGATCGATTTCAATTTTTTCCCTGATCTTACGGATGTGGACCATAATGGTATCGGTATTAATCGCCTTTTCATTCCAGATGCGTTCGTAAATCTCATCGGCGGAAAAAACTCTGCCGGGATTCTTGATCAGCAGCAGAAGGATCTTAAATTCGATGGGGGTCAGGCGGACCGGATTCCCATCCACAAAAACCTCAACCGTCTCCTCGTTCACTTCAATGCCTCCTAGCACATGGTAGGTATCCTTTTCCGGCTCAAAAGCCTTGCTCAGAGCTTCCAGATATCTGGCATGCCGACGCAGGTGGGAATTTACTCTTGCAAGAAGCTCCATCGTGGTAAACGGCTTGGTCACATAATCATCTGCCCCCATATTCAATCCCATGATCTTATCCACTTCCTCCGACTTGGCGGAAAGCATGATAACAGGAAAATCGTATCCCTTTTCCCGTACCTTCATCATCATGGTAATGCCGTCCATGCGGGGCATCATGATATCGACGATGGCCAGATGAATCTCTTCCTTTTCGATGATTTCAAGCCCTTCCACGCCGTCACCGGCCTGAAATACCACATATCCCTGATTCCTCAGGTAGATGTCTATTCCCTCTCTGATATCCTTATCATCCTCCACAACCAGAATATGATTTGTTTCCAACACTATAAACCTCCCTGTGAATGATTATGACTGATGCGGTTTGTCCCGCTGTTTCGTCCACGTCCTGAAAAACAGAATACGGAAACGACAGCACAAGGGCATTATAACACACATCCTGTCACGCTGCCACAGGCTGTGAAAACAAAGATCAACTGCTCCGGAATCATTGTTCCATTCGATCAGGACATAATCAGGATATCCCGGAAAGCTGAAAAATGCAGACAGAAAAAACGGAAGAATTTCTTAAAAAAAGCTTTCTTTTTCTGAAAAAGGAGGCGTGGGGCTGCCTCCCGCAGGTAGATTCGGCTGCAACAGAGATCCAGGCCTCCTCACCTTTTGAATTCGGAAGAATAATAAGGGATGATCAGGTAGTCTCCCTGGCGGATGTCAGAATCCAGAAGGTGATTGATCTGTATTACCTCCTGGAGAAAATCCTGTTTTGATTCAAAATTCCCGTCTGCATGTCTGTCTGCGATTGACCACAGAGAATCGCCCTTCTCTACGCGGATACTGGTATAATATTTATAGACAACGTCCGGGGAAGCATTCTCCGCTCTGACGATGAAGCTTCCGCCCGCCATGGACAGGGCAATAAGAACAGCTGCTGCAAAGAGAGACAGACGGCGTCTGAGCTGCCGCTGTCTTCTGATCCGATTCCTTCTGATTCTCTCCTCCGCCTTCATAATGTCCCTCCTCATTTAAAAGTCACATTTTAAAGTCACACACCGAACAAATGTTGCGAACACACGTTCTTTCTTTATGTATCTGAATTATATCGAACACAGATTCGAATGTCAAGAGGAAAACGAGGAAAAATCGAACAGGCTTTCGGAATATGTGTTTGCTTTTTTCCGCACGCTGTGTTATACTTTTTTCAATAGAAAAGAGGGAAACGAACGGTTCCGCTCAAAGAAGAACCGCTGAAGGAGGATAAGATTTATGGCACAGGGAAAGATCACTGCGAAGCAGCAGGAAATCCTTTCATTCATAAAGGAACGGATACTTGAGAAGGGATATCCGCCCGCGGTAAGGGAGATCTGTGAAGCAGTTCACCTGAAGTCCACCTCTTCTGTCCATTCACATCTGGAGACGCTGGAGAAGAACGGTTTTATCCGGCGGGATCCCACCAAGCCGCGTGCGATTGAGATCTGTGATGACAGCTTTCAGGCCGTCAGATCGGAGATGGTCAGCCTGCCTGTAGTCGGCAATGTCGCGGCAGGACAGCCCATTCTCGCGGAGGAAAATATTGAGAGCTATTTCCCGGTTCCCTCTGAATACGTCCCGAACGGAGAGCCTTCCTTTATTCTGAAGGTCCGTGGAGACTCCATGGTGAATGCCGGAATCCGCAACGGGGATCAGATCTTTGTGCAGAGCTGTTCCAATGCGCGCAACGGGGATATCGTTGTGGCTCTCATTGAAGATTCCGCCACGGTTAAGACCTTCTATCGGGAAAAGGGGCATATCCGTCTGCAGCCGGAGAATGACACCATGGATCCGATTATTGTGAATGACTGCAGAGTTCTTGGTAAAGTGTTCGGCGTGTTCCGTATTTATAAATAATGATCCCGGAGAGGAAAGAAGTAGGAAAGCTCACAGTCTTCCGCTATCCGGCGGCAGAGGTTGACCGTGCGTTCCATGATCGGTTCGATCATCTCCTCTTCTGCATCAATGCCCAGTATGGAAAGATCTTCCGTAATGCTGACAGAATGAACGCCTTCCATATTTCCCATCTGCGCCAGCAGCTCTCCCGCTGTTCCGGCATCCGGCAGATGGGATACATGATATTTTCTTAACACCGTCTTTTTCCTTTCTTCCTGTCTGGATCTGCTGTTGTCCGGAAGCGCCGGTAAACGGTACCGACCGCTTCTCCTTATTTACAGTTATTTACAGCATTTCCATTATTCCGGAAGTTAAACATGATAGGAAAGAGACGGTGCATTTTTATCCGTTTTTAACCCGGTACCAGTAAAGATAGATCTCCTGAAAACCGAGCGAACGATAGAGAGAAAGGGCCTCCAGATTGGAGGCAAGAACCTGTAGATGGGTGCTTTTGGCTCCGTTTCGAAAGCCCTCTTCCATGAGCGCTCTGCAGATGGCCGTGCCGGCTCCTTTTCGGCGGTGTTCCCGGTTTACATGGATATCGTACAGTCCGAGGGTATCTTCTTCAAAAACGCCCAGTCCGCGTGCGATGATTTCTCCTTTTTCGCAGATGAAAGCCTCTATTCGATTGTCCTTCCGTCTGAGGTCCGGCTTCGGCTGCTTTTTCTCTCCGCACTCCAGATGTACTGTGAGCCCGTCTGCCCGGCATTCCAGAACCCTCGTTTTTCCCATAAGGGCATAGCCTCTCTGTTCGAGCTGCTGATCCAGGGCCGACGGAACGTTTGAGGTCATTTTGAACGCGCAGGGAAGGGAACGGGCCGCAAATTTTTTCTCGCAGAAATCAATTTTATCTTCATAGGAACGGGTGGACAGGTAAAGGGGAAGCACGCAGCTGTCGCGCCAGTCACCGTCTTCCCGGAAGCGCAGGATCCAGCCGTCATAAACTTGTGTATGAAGCGAAGGGAATGTATTCAAAGAAAGCTCTTCATATCTGAGCGCAGCAAAATTCATTGTGTTTCCACCTTTCCCAAAAGTCTGTCTGGTCTGAGTCTATTCTATCAAATGAAAAAAGAATAAAATACCGGATTTGTGCTTTCAATCTTGCAAATAGTGCTTTCTGGCCTTATAATGGCATCAATGAAAAACAGGAAAAATGGCCTCCTGCGGCGGAACGAGAGGAAAAGCAATGGAAGAAATGCGCAGCCTGATAGAACATTATGAGAAAAAGGGATATCTGGATCACGATTTCAGGATGTTCCATCTGAAGGACGACGGACCGCTGGAGGTCGCATCCCATTACCATGATTTTAACAAGGTGCTGCTCTTTTTGAGCGGAAACGCAGCTTATTCTATCGAAGGGAGAAGGTATGAGCTTCGTCCCCTTGATATCGTTCTGGTAAATGCCGGT
The DNA here is from genome assembly GCA_904392525.1 of uncultured Eisenbergiella sp. GTDB lineage: Bacteria > Bacillota > Clostridia > Lachnospirales > Lachnospiraceae > Eisenbergiella. The sequence continues at coordinate 16,062 of CAJFMW010000033.1, forward strand.
GAGCTTCACCGGCCCATCGTGCAGGAGGGCTGCCCCTATGAACGGATCATCATCTACATTTCCACGGGCTTTCTTGCCGGGTATCGGACGGACTCCTGTGATCTGTGCCTCTGCTTTCAGGAAGCACAGAAACGCCATGGAAACGTGCTGCGGGTGGAGAATCTGGAAAAAAGCAGCCTGTTTTCTGTGATCCGCCGCCTGGAACAGTCCTTTCAGGAACAGGACTATGGGCGGGAGCTGTACCAGAAGGTGCTGTTTCTGGAATTCATGATTCTTTTAAACCGGGCGCTCCTGCACAACCGGGTGAATTATCTGGAAAACCAGGTGAGCAATCATAAAATTGCTTCCATCATCGATCACATCAACGATCATCTCGCGGAAGAAATCACGGTGGATGGCCTTGCGGAACAGTTTTTCCTGAGCCGTTCCCACCTCATGCACCTGTTCAAGGCGGAAACCGGTTATTCCGTCGGCTCCTATATCAATGAAAAAAGGCTTCTGCTGTCCAAATCCCTGATTCAGAACGGGATGTCGGCAACAGAAGCCTGCTATGAAAGCGGATTCCGAGATTATTCTACCTTCTGCAGGGCGTTCCGGAAAAAATATCAGACCACGCCCCGCAACGCGGGAAAGCTGCTGTAAGGTTTTCGGCAAACAGCAGAGAAGGCAAAAGGTAAAGGGTTCCTTACAATTCGGAAGGATCAATCCTTCTGCCGTCGCGCCAGATGCGCTCCAGATCATAGAACAGCCGGTTTTCCCGGTCAAAAACATGGACGATGATGTCGCCGTAATCCATCAGCACCCAGTTGGCAGTGTTATACCCTTCCACCTGGCGCGGGGAAACGCCTGCGCGTCCAAGCTTCTCTTCCACGTTGTCGGCAAGCGCCTGAACCTGGTTGCGGTTATTTCCGCTGGCGATTAAAAAAAAGTCGGCAAGGACGCTTACCCCGCTGATATCAATCACGCTGATATCCTCTGCCTTTTTTTCCTCCAGCGCTTCCATGGCGAGCTTCGCCATCTCCTTCGCGTTCATTTCTGTCATTGACGGCCTCCTTTCTCTCTTTCGGCCCTGTAATACTCATAAGTCTGCTGTGTCATGGGATCAACCTCTGCCTTGGATGCGGTCAGATAGGCCAGCGTATCCCGGAGGATCAGAAACAGGCATTCATCCAGATCCTCAAAGGCCAGCTTTCTCGCCTGCGGCAGATTCGGCGCCTGATTTCTTCCCGGTTCGATGTAATCCGCAATGTAGATGATCTTATCAAGAAGCCGCATTTCCGGCTTTCCTGTGGTGTGCCAGGTGATCGCATCCAGGATCTCCCGGTCCTCGATGCCGTATTTGTGCCAGGCAAGAAAGCTTCCGACCTTGGCATGGAGGAGGGACGGGTTCTTCTGCTCTGCGGCATTGATGGCGATGCTGTGTTTGCGGCACATCCGGATCTGCTTTTCGCTGCTTAAGTTTTTCGCACAATCATGAAGAAGCCCGGCAATCTGCGCCTTTTTCATATCTGCACCATAGCGCATGGCGAGCGCCGCCGCCGTATAGGCAACCCCCAGTGTGTGTTCATAACGCATGGGGTCCAGTTCATGCTCCATACACTTGCGCAGGCCGACGGGATCATAACCGACCTTTTCCGCCTTTTTCTGCGCTTCTTTTTTCGCTCCCTCTGCCTTGCTGCTCATGTTGAGATCTCCTCTCCTGCTTTTCCTGCCGCCTGTCGGTAAAGCCCGTTTTCTTCGATATACTCCCGAACCCTTTCCGGAACCAGATAACGGATGGAACGGCCCTCCTGAATCCTGCTTCGGATATCGGAGGAAGAGATTTCCACGTTGCCGGAAGGGATCAGACAGATCCGCCCGTGATATTTTTTACGCAGCCGTTCGGCCTGTTCGGAAAGACGGCTGTTTCCACAGTCATCCCGGACGGCGGCGAGCACCGTAGCCTTCTGAAAAATGATCTCCGGGTCCTTCCAGGTTTCCATGGCGAACAGACTGTCTGCCCCTGCCAGAAAAAAGAACTCTGTATCCGGGTTTTCCTTTTCAAGCTGTTCCAGCGTCTCACAGGTATAGGTATAGCCCGACCGCCGGATCTCGATGTCGGAAACCTGGAAATGGGGATTGTCTGCAACGGCCAGTGACGTCATGCGCAGACGGGTATCCGGATCCAGGATTCCGGACTGCTCTTTCATGTAGGAACAGCCGCTGGGAATGAACAGAACCTGGTCCAGCCCAAAGGCGGAATAGGCATTTTCTGCCAGAAGCAGATGGCCGATGTGGATCGGATTAAATGTTCCTCCCATGATTCCCACGCGCCTGACACCCGCCTTTTCCGTATTTTGTTCCGGAAATTTATTTGGGGAGTTCAATCTTTTTATGCTCCTTGCTTTCCTTATACAGCACAATCTTTCTTCCGATTACCTGGACGAGCTGGGACTGGGTGCGTTCCGCGAGCATGGCGCCGAGCTGATTCGGATCATCAAAGCAGTTCTTCAGAACGGTTACCTTGATCAGCTCCTTCTTATTGAACGCCTCAGCAATCGCCTGCGTCACTTCGGGCGTAAGGCTGCCCTTTCCGATCTGGAACACCGGATCCAGGTTCCCGGCAAGGCTTTTCAGATAAGCTCTCTGTTTGCTTGTCATAGCTACCTCTCTTTTCAAATGGCGGCGCGCCGGTCAGACGCGGGCCGCATTATTTATAATAATCAAATTTGAGGCCATACATGCGGACGGTGCTGCCCTCTTCGATGCCAAGCGCCTCCAGCTGTTCCAGAATGCCCGTTTCCTTCAGGAAATTCTGGAAGAAGGTAAAGCCCTTTTCTGAATCCAGGTTGGTGTAGCCCAGCATTTTTTCGATACGGGGGCCTTCTACCACATATTCGTCCTCTTCCTCGTCGTAGGTCACGCTGAATGGCTCGTCGGAGAAACGGTTTTCCAGTTCCGGGAAGTATTCCTGCTCGAATACCACCGGTTTGTCATCCGCTTGATCCAGAAGGCCGCTCACATGATAGAGAAGCTCCTTTAAGCCCTGGCCGCTTACAGCGGAGATGGGGAAAACCTGAATTCCCTTCGGCTCAAATTCCGCCTTTAAAAGTTCCACCGCTTCCGCAGCCTCATCCGGAGCCGCATCGATCTTGTTGGCGGCGATGACCGTCGGACGGGAAGCGATTTCCATATTATAGGCTTCCAGCTCCTTATTGATGGCATAGGTGTCCGCAATCGGATCACGCCCCTCCGTGCCTGCAGCGTCCACCATGTGAATGATCACCTTCGTCCGTTCGATATGGCGCAGGAATTCATGACCCAGTCCCACGCCCTCCGAGGCGCCTTCAATCAGACCGGGAATATCCGCGATCACGAAGCCCTTTGCGCCGTCCATGTCCACCACGCCCAGGTTGGGAACAATGGTGGTGAAATGATAGTTGGCGATCTTCGGCCTGGCGTTGGTAACCCGGGAAAGCAGGGTGGATTTTCCCACATTGGGGAAGCCGACCAGCCCCACATCCGCGATCATTTTCAACTCCAGGAAAAGCTCCAGCTCTCTGGCAGGCTGTCCCGGCTGGGCATACTTGGGCGCCTGCATGGTGCTGGTGGCATAGTGCTGGTTGCCGTTTCCGCCCTTTCCTCCGGTCAGGAGCACGATCCGCCTGTTTTCTCCGGACATATCCGCGATGACCCGGCCGCTCTGGGCTTCCTTGATGACGGTTCCTTCCGGGACCTTGATGATGATGTCGTCGCCGTCCTTACCGCGGCAGTTGCGCTTCCCGCCCTCCTGACCGTCACCGGCTTTGTATTTGCGGACATGCCTGAAATCTGTCAGGGTATTCAGGCCCTCGTCCACCTGGAAGATCACGTCACCGCCTCTTCCGCCGTCTCCGCCGTCAGGCCCGCCGCTGGGCACATATTTTTCTCTGCGGAAGGAGACATGGCCGTCGCCGCCCTTGCCGCTTCTGACATAGATTCTTGCTCTGTCTGCAAACATGAAAATCTCCATTCCGGAGCGTAAGCGACGAGGCGAAGAGAAATCGCGAATGCAATTTCTCTTCTGCCATCAAAGCAATTTGTGACGCTCCGGCACAAATTGCCGTGTGAAAAATAAGCCATCAGGCTTGTTTTTCACACTCCCTTTATAACGGAAAGGGCTTCAAACATGACTGTTTGAAGCCCGGCATTCTCAGAAATCTCCGTTTCGGCAACTTACTGTTCTACAGGATAAACGGAAGCCT
>CAJFMW010000034.1 GCA_904392525.1 uncultured Eisenbergiella sp.
CAAAAGGGAGGAAAAGTTATCCCGAATTTTTTGAACGAAATCAGCATGGAAACAGGCTGAAAAATAAGGTTTCGGGATAATCCAACTTTCGGTATAACCCGGACCGTGCTGGCAGATTCCAAGCATGGCGGACTTCTTTCTTTTCTGCTATTCTGGCTCATCAATCTCGCCTGCAGTCTCGGATATCAGGCGATCAGCGGCCTTTCCATCCTGTCCGGACTTCCGCCTGCGGGCTGGTATGCCTTCGACGTGATCTACTACCTGGGCCTCGATCTTCTCTTCTTCCTGCTGACCGTTTTTCTCGCGGACAGGAAGCTGAGTCCGCAGGCTGTCTGATCGAACATATCCCTATTCTTTACATGGAATTAACCCAAACCTGGCAGAATCCCCCGTTCCGTTTCGCTACAATGAAGAAAAGCCGGTCTGCCGCATGTAAATGCTTTCGGCCGGAAACTCACAGCGAAACGGAGGGAACAATACATGGAAGAAAACAAAGGCCGCATCCATCTGTCCCGGATCCTGTTCGGGCTGCTGGTTCTTTTTTCCGCAGGCGTCTGGGCTGCCTGCATTGGTCTGACGCTGTTTCATTAAGGATATTCGAGATCCATCGTTCCGGCAGATTCTCCGCACAGAACAGGCCGGACATCTTCCGTTAAAAACCGCCTGAACTCCTTCCTTTCAGAGGATTCCAGGCGGTTTTTCTTACGCATTCCAGTCAAATTTATTGTAAATATCAAAGCAGTCAAAGGTGGCGAAGTAGTCCTTCGGGGTCTCCGCCCGGCGGATGAGCTGCACCTCGCCGTTTTCCTTCAGGAGAAGCTCTGCGGAACGGAGCTTTCCGTTGTAGTTGTAGCCCATGGAGAAGCCGTGTGCTCCCGTATCGTGAATGGCGAGATAGTCTCCCACCTCGACCTCGGGAAGCATCCGGTCGATGGCGAACTTGTCGTTGTTTTCACACAGGGAGCCGGTTACGTCGTACTTGTGATCGCAGGGCTCATTTTCTTTTCCCAGCACGGTGATATGATGGTATGCGCCGTACATGGCGGGACGCATCAGGTTTACAGCGCAGGCGTCGCAGCCCAGGTATTCCTTATGGGTATGCTTTTCATGAATCACCTTTGTGACCAGATGTCCGTAGGGTCCCATCATGAAACGGCCCAGCTCGGTGTAGATTGCCACGTCTCCCATACCTGCCGGGATGAGAATTTCCTCATAAGCATGCTTCACGCCGTCCGCGATTTCATAGATATCGTTTGCTTCCTGATCCGGGCGGTAGGGGATCCCGATGCCGCCGGACAGGTTGATGAAGCGGATATCCGCGCCGGTCTGTTCCTTCAGCTCCACGGCCAGCTCAAACAGCTCCTTCGCCAGCATGGGATAATAGGCGTTGGTCACCGTATTGCTCGCCAGGAAGGCGTGAATGCCGAAATGCTTCACGCCTTTTTCCTTCAGAATGCGGAAGCCCTCGAACATCTGCTCCGTGGTGAAGCCGTACTTGGCATCTCCGGGGTTGTCCATGATGCTGTTGCTGATCTTGAACACGCCGCCGGGATTATAACGGCAGCTCAAGGTCTCCGGGAGCTTTCCCAGGATTTTCTCCAGAAAATCAATGTGGGTAATGTCGTCCAGGTTGATGGTGGCACCGATTTTGGCCGCATAGGCAAACTCTTCCGCAGGTGTGTCATTGGAAGAGAACATGATGTCCTCCCCCTTCACGCCCATGGCCTCTGCCAGCATCAGTTCTGTCATGGAGGAGCAGTCGCAGCCGCAGCCATAATCCCTCAGGATATCGATCAGGAAGGGATTGGGAGTGGCCTTCACCGCAAAAAACTCCTTATAGCCCGGATTCCAGGAAAATGCCTGCTTCAGCTTCTTTGCATTTTCCCGGATGCCCTTTTCATCGTAAATGTGAAAAGGGGTGGGATAGGTTTTTACAATTTCTTCGATCTGTTCCTTTGTCACAAATGGCTTTTTCTGCATCATCATGCTTCTCCTTTTGTCTTCTTTTTCTTTCCCGTCAGCTCTATCAGTTTAATTTCGTTGCGCATGGCTTCCTTCAGGGCGTCCACAAATACCCTCTGTCCGGAATACAGGCAGATGTCCTGACGGCTTCCGGTGAGCTCTCCCGTCAGAACATAACGGGAATCGGCGATCAGGCGCACCTGATTCTCCTTTCCTTCCGTCCGGTAAAAGACCGCGCCCTTCAGTCCGTCCGGCTCTCTGTCAGACAGCAGAACTACCTTGGTTTTCTTCGCAAGCAGGGCGGAAAGCTCCGGCACAAAGCGGGAGATCCGCTCGGAGGAGGCCGCGAGATAGACCCGCTTTCCCGCTTCTTCCATCATGTGGTGCATCTTATCCAGAATCTGCTGCTCCCCGACAATGGTGATATAGCCTTCGCTGGGCTGGCTGGCCTTTGGCATATTCTGCTCCAGCCATGCCTTCGCCTCGGAAAGCGCCCTGAGCTTGTTGTCACACAGCTCCCCGACCGGAACCGCCATATAACGGCTGCTGCTGCCCTCCAACAGATAGGCTGCCCCCTTCTCCGCAAGGCCCGCCAGCGCATTATACACATTGGACCGGGAAATCCCGGTGAGCTTGGCCGCTTCATATCCGGTCAGCGTGCCGTTTTTGTACAGGCACAGATAGATGGACGCCTCCTGTCTGGTCAGCCCAAAGGCCGTCAGCTTTTCCACAAAAATCATATCGTCCATGCGTGTTCCTCTCTCCGGCTGTGTTACCGTTCATCATGCGATCAGCGATCCGGCTGTTTCTCATATCTTTAGTAGTGTTTTACAGGAACACTATACTAGGCAGGAATGGGTTTGTCAATTGGAAATCCATGAAGAAATTGAGAAAAAAAACCGAAAAGCCTCTGCTTGCTGTATTTTTCCGGCAAATGGCCGTTCACGGAAGGCTATCGGCCGCTTACCGGTCCTGTCATACAAAAAGAATGGCCCTGCCGCACAGACGCTGCGGCAGAGCCGACGGAAATTGCTTCGGAATCCCTTCCCGGAAAGAATCCGCTTTATCAGATCAGTCCCGCCACCCGCGGCAGCCACAGGGATATGGCCGGGATGTAGGTCACCAGGAGCAGGCCGATCAGAATCGCGATGTAATACTGAAGCATGTACGGCATGACCTTTGAAAGCGTGGTCCTGCCCACCTTGATGGAAACGAACAGGGTATTGCCAACGGGCGGCGTGATGTTTCCGATGCACAGGTTATATACCAGAATCAGGCCAAACTGCACAGGATCCATTCCAAAGGTCTGAACGACCGGAAGGAACAGAGGGGTGAAAATCAGGATGGCCGGGGTCACGTCCATAAAGGTTCCCGCGATCAGCAGGATCACATTCATGATCAGCAGAATGATGATCGGATTGTGCGTCAGTCCCAGCAGCGCCTCCGAAATGGCCTGCGGAATCTGGGTAAAGGACATCACCCAGCCGAGAATATTGGATACGCCGATCAGGAATACGACCATGCCGCTCATCTTGGCGCTCTCCACCACGATGTTCCAGAAGGATTTCCATGTGATGTTCCGGTAGCAGATGCCCAGAATCAGCGCGTAGACAACCGCGATGGCGGAGCCTTCCGTAGCGGTGAAGATTCCGCCGATGATGCCGCCGATTACCACGACGATCAGGGAAAGCGCCGGGAGGGCGCGGAGCGTGCAGACACCCAGATTCTTCCAGTCAAACTTTCCGGGAAGGCCTTTATATCCCTTTTTCTTCGCGATCAGAATAGCCACCACCATACAGCAGACCGCCCAGAGAATGCCCGGCACATATCCCGCCATGAACAGCGCTGCGACGGAGGTTCCTCCTGCCGCAAGGGAGTAGGTGATCAGCGCATTGGAGGGCGGAATCAGAAGTCCTGCCGGAGCGGACGCACCGTTTGTTGCCGCGCACAACGCCTTATCATAGCCCTGCTCCTCTTCCCCCTTCTCCACCATGCTTCCCACCGCAGCCGCAGCCGCAGAGGCCGAACCGGAAATCGCGCCGAACAGCGCGTTCGCTCCCACATTGGTCACCAGCAGCGCGCCGGGCAGCTTTCCGAGAATCGCCATTACGAAATCAACCAGCCGTTTCGCGATTCCGCCCTGATTCATCAGATTTCCCGCCAGGATGAAAAACGGAATGGCCGTCAGGCTGAACTTGCTCATGCCCACGAAAATACGCTGCGCGCCCGTCACAACGGATACATCCAGCGGTACCGTCTGCAGAATACAGACCAGCGAGGAAATACCGATGGCGTAGGAAATCGGCACCCCGATGATCAAAAGGACCGCCAGAATCACAAGAATAATCAACAACGACTGTATTGCCATATTCTATCACTCCTCCTTTTTCCCCTCATCCTTCCCTCTGCTGATGTCGATAATATTCAGCACGGTATAGGCCATGTTCAGCACGCCGCACAGAGGAAGCACGATATAGAAAATACCGACGGGAACGCCCAAAGAGGACGTCATCTGTCCCATGGCAAGATTGGTGATCTGAATTCCTCCGTATACCAGAATAACCGCACAGAACGCGAAGGCAATCAGCTCTCCGAAAACGGCAAATACCTTCTGCGCGCCCTTCCCCATCCGTTCCACGATGATGGGAATGTTCATATGTCCTCTCTCTCCCGTCACCAGAGATGCTCCCAGAAGGCTGGCCCAGGCAAACAGATAGGAAACCAGTTCCTCGGACCAGGACGAAGGATTCTGCAGAACATAACGGGTGAATACCTGCCAGCAGGTCAGCACTACCATAGCGATAAAGCTGATTCCCGCCAGCGCATTCAGGATTTTGTTCAGGATATTTCTCAACGCTTTCATTCCCCGCTCCCCCCTTGTGTTTCTTCCGCCGGATACATCTCGTTATAGGCCTGGATCGCTTCATAGATCGGCGCCAGATCCGGGTACTTCTCCAGCATTTCGTCATGCATGGGCAGGCAGGCCTCCTGGAATGGTTCCGTGTCCGGATAGAGGAAGGTCACGCCCTGCTCGTTCGCAGCCCGGTCCTTCGCATTTTCCACGGCCTTCACCCATTCCTCCCGCTGTACCTGATTCACCAGTGCAAAGCCCTCGTCAAAGATGGCACGTTCCTCACTGCTTAAGCCTTCCAGAAAATCGTTGTTTCCGATCAGGATGTCGGGAATCATCTGATGCATATCATAGGAATAATATTTGCACACGTCCCCGTGTCCGTTGTCCGTCAGCGCCATTTCATTGTTCTCCGCGCCGTCAATGATGTGGGACTGAAGCGAGGTATATACCTCACCGAAGCCCATCGGCGTGGCAGAACCGCCAAGGCGCTCCATCATTTCCACGTTGGTGGGAGACTGCTGTACCCGGATCTTCAGCCCCTTTAGATCCTCCAACGTCTCAATGGGCGTATTCACGGTGTAAAAATTTCTTGTGCCCGCATCCAGCCAGGTCACCGCCTCAAAGCCCGCCTGTCTGGTGGATTCAAAAATGGGGCCGGTGATGCTTTCATCGTCCATGGAAGCGTGATAGGCTTCGCTGGATACGAACAGATAAGGCAGATTGAACAGCGTATAATTCTCGCTGAAGGTTTCCAGCAAAGAATTGGACGCCACGCAGAAATTGATGGCCCCGGTCTGTGTCAGCTGTACCATCTCGTTCTGGGAACCCAGCAGTTCGCTGGGAAAAACCTCCACATCGTATTTGTCTCCGAGTTCGCTTTCAATGTACTCCTCAAAAGCCAGAAGCGCGATATGCGTCGGATGATTGGTGGACTGATTGTGTCCGATCCGGACAATCTGCCTGCTGTCCGCGGCGGATGAGCCGCAGCCCGCCAGCATGCATGCCAACAGCACAAACGCCAGCAGCAGCGCACCGACGCGCTTTTTTTCCTTCCGTTTCATATATCCCTCACTCCCCTCAGAATTTATTTCCGGCCATGATTCCCGGCGGCCTTTTCACAGGCTTCAAACAGGCCGTTCAAATAGGCTGCGCCAAGCGCCCGGTCATAGAGTCCGTATCCGGGCTTGCCCGTCTCTCCCCAGATCATGCGCCCGTGATCCGGCCGGACATACCCGTCGAAGCCCGTCTCCACCAGCGCCTTTACGATCTCATACATATCCAGCGAACCGCAGGAGGAAAGGTGCGCCCGCTCCTCGAAGGAACCATCCTCCATCACCTTGACATTGCGCATGTGCATGAATCCGATTTTTCCTCTGGCGGAATATTTTCTCACAAGCTCCGGAATATCGTTGAATTTCGCACAGCCAAGGGAACCCGTGCAGAAGCACAGCGTATTGGAAGGAGAATCCACGATTGACAGATAACGGTCCAGATTCTCTTCACAGGTGATCACCCGGGGCAGCCCGAAGATCGGATAAGGCGGATCATCCGGATGAAGAGCCATGACCACGCCGCATTCCTCGGCCACCGGAATCACCTTCTTCAGGAATATCTCAATATTCTTCCAAAGCCCCTCTTCTCCCAGCTCTCCATAAGCCTGGATCAGTCCGCGAACCTCCTCCTGCGTGTAGCTGGCATCCCAGCCGGGCAGATGGATATCGTCCTTCAGCGGATCCAGTCCCTTCATCTGTTCCCAGTACATCACCAGACTGGTGGAACCGTCCGCCGCCTTCTTATCCAGCTGGGTTCTTGTCCAGTCAAAGACCGGCATGAAATTATAGGTCACGCACTTCACACCGTATTTCGCGCATCGCCTCACATTCTCACAGTACGCTTCCAGATGCGCGTCCCTTTTCTCCGTTCCCAGCTTGATGTCCTCGGACACCGGAATGGACTCCACCACGTCAAACACCAGACCGTGCGCCTCACAGTCCGCCTTCATCTTCGCCAGAGATTCCTCCGGCCAGACCTCGCCCGGCTTCACGTCATACACAGCGGACACGATTGAGCGCATTCCCGGAATCTGCGAAATGTATTCCAGAGAAATCGGATCCGAATCCCCATACCACCGAAACGACATTTTCATCACTTCACCTCTTTCCGCCGCCTTTGGGCGGCATTTCATTCAGAGAAGAAGCACGTGAGTGCTTCTTCCAGGAAGACGGCAGCGCCGTCTTCCGCCTCTCTTTCCGCCGCCGTCAGGCGGCATTTTATGTAGTTTGTCCACTTACACCATTAACTTTTCACAGATCGGAAAACAGAATAAACGATCACCCTGTACGGTGCGAAATGGGATTCCTGCTTTTTTACCCGTAGAAAAAACACTGACATACGGATAGAATGACAGCTTCTGATCACCGAACCGTATTCAGCAATGCTTCATAAAGTCGGCAACAACATGAGAATTTTTGAGAGTAATATAATCAGCGTAATTATGCGGGGCGCGGCGGGAGCAATCCCCTATACAAACCATTATGCTATTTTTATAATACAATATTCTCAGCTCGCATTAAATATGTTATATTTATGCATATAACTATACACATCAAAGCAATACCATGTCAAGTTGATAAGTTTTTTCATCGTATTTCATTCTTTATATGGCTATTTTTATTTAAGATTCTTTTTGGTATCCTGTTATTCCATTCCGTTTAGGGCAAGGACATGAGCATCACAAGAATTTGACAGGCTGTGGTCCGCCATTTCGTAATTTTCAAATCAAAAACGTGCCTTCGTAACCAAACATAACATTTTGGGTTTGTCAAGGTTGGTGGAACTTTCAAAATCCAAGGGTATAATGAGGTCAGGAGGTGTGAAAAGTATGAAAATGCAACAAAATAATATTGCCTGTAATCTGACCACGCTGCGCCAGCTTAATAAATTTTCCCAGGAAGAGGTGGCAGAGCGGATTGGTGTTTCCCGGCAGGCCGTTGCGAAATGGGAAGCCGGCCAGTCAGTCCCCGACATTCTGAACTGCGACGCGCTGGCACAGCTGTATGACGTAGCGCTTGACGATCTGATTCATTACGACCAGGAGCAGACCGGCGAAAGCATACCGCCCAGGGGCAAGCATATATTCGGAACCGTCCGCGTGGGGGAACGCGGTCAGATTGTACTTCCCAAGCAGGCCCGGGAGGTATTCAAAATAAAGCCCGGGGATGTGTTAGTCGTTTTGGGGGATGAAGAGCCGGAACATCCCGGAATTGCACTGATGAAAGAAGATTTTTTTCTGGGTATCGCCCGGCTGTTCAAAACTGCTTTGAATATGGCGGATATGCCCGACGGAAAGGAAGAAAAATAATGGAAACCGTATTGCACATTCAGAATATCAATAAACACTATCCCGGATTCACTCTGGAAAATGCCAGCTTTTCGCTTGCCCCTAACCGCATTATGGGGCTGATTGGTAAAAACGGGGCCGGAAAAAGCACCACCCTGAAAACGATTCTCAACATGGTGTCGCCGGAAAGCGGAAGCGTCACTATGTTCCAGAAAAATTTCTATCCGCATGAAAAAGAATGTAAGCAGCGAACGGGTGTTGTGTTTGGCGGAATTGACTTCTATCCGCTGAAGAAACTCTCTGCTATTACGGCTGTTACCCGAAAATTTTACACGAACTGGGATCAGGAACGGTATCAAAAATATATCAGGCGTTTCGCTTTGGATGAAAGCAAAAAAATCAAAGAGCTTTCAAACGGAATGAAAGTAAAATACCTGCTTGCACTGGCATTGTCCCATCACGCCGAACTGCTGATTCTGGATGAACCGACTTCCGGTTTGGATCCGGTATCCCGTGAGGAACTGCTTCATATTTTCAGGCAGATTGTGAAAAGCGAAAAATGTTCTATACTGTTTTCTACACATATTACTTCTGATTTGGACAAATGTGCTGATGATATTACCTATATTCAGAATGGACGGGTATTGCTGAGCGCAGATAAGGATACATTTCTTCGTTCCTTTGAGCATTTGAAAACCCCATTTGATACGAGGCCGCTCACTCTGGAAGAAATTATGCTGCGTACTGAAAGGAGCGAATGGGATGAAGACGTTACTGTATAAGGAAATAAGGCTTGCGGCCCATCCAACCTCGATTGTTTTTGCCTTCTTAGGCTGTCTTGTTCTGGTACCTGCCTACCCTTACAGCGTTATTTTTATGTTTGGCTGTTTCGCACCTTACCTCACGTTTTTGAACGCGTGGGAAACAAATGACGTCTGGTACACGGCCGTTTTACCGGTAACAAAACGGGAAAGCGTTCTGGGGAAATGCCTGTTTGTGGTTTTCATCCAGCTGTTTCAGCTGTTTTTCTCTATCCCGTTTACACTTTTACGAAATATTTTGAATATAGCGAACAACCCCGTAGGTTTAGACGCGACCGCTGCATGGTATGGTTTTGGATTTATCTTGTATGCGGTATTCGATCTGGTATTCCTCACCACATATTATAAAGACGGTTACAAGGTTGGAAAATCGTTGATCCTCGCGGCAATTCCCATGGTTCTTCTCATGGCAGCAACAGAAGCCACTGCTCACATTCCGTCACTCGCTTGGATGGACAGTTACAAGCCAAAGCATCTGCTGATGCAGCTGCCGATTTTAATAGCCGGGATTGTCTGCTATGGCGCATTGATTCCGTTGGCATATCGGATTTCCGCAAAACGTTTTGAAAAGGTTGATTTGTAAAGTCGGTGTATCAGTAATCAGGGGGCGTCAGCAAGGAGTGCTGCCGCTCCGCTTCCGGCCAGCTCCCGGCTCATCTCAAGCAGTGGAAAAATCCGTTCCTTTTTTACCGTTCCATCCAGCAGGATGGTAATCCAGTGATTCTTGTTCATATGATACCCCGGCAGAATTCCACCCGCTTTTCCCTCCGCGCACAGGGCTCCGGCAAGTGCCGGATCACATTTCACATCGAGAATGTCCGTCTCCTCTTCTCCGGAAAGGCCGAGCCTGTTTCGCGGCACCCGGAGCAGCACGGCGAACCATTTCCGGTTGTCCGGGCGTCGCAGAACGGCGTTGCCGGGAGAGGTCCGCCACAGGTATTCCGGCTTCACGCCGTACTGGCGGAAGGCATATTCCAGTATTTCATTGCGGAGAGAAACAGATGCGGTCACGCTTTTTTCTCCCTTCCATATCACTGCTCAATATTTTCAATCTGCCAGTCGATTGGCTCCACCCCATTGGCCTTCAGGAAATCATTCGCCTTGCTGAAATGCCTGCAGCCGAAGAAGCCGCGAGAGGCGGAGAAGGGGCTCGGATGGGGAGCCGTCAGGATCAGATGCTTCGGATTGGTGAGCATGGGAACCTTGCTCTGTGCCGGGCGTCCCCAGAGCATGTACACAATGGGGCGGTCCTGCCGGTTGACTGCGGCGATCACCGCGTCCGTGAACTGCTCCCAGCCCTTTCCCTGATGGGAATTTGCCTGATGGGCGCGTACCGTGAGCACGGTGTTTAAAAGCAGCACGCCCTGATCCGCCCACTTTTTGAGATAACCGTTATTGGGAATGTAACAGCCCAGGTCATCGTGAAGCTCCTGATAGATATTCTGCAGAGACGGGGGAATGTTTTTCTGCTCAGGCTTTACGGAAAAGCTCAGTCCGTGTGCCTGATTCACGTTGTGATAAGGGTCCTGCCCCAGGATCACCACCTTCACCTGGCTTAAGGGGGTGAAATGAAAAGCGTTGAAAATCTCATCCGCCGGTGGAAACACCACATGGGCGGAATACTCCTGTTTGATGAAATGAAAAAGCTGTGCATAGTAAGGCTTGCGGAACTCACCGCTGATCTCCGTAAGCCAGTCGTTCTGTATCATTGCCATTTTTCTGAATTCCTTTTTCTTTGGTTTTTTACAGCCGCACGGATACCCCACGCCCTCTCAGATATTCCTTCACTTCCCGAATGGTGAGTTCCTTATAATGGAACAGAGAAGCCGCGAGGGCCGCTTCCGCCCCGCCCTCCGTGAGCGCATCGTAGAAATGCTCCGGCGATCCCGCTCCGCCGGAGGCGATCACCGGGATGGGGACCAGGCCGGACACCCGTTTTGTCAGTTCAATATCGTAACCGGCCTTCGTACCGTCACAGTCCATACTGGTTAAAAGAATCTCTCCCGCTCCCAGCTGATACACCTTTTCCACCCAGGAAAGCGCGTCGATTCCGGTATCGATCCTTCCGCCGTGCTTATAGATGTTCCATCCACTTCCGTCCGCACGGCGCTTCGCGTCGATGGCCACCACCACGCACTGACTTCCGAATTTATCCGCCGCTTCGCGGATCAGCTCCGGCCGGTCGATGGCCGCAGAATTGATGGATATTTTATCCGCGCCTTCCCGCAGAAGCGCCCGGAAGTCCTCCACCGTGCGGATGCCGCCGCCCACCGTGAAGGGAATGAAAACCCGCTCCGCCACACGGCGCACCATATCCGCCACCGTTTTCCTGCCGTCCGAGGATGCGGTGATATCCAGAAATACCAGTTCGTCCGCTCCCGCCTTATCATAGGCCGCGGCAATCTCCACGGGATCGCCCGCGTCCTGCAGATTCACAAAATTAACGCCTTTTACCACACGTCCGTTATTCACGTCCAGACAGGGAATGATTCGTTTCGTATACATACCTTTGCTCCCGCTGCCCGAAGGCCAGCTTCTTTTATATAGAAAGAAAATTTTCAAGAATCGTCAGGCCCGTTTCGGAACTCTTCTCCGGATGGAACTGACAGGCGAACAGGTTCCCGCTCTCCACGGAGGCATGCACCAGCGTGCCGTACTCCGTCGTGGCCGTCACAATTCCTTCGTCCTGCGCCTTCAGATAATAGGAGTGAACGAAATATACATAGGAATCCTCCGGGATGCCGCGAAACAACCGTCCCGGATTGGGATATTTCAGAGAATTCCAGCCAATATGAGGGACCTTCAGGCCGGGAAGCTCCGGCAGCCGGAGGATTTCTCCCCGCAAAAGGCCCAGGCCTGCAACTCCCGGACTCTCCTCACTTTTTTCAAACAAAAGCTGCAGTCCCAGACAGATGCCGAGAAACGGAGTGCCCCGTTCCGCCACCTGACGGATCACTTCCACAAGCCCCATGGCGTGAAGCCGCTTCATCGCGTCCCCGAAGGCTCCCACCCCCGGCAGGATCACCCGGTCTGCGGCAAGGATTTTTTCCGGGTCGGAAGTCACAACGGCTTCTTTTCCCAGATAGCGGACCGCCTTCTCCACGCTCCTGATATTTCCGGCATCATAGTCAATGATTGCTACCATCCGTGTATTCCTTTCTCTTTTCTACTTTATCTCGTTAACGCAGTATAGCACATCTACAGCCAGAACGCAAGCGCCGCATTCCTCCGGCAGTTTTTACTCCAGCAGAAACTCCACCGGATCCGCCTGAATGGGCGTGCCTCTGTCCTTCAGCTCAGCCGTCATCTGATACAGCCTGCCGTGTACCCGGATCAATTCCGATTTCTGATTGAAAAAAGCCACCCGTTCAAAAGGAAAACGGATCACGGAAGGATATTCCATCCCGGCTCCCAGCTCCAGGATACAGAGCCTATGATTCAGCGTTCCCTGCAGCCATTTCTGGTATTTTTTCCACTGCGGAAGATACCCCTTCTCCAGATAACCGGGCGTGGTGATCTGATTGAAGGCAAGCAAATGGCCGCATACAGGACAACGGGGAAATTCCATTTCTGAAAGCGCCGCTCCCTGCCTCAGCTGTTCCAGCGGCTTTTCCCAGAGGGAAGAATCAGAGAAAATCTCCGCTTCCTGTCCGGCGGAAATTTCCTGAAGCGAAGGACACTGAGGATTCGCGCACTGAAGTTTCCGGAAACCGCCGCAGGGAGCCACAATCCTTCCTTCGTCCAGTCCTGCTCCAAATACGGCGTCATCCGTACAGAGCGTAACGACAAAACAGTTTTTCCCGGAAAGCAGAACTGCCAGCGCTTCATAGGCTTCTTTTTTCCGTTCATCCGGATGATCCTTCAGCCAGGCGAGCCGGAGATACTGCTCCAGAACATCCCTCTGTTCTCCCTCATGCGCCTGAGCCCGGAGCCGCACGTATCCTGCGTCCTGCTCCATCCCGTGAAACCTCTCCTCCAGCTCCTTTCCGATCCCCACAAGGACCATCTGCGCATCCGCGATTTTTTCCCGAATTTCCTCCGTCATCTGTACTCCTCTCCGTTTCCCGTATGGAAAATGAAATTCCTATTGAATGAAAATCCGCTGCGGAAACGATCCCCCTTCAGGTCTCATCTCCGCAGCGGATCATTGATCTGCTCCATCATATCACAGGAATCCGGTCCCGGCAAGAAATACCGGTTCTGCCGGCCTGTCGATCCGGCCTGAAACGTAACTGTTCACCGGCAGGCCAGCGGGCAGCGGCTAACAGCGGAATCCTATGTGATGGACAGACATCCCTCTTCCTGTAAAAAGTGTTCCAGATATTCTGACGCCCCTTTTTCCGACATTCCAAAGTACTTTTCCAGCTTTCTCCCAATCTGCTCCCGGCTGCTTCCGTTTTCCAGATTGTCCAGAATCATCGCCCGAATTCCCTCTTCACGGCCTTCTTCTCTTCCTTTCTCCATCCCTTCCTCTACTCCGTCCATAAAAAAGCTGCCCATTTCCTCGTACATGTCATATTCCCCTTTCTCGTTCCGGTACTCCTCCGCATTCTCCAGAAGCTGCCTGTTGTCCGTCATTACCGCAATCGCCTCCAGCGTTTCTCTGTCCAGTTTTCGATAGGCCTCCTGCTCTCCAATAAACCTCCGCATTTCCCTGCGATCCTTCCGGAAGGGAAGAACCGCAAGCAGTTCTCTCAGCGAAGTCCGGAATGCTCCATAATCCATCGGCTCATCCGCCCGAATCAGAATCACCGGATAATCGCGGAATATTCTGCGGAAAGCATCCTCTTTTTCAAAGTTCATCATATCGCTCAGATACAGTGGTCCGTCCCAAGGTTCGATCCCATGGTACAGACATACGGTATAAACAGGGAACAGCCGATCCGTACTCCGTATCCGCCCCAGCCGCTCTGAAGCGTTCCGGTAATCTTCAGCCTTCTCATTCTTCTTCTGAATTGCCCTTGCCTGGCGCAGATATTCCTGTGTATCATAGTTCATGCAGCGAAGCGGCATTCCGTAATCCACCGTTTCCTGAGCTTCCAGTGCAACCAGCCGCAGGATGCTTCCTCCGTTTCTGACCCGCCGGATAATATCACGAGTGCGGGCTCGATATTTTAGTTTCCGCCCCTTCCCTTCCCTTCCTTTTCGGTATAGTGCTCCGACGCATCCTCGAGCTGCCCCGGATCTACCGCCTGAATGCCGCCGAACACAGCGCCGTTCATCAGATCGGCAAATCTGGCATTGTCCTCCAGATAACTCAGAATGGCCTCATTCTTTTCGCCCATTTTCTACAGCCTCCCTTTCCCGGCAGGCATACAGAAGCCACCCCTGCCGTTTTCCTTTTTCTGTTTTCCAACCTCTGTGTAATACGGCAGACTCGCCAAAAGAATAACGCAGATCGTCAGATATGTTACTGATAAAATCATCATAAACAAAAGGGGATGAAATGTCAATCGATTTTTCCTGACTTCCTGACGGATGTAGATCAATCGTTACAGCTCAGCCTTCGGCAGCGCTGTAACGGCATCCTGCCATTCCAAGCGCTTCGCGCCTGGCCGGCCGGATGCTTCCAGCCGATCTGTTTTCGTACGGTCTGCGCAGTGCATGCGCAGACCTGTCTGAGTAGTAACGATCAATCCGACGCCGATCAGCGGATGACCGACACCGGCAGGCCAGCGGGCAGCGGCATCTGACACTGCCGGAGCCACTGTCCAAATCCCGGACCGAGGCCAGGCGCTCTCACAAAACGGCGATCACGCATTGGGCAGGCAACATTCCAGCCGCATAAGCGGTCAGCTTCACCCGACCGCATCCTGTGATGAGAAGCCCGGCGTCCGCTCTTCCCCGGTAAAGGTGGATGGAATCGCCGTCCAGCGCTTCCCCTCCCTTGATATCCCCGTTATCCACGCCGATCAGGCGGGCAGGCCCTTTCACCACGAAGGCCACCTTCGCGCTCTCCCGGAACACAGGGCGGCCTTCTGCGTCAAGAGCACGCACCTTGCACAGCAGCCGGTAAGGCTGGGGCTGATTCTTTTCCCTGTCCGTATCCGCCCTGGGAAGCGTGATCTCCTGTTCCTCCTGTTCAAAAGCGAGGCGGACGGCGATTCCCGGCGTCTCCACGACCTGACGGCAGACCTCTCTTCCGCCGTTCATGCCGATCACCGTCACCGTTCCCGGCATCCAGGGGAGATACCCCTTCACCAGACCGTTCGGATATTCCTTCACAGGCCGCAGGGAATATTCCTTTTCCAATGAGGTCTTGCCGTCTTCCGCGAAACGGCCCTCGTTCAGAATGATCCGGACCTGCTCACAGTTGGTGGCGATCCGGTATGGAAGCACCGCTCGCTGCAGCCAGGGAAACTCCCAGTGGGTCACATAGGCCGGGCTGTCCCAGTGCTCCTTCACGCCTTCGTCGGGCAGGGAGCCGTCCAGCACGGCAAAATGCACCATGGGCTCCCTGGTCCAGTAGCTCTGGTACTGCCAGGCCGCGGGGCGCTTTTCCATGTCGGCGGCAAACAGCGCGCCCGACCAGCCCTTTGCGGGCCAGCCCATGGACTCTCCCCAGTAGTCGATGCCCGTCCAGATGAAACCGCCCATGCAGTAATCCTTTTCCACCACGTCCATCCAGGGACATTCCTCGGAAAAATTCTGGAAACGCGGCCCCTCTCCCCGGAAAAACAGATAGGTTTCCGTTCCCAGAATGGCCTTGTCGGGAATCAGTTCATGGATTCTCTCATACCACTGCTCCTGGTAATTGCAGCTTAGGAAATCCACCTTCTCCGCGATTTTCTGAATCTGCCGGATGCGGTCATCCACGTCGAAGATTTCACCTGTTTTCATCTCATCCACGAACTGCTGGATGTCCTCCACCTGGGACATATCCACTTCCTCTGTGGGGTAGGCAAAATGGGGATTCATGGCAAGGCTCACCGGTCTTGTGGAATCCAGCGCCTTAACTGTCTGCACATGCTTTTCCAGCCGCTTAAGCATGGAAGGATAGGACTGATTTTCCACCTCGTTTCCCACGCCCCAGAACAGAATGCAGGGATGGTTTCTGTCCCGCTTCACCATGCAGGGAAGGTCCTTCTCCCACTCCGTTTCATAGAACCGTCCGTAGGCGCCGCCCGTCCACTTGTCAAAGGCCTCCTCATAGACATAGAAGCCAAGTTCGTCGCACAGCTCCAGCATTTCCGGCAGATACAGATGATGGGCCAGACGGATGGCGTTGCAGCCGATCTCCTTCAGGGAAAGCAGGCGCTCCCGCCACAGTTCCTTTGTGACAGCGGTGCCGAAGCAGCTGATATCCTGATGGACACAGACACCCTTCAGTTTCACGGACTCTCCGTTGATAAAAAGTCCCCTGTCCGCGGACACCTCCACGCTGTGAAAACCCACCGGAATGGTCACCTCGTCTGTGACGCCGGGCGCGTCAGATTCTCCCTGCTCTCCTTCCCCGCCTGCCGCATCCTCCGACAGAAGCTGTAAAGTCAGCTCATACAGCTTCGGGTTCCGTTCGCTCCAGGCCTGAACATCCGGCACACACAGGATGAGAACGCCTTCTCCTTCGGCCTGCGCAAGAACGGGAGGCAAGGCGGCCGCGCCGGGCGTTCTTTCTGTTTTCTCCCCTGCATCCTCTGCTCCGGCATTCCCGCGAGTCTCCCGCAGCAGGGCGCGCACCCGGCCTTCACAGCCCGGATTCACGGTAAGCAAGGCAACCTGCCTGACAGTCTGGCAGGCAGTCTTTTCTTCCGCTCTGTTTTTCAGTCCGGTTTCCACGCGGGTTTCCACGCGAACCTCCTCCCGCTCCAGATGCCTTTCCGGCAGACATTCCAGCCATACGCTTCTGTAGATGCCGGCTCCCGTATACCACCGGTCCACCGGAGCCGTGGTGTTGTCCACCTCCACCAGAATCTCATTTTCTCCGTCCGCAAGCGCTTCCGTCACATCCAGCGTGAACGTGCTGTAGCCGTATTTTCTGCCTCCCACGTAAGTTCCGTTTACCGTCACCCGGCTGTTTTCATACACCCCGTCAAAACGCAGGCGGTAAACCGTTTCCGGCTTCTTTTCCAGATGCAGCGCGCGTCGATACCAGCCGGTTCCCCAGCGGTCAAAAAAGCCCTGGGCCTCTCCCTGCTTCATATTTCGCTCAAAGGGACTGGAAATCATCCAGTCATGAGGCAGCGTCACCTCCGTAAACAAAAGTCCCTCTTTTTCCATTCCCGGCTTCTGCAGAGCGAACTGCCAGTTCTGATTCAGATTCAATATTGTTCTCATCTTATTTCCCCCTTACCGGATCACAACGCCTTTTACCCGTTTCAGGCGCACGTCGTCTCCCTCTTCGGCTTCCACGGTCACATTTTTCAGAAAAAGTCCTTCCACGTTTTCCGCGTACATTCCCCATTTTCCCTTCGCCGTCACATTTTCCAGGCGGATGCGCCGCGCCGGGCTTTCCGGAAGTCCCACGATATAAACCGCGTTGCCCTCGACCGTTTCCAGGTCGATGTTTCTAAAAACGATATCCTGAATGATGCTCGTTCCCTCTCCCACAGGCAAGGCTTTTGCCGGATCATAGCTGTCTTCCCCGTAAAAATAGTCCAAATAAAGCGCTCCCTTAAACCATTTGGTGCTCTTGATGCTCTCATCCCGGTTGACCAGACGGCAGTTGTCATAAAGCACGTTCTCGATGAATGCCCCTCTGCCCCTGGGCGCCTTCACACTGGCGATGGAAAAGGAATCTTCAAAGGTGCAGTCCTGCACCAGCACGTTACGGATGCCGCCCGCCATCTCGCTTCCCATGGCCACTCCGAAGCCGGAATGGAAGCTGCAGTTGGTGATCCGGATATCCTCGGAAGGGATTCCCACCGCGCGGCCTTCCTCATCCCGGCCGGATTTGACCGCGATGCAGTCGTCCTGGCTGGTGATATCGGAATGGAACACACAGACATCCCGGCAGGAATCCGGGTCGAAGCCGTCTCCATTGAAAATATTGCCGTAGCGGTTCCCGTTTTCGTCATACTTGCTGTTGATGGTGACCCGGTTCATGCTGATATGATTACAGTACACCATATGGACGCACCAGAAGGGTGACTGGCGGGCCGTGATGTCCTTCATATAGACCCCGTCCACATTTCTGAAACAGATCAGGTTTCCCCGCCTGCCCTGTCCGCCGTCCAGTTCCGCCTTCAGCAGCGCATTTCCATTTCCGTCGATGGTTCCGCCTCCGGCAATGGTGATGTCATGTCCCCGGCCTTCCTCTTCCTTCGTATTGATCAGGCTGGCATGACAGAGCTGCTGCCTGCCTTCATACAGATAGGTCATCAGCGGGTAATCTTCCGGCCTGTCGCTGCCCAGAAGCTTTCCCCCTTTTTCCACGTAAAGGGTCATATCGCTTTTTAAGAAAAGCGCGCCGGTTAAAAAGACGCCCGCCGGCACATAAACCATACCGCCCGGCGCACAGGCGTCGATGGCGTTCTGAATGGCCTGTGTGTTCATGGTGCTTCCGTCTCCCACAGCCCCGAATGCGGTCACGTCAAACACCTGCGGCTTTTTCCTGGTTCTCGCCGTCACCAGGTTGCTCTGGGGCAGAAAGCCCTCCTTCATCACCGCGCCGAGACGGATGGTGTACTCCGTATCCGGCGTGAGGTTTTCGAAGGTATAATCCGTTTCCTTCACCCGCGCGGCCTCTCTGCCGTTTAAGTACAGCACGTACTCCTCAATGCTCTGCGCATCCTCCGGTTTGTCCCATACCACCGCGATGCTTGTGTCTGTCTGCGCCGAAGGCGCAAGGATCAGTTTCATGTCCTCTTTTCCCTCCGTAATTTTTTTGCGCTGCGGCCTGGAAATGACCGCGCAGCGGCTGAATGTAAGGCCTTACATCAGCCTTTTTGCCTATTATATCAAAAAGAAGGACGTTTTCAAGGTGTTTATTTTTTATTCCATATCTTTTTCAATTTTCCCGTTCTCACTCACCGACAGTCTGCGTCAGTTTCCATTCCTTTCGATCGCTCAGACTATGCGTATGGTCCCAATTTCCGTCTGCTTTTGGAATGACAGAAACTGTCTGCATAAAAATAACGCCCTCATTATCTACGAGCGTTATTCCTGCAATCGGATTGACTTTAGATACAAAATGCGGCGTAGAGGGGAACGGTCTTTCTATTGTCCTCAAAGCCGAAGTTTTTTGCAGAGAGCTTGATGGCGTAAGCAGGCTTATAGGTTTCCATATAGACCTTCAGGCTCTTTGCTCTGGTGTTGTCAGCCGATTTTACTTCAATGGGGATAAGCTGACCGTCACGCTGAATGACAAAATCTATCTCAGCTCCACGCTCAGACTCCCAATAGTATGTCTTATATCCGTTAATGGTAAGCTGCACATTGACATAGTTTTCAGCCATACCGCCCTTAAAATCGTTCAACTCCTCAACCATATAGAGGACATCGTTTGCCGCCAGGTCTTTCTTTGCACAGAGCAGTCCCAGGTCGGAAACGTAAATCTTGAACGCATCAATATCACGGTAATTCTCCAAAGGCTTTTTGATTTGCTCTACCTTATACACCTGTGAGACGATACCGGACAGACAGAGCCATTCAATAGCATTTTCAAACTCGGAAGCTCTGCCTCCTTTCTTTATCAGCTTATACTGAAAACGGGTATTCTTTTTTGAAAGCTGTACGGTAATGTTGTCATAGGCAAGCCTTGTTTTCTTGATTTCGTTCACA
>CAJFMW010000035.1 GCA_904392525.1 uncultured Eisenbergiella sp.
CCGCCGAACTGCATGTTGCAGCCGTATTTCTGGTAGAGCATCAGGAAGTCGTAGCTCTGCATGATCATGTAGTTGAATTCCAGGAAGCTTAAGCCCTTTTCCATTCTCTGTTTGTAACACTCCGCGCGGAGCATGTTGTTGACGGAGAAGCACGCTCCCACGTCACGCAGTAGTTCGATGTAATTCAGATTCAGCAGCCAGTCGGCATTGTTCGCCAGAATGGCCTTTCCATCCGAGAAGTCAATGAATTTGCTCATCTGCTTTTTAAAGCATTCGCAGTTGTGGTCGATGGTTTCTTTCGTCATCATGGTGCGCATATCGCTTCTGCCGGAAGGGTCTCCGATCATGCCCGTACCGCCGCCCAGCAGTGCGATGGGCCTGTTGCCGGCCATCTGCAGCCGCTTCATCAGGCACAGTGCCATGAAATGTCCCACATGAAGACTGTCCGCTGTGGGATCAAAGCCGATGTAAAATGTGGCCTTTCCCGCATTCACCATCTCCCGGATCTCTTCCTCATCCGTCAGCTGCGCCAGCAGCCCTCTCGCTCTCAGCTCCTCAAATACCTGCATTTCTTACCTCTTTTCCTGCCGCTTTAGCGACATATTAATCTGAGAAATTAGCCGCAAGGCTAATTTCCAGGATGAAATCCACAGGATTTCATCCGCCTTACCTTTCCGCCGCTTTAGCGGCATATTAATCTGCTGTGACCTTTTTCAGGCATAAAAAAATCCCTTCTCCTTTTTCAGGAGAAAGGACGATTTTCATCGTGTTACCACCTTTCTTCGCAGACGGCTCACACCGGCTGCCTCATCAAGTACGGCTTCTCCGGCGGCTGCAGTCCACACGGTCTCGCGATACTCCTGCACGATAACGGGTGCCTCCGCTGCAGCCTACTCCCTTCCGGTTTGGGTACAGAACTCCGGGATGTATTCAGATCAGCTTTTCCCGCGCCTCTCATCAGCCGGCTGCTTTCTGTGGGTCCGTGCTTTCTCCTACTTCTTCCCATCACAGTTTTTGAAATTTCTAAAACTATCGTTACTGTAACACACCCTCACGCACTTGTCAAACCCCAATTTCCGGATTATAATAAAAGAGCTTCCGGTTCCGGGAGGAGTATTGCCCGTCGAAAGATGCGGCCATATCGCCGGTGTCCGGTCTCACACATGAATATCCCGAGAACACGCGGCGGCCGGAGGCAATAAAAGGTTACAGTTATGTCCCGGCAGAGCTGTAACGGCATTCCCTTCTTATTTTCTATCCAGCGTATTCCACCTATAGCCCATACGCCGGACGGTTACGATCTTCTCCGGTGAACCGGGATCATCCTCAATCTTGGCGCGCAGCCTGCGGATATAAACGGTGAGCGTGCTGCTGTTGATGTAGTTTTCCTCGCTGTCCCATAGCCTGCCAAGGATCTGCTCCGGAGAAAGAACGATATCCGGATTTTCCATGAACAGGCACAAAAGCCGGTATTCTCCGGCCGTCAGCTCGATCCGCTCCTGCCCCTTAAAGACCTCCTGTTTTAAAAGATCCACCCGGATTCCATTGGACTTCAGTTCAGCTTTTTCCTGCTGAAAATTGCCGCCCCTTCGAAGGAGCGCGTTCACCCGCGCCAGAAATACGGCAAGCTTGAAGGGCTTGGTGATATAATCGTCGCCGCCCAGATCAAGTCCCATGATGATGTCCATCTCCTCGTCGGCCGCCGTGAGAAACAGAACCGGTACCTTCGACGTTTCCCGGATACGTTTGCACAGCTCATAGCCGGAGCCGTCGGGAAGGGCGACATCCAGGATCACCAGATCATATCCGCCGTTCTGCCATTTTTTCTCCGCCTCAAAGACGGTTCTCGCCACATCCGGCTCATACCCCTGCTTTTTCAGTGCAAAGGTAAGCCCGTTCATCAGGCTCAGATCATCTTCCACAAAAAGAATGCGTTTCATTTTTACCTCCACGCCGAAGCGTTGCTGAGGCACGCGCGCCGAACCTCCAGTTCGGCGCCGCGATAACGGGATTTGCGACGCTTCGGCGCAAATCCTGATTGAAAAATGCGCTATCGAGCGCATTTTTCAATCTTCTCCAGTTTTCTTCTTATGCACATTCCGGATGGTTTTCTTCCGGCGGGTCTCCGGCTGGCGGGCTTCCCGTCTGTCTGTCTCCGTCCGTCCGCTGCCCGGCCGCCTTCTCTTTCCGGCCATCCGTATATCCTTTCCGGTCTGTCCGGTCCGCTCCGCCGTTTTCCGGCCGCTGCCGTCCCTGCCGCCCATCCTGCTCCGCTCTTCCTTCCGGGGGCGGATCAGGCATTTCGGGCCGAAGCCGATCAGATCCGTCCGTCCGGCCTTTGTGAGCGCTTCATGCACCAGATCATAATTTTTCGGGTTTCGGTACTGGATCAGCGCCCGCTGCATGGCCTTTTCATGGGGATTTTTGCAGACGTAAACCGGTTTGCCGTCTCTCGGATCCACTTCCGTATAATACATGACCGTAGACATGGTGGACGGCGTGGGATAAAAATCCTGCACCTGCTCCGGCATGTAGCCCAGATCCCGCAGATATTCCGCCAGCGCCACAGCCTCCTTCAGGGTGGAACCGGGATGGGAGCTCATCAGGTAGGGCACCAGATACTGCTTCAGCCCCAGCTCCTCGTTCAGCCTGGCGTATTTTTTCCGGAATTTTTCATAGACCGCGTTTTCCGGCTTGCCCATCCTTTTCAGCACCGCATCGCAGATGTGCTCCGGGGCCACCTTGAGCTGGCCGCTCACATGATACTGCACCAGCTCCCGGAAAAAGGTATCGTCCGAGTCCGCCAGCAGATAGTCGAAGCGGATTCCGGAGCGGATGAACACCTTCTTCACGCCGGGAAGCGCCCGCAGGGAACGGAGAAGCTCAAGATAATCCCTGTGATCCGCATCCAGATGCGGACAGGGCTTCGGGAACAGGCACTGTCTGTTTTTGCAAACGCCGCGCACCAGCTGATCCTGGCAGGAGGGTGCGCGGAAATTGGCCGTCGGTCCTCCCACATCATGAATGTAGCCTTTGAAATCCTTATCCTGAATCAGCTCCTTCGCCTCTTCCAGAATGGACGCATGGCTTCTCACCTGCACCGTGCGTCCCTGATGAAAGGTCAGGGCGCAGAAGCTGCAGCCGCCGAAGCATCCCCTGTTGCTGATCAGGGAAAATTTGATCTCACGGATCGCCGGGACTCCGCCCTGGCTTTCGTAGGATGGATGGTAGGTGCGCATATAGGGAAGGGCGTATACATCGTCCATTTCCTGCATGGTCAGAGGCTTCTGCGGCGGATTCTGCACCACATACACGCCGCCGGGATAGCCCTCCATCAGCACGTTTCCATTGATGGGGTCCGTGTTATTGTGCTGAACAAGAAAGCTGTCCGCATATCTTTTCTTATCCGCCTTCATCTCTTCATAGGAAGGCAGCCGCACGCCGCCGTATACCTCGTCCGGCTTCTTCGTCTTATAAACGGTTCCCGCCACAAAGGTGATATCCTTCACATCAATGTCGGAAGCGAGCGCATCCGCGATCTCCACAATGGACTTTTCTCCCATTCCATAGGAAATCAGATCCGCCTGGCTGTCCAGAAGGATGGAACGGCGGAAGGAATCGCTCCAGTAATCATAGTGGGCCATCCTGCGCAGGCTGGCCTCGATTCCGCCCAGAATGATCGGAACGTCTTTGTAGGTGCGGCGGATCAGATTTCCATAGACCACAGCCGCATGGTCCGGCCGCTTTCCCGCTTTTCCTCCCGGCGTATACGCATCCTCCTGCCTTCTTTTTCCGGAAACATAATAGTGATTGACCATGGAATCCATGTTCCCGGCGGAAACGAGGAAGGCGAGCTTCGGTTTTCCGAATACATCGATGCTCCCCTCGTCCTTCCAGTCCGGCTGGGAAATGATGCAGACGCTGTAGCCGTGCGCCTCCAGCACGCGGCTGATGATGGCATGGCCAAAGGAGGGATGATCCACATAGGCGTCCCCGATGACATAGACAAAGTCCGGCCTGTCAATCCCCC
This sequence comes from uncultured Eisenbergiella sp., assembly GCA_904392525.1. Taxonomy (GTDB): domain Bacteria; phylum Bacillota; class Clostridia; order Lachnospirales; family Lachnospiraceae; genus Eisenbergiella. The sequence goes on from CAJFMW010000035.1 coordinate 4,031, forward strand.
TCTCTTCCATCTCTTCTCTTGTTACCGGCAAGAATCCCTTCGCCATTCCTTTTTCCTTTCTTTTCGGCCGTTGTGCCGTACTGTTTTTAGTGTTTGAAACATCATATAAGCGCTGTATAATCCGCAATGTAATAATCCGCCAGCTTACGCATCTGCGCTTCCGGCGTCTGGCACCATTCGTCCTTCACCGCACAGACCCGCATTCCTGCGGCCTTTCCCGCACGGATTCCCGGCTCGATGTCCTCAAATACCAGGCAGTGCGCCGGGTCTGTGCCAAGCCTTTCTGCCACGGCAAGATAGATGTCGGGAGCAGGCTTCCCCTTCCCCACCTCACAGCTGGTCAGGATGCAGGAAAAGGCGTCCGTCAGTCCCTGCGCGCCGATCACCCCTTCCACCAGCTGCCTGGAATTGCTGGTGGCGATGCCGAGCTTCCATTTTTTCTCCCGGCACGCTTCGATAAACTCCCGCACCCCTTTTTTCAGGGAAACCTGATGCAGATATTTCTCCTCCGCCATCCGGTTCCAGTCTTCCTTGATCTTCTCCACGCTGTCCGGAATACCGAACCGCTCCTTAAAATATTCCGCCGTCTCCGTAAAGCTCATCCCGTCGATGTCGCCCTGAAGCCGCTCATCCAACTGAATTCCGTATCTTCCCAGATATTCCACATCGATTTCCGGCCAGACCCACATGGAATCCACCAGCGTGCCGTCCAGATCAAAAATCACGGTATCAATGCCGGAGAGCATCTCCCGCACGCCGGAACCGGCCGGTTCCAGTGCGGCCAGCTCCTCTGGGGAAAGGGGCCGGAACTCTCCCACAGGAAGGGTGTCGCCCAGAACCAGCGGCCCCATGGACACGCGCCTCAGATAGGTCACCGTTCTTCCCTGGCTCTGCATCATCCGCTTCACCTGGTGGTACTTCCCTTCCGTGATGGTAAGAAGGTAAGCCGCACGGGATTGTTCCGCGCATCCCTCCAGCTTCGTCTCCCGGATTTCAGCCGGTCTGGTGCGCTCCTCTTCTCCGATTTCCACGCCCTCCCGCAGCCTGTCGCAGGCCTCTTCGGAAAGCGTTCCGTCCGTTTCCACATAATAGGTTTTCTTCACATGTCTGGCCGGAGAAAGCAGGCGGTGTGCCAGGGCGCCGTCATCCGTGATCAGAAGCAGCCCCTCCGTGTCCTTGTCCAGCCTTCCTGCCGGAAACAGATCCCTTTTCAGCAAAGCGTTCTCCGGCTCTCTTTCCCGCATCCAGTCCAGAACCGTCCGGCCATGGCCGTCCCTGGTGGCAGACAGCAGGCCCGCCGGTTTATTCATCAGAAAATAGACGTTTTTCGCATAGGAAAGAAGCCGTCCGTCCACACACACCTGAACGCTCTTTTCATCCACCTTCCGGGCCGGATTCTTCTCCGGACACCCGTCCACGCTGACACGTCCCTTACGCAGAAGCTCCTTCACTTCGCTCCGGGTTCCTTCTCCCATCTCACATAAATAACGGTCCAGACGGATCATAATCCTTCCTCCTCATCTGTTTCCGGTCATTCTGAAACGTTCTTAATCATAGATTGATAAAAAAGACAGCAGAGGCACCCATGAGAGAACACCGGCTCTACAGGCCCAAAAGCGTTTCCCTGAAGGCGCGGCTTCGCACCGTAAAAAAGGCCCTGCTGTTATGCCTTTTCACCGCTCTCACCCTTTCCATGCTTCTGGAGAATGAAAAAGCGCTGGCGCTGTCTCTTACGGGGCTGAATCTGTGGTTTGAAAAAATGATTCCTACCCTTCTGCCCTTTATGATCCTTTCCGGAATCCTGATCCGCATGAATCTCTCCGACAGCTTTGCCCGCCTGTTCGCTCCGCTGCTCCGGCCGCTCTTCGGCCTGTCCGATTCCTGCCTTTACGTGCTCGTCATCGGCTTTCTCTGCGGCTTCCCCATGGGCGCCCGCGTGACGGCGGAAAGCCTGCAGCACGGCAGGCTGACGCGCCGGGAAGCGTCGCTGATGCTCGCATTCTGCAACAACATCGGGCCCATCTATTTTTCCGGCTTCGTGCTCACTCTTTTTCCCGTTCCAAATCCCTGGCCGTTCTGGGCAGGCATGTATCTGCTCCCGCTGCTCTACGGTCTGTTTCTGCGCTGGATATTTTACCGGGATATTCCGGTCTGCACCAGGTCCGCCGGAACAGTTTCCCTTCCAAAAACCTTCGCGCGCGTCCTCCGTGCCGCTTCCCTTCCCGCAGAAAGCCGGGCAGAGGTTCGAAATGCCCGCCGGGCGCCGTCCCTGCTGGAGCAGATGCAGGCCTCCATCGCCTCGGCGCTCGTTTCCATCGGCTCCCTTGGCGGTTATATGATCCTGTTCAATCTGATGAACCTCATTCCCGATCTTCTGCTTCCCATCCGGGCGGACACCGCCCGCGCGCTCTGTGCCTGCCTTCTGGAAATCACCAGCGGCCTGTCAGGGCTGGGGCCCGCGAACGCGTTCTGGGGTTTTGTCCTGCTTCCCTTCGGAGGCCTGTCCTGCATCGCGCAGACCTACAGCATGATCCGGGAAACGGATCTTTCCCTGAGGCAGTATGTTCTGCATAAGTGCATCCAGACCCTGCTCGCCTTCCTGTATTATACAGCCCTCTTTCCCGTTCTTTTCTGATGAGGCTTATTCCGCGAAAAATCCTCACGGCAAAACGGCTGTGCTCTCCGTATACTGATCGTATCCGTTATAGGCCCGACAAAGGATGACAGACGAACTTCCCGCGGGCACGGTGACGGAGAAGGTCAGCGAGCCCAGATTGGCAAAGGGCATGAGGGTGGACCAGGTCGCGCCTCCATCCAGACTGTAGCTGTAATACAGAATGCCTGACTGGGCATCCTGCGCTTCCAGCAGAAAATCCACCCTGCCTGCAGCCGCATCCGTGGAAAGAACGCTCAGATTCACAGTTTCCGGCGGCGTGCGGTCGGGCGCAGCAGCTCCATGCGGCGCAGGCACCGTCCCATAAGAGTAGCCGCTGTAATCCAGTCCCAGAGAGGAAGATTTCAGATGAAAATATTTGGCTGCGGCAATGGCATCGCTGACTCCCATATTTTCCACTTCCGAAGCCGTATCGACCTGATGGCTGTCAACAGGATGGTCCATGTAACAGTGTTCAATGATGACACAGGGAATATCCAGTTCTCTGGAGGCGCGGATTACGCCGTAATAATCCGTCCCACGGCTGTTCAGCCTGGTTTTCACGCCCCGGATATACTGCCCCTTTGCAGCCATCTCTGCAAGCTGCAGCCTGCCGAAGGTCTGGCCTGCAGAATAATACCGCCCGAAAACGGAGGTCCAGACCTCCGAACCGTACAGGTTATGTTCCGAGGACATATTATAGTGAAGAGAAAACAGGAAATCCGCGCCATAGGCTTTGGCGATCTGCGCCCGTTCTTCCAGGGAAAGCTCCTGGTCCGTCGTTCTCGTCAGATAAACCTCCACTCCCTCAAACTGCTCCAGCGTCTGCTTCATGGCCTGCGCCGTCTGCAGGGTGAGCTCCTTCTCCAGAAACTGCCCTGGCACCTCTCCGCCCCGGTTTTCTCCGCCGTGTCCCGGATCGATCACAATGACCACAGGTTCGCTGGCCTGCGTTCTGACCGCAGGAAACGCCAGAAGCAGAAACGCCGCCGTCAGAAGTATCTTTCGTATATTCCCTTTCACCTTTTTCCTCCTCACCGAAGCGCTCCCGCGCGCTCCTTTGCCCGTCAGACTTATCGCGGACAGCTCACAGCAAAGCTGTTCGCTGGCCGTTGTCCGTCGGATTTCCGCGTGTCCGTGCAGACAAGCCTGCCATCCACGCATACGCCCTCCGGGTGTATCGTACAAAAAATAAGGCGGATGCCCCGCCGAACGTGGCATCCGCTCAATTCCCGGCATTTTCCTACATAAGGTCCAGATTCACATCATCCCTGACTTCCTTCGGATCAACCGCATTCATATCCGGCAGGGAAGAGGTGTCCTCAATCTCATCCGGACGAAGCTCCATCCGGTTGGACTGCACCACGTTCAGACAGCTGTTCAGATCGTCCAGAAGCTGTCCATAATGGGTATTCGCAATATTGATGCCGTTTTCAATGATCTGCTCCAGGTTAGCCAGAATATCATCCGTATACTGGATGGCAGACGCCTTCACGCTGTTTGCCTCCACGGTCGCATTGTCCAGGATCTCCTGCGCCTGCTGGGTCGCCATATTGACCACCTCATTCGCCTGCGCATAGGCCTGCTGCATGATTTCATGCTCGCTGATCAGCTCCGAGGTATGTGCGGTCGCCTCATTGATCAGCGCTTCCGCCTTCTCTCTTGCATCGTTCAGGATGGCTTCCTTGTTATTGATGATCTTCTGATAGCGCTTGATCTCATCGGGAGTCTTCATGCGCAGCTCCCGCAGAAGCTCTTCAAGCTCTTCCTTATTCACGATAATCTTGCTGTTGGAAAGCGGCTGATATTTACAGCTGTCAATATATTCTTCGATTTCATCAATCAACTGTTCGATTCTGCTGCTCATGTTTTCCCTCCATACGGAAGCGCTTGCGCTCCGTTCTGCCGTCCGGCGGCTCCGTAATCATCCGAAACTGTTTACGCATGTCCGAATTTTTCATATAAAAGCCTGGCTACGAAGTCAGGCACACACTGGGAAACATCCCCATGAAATGCTGCGATTTCCTTCACGCTGGATGAACTGAGGTAGGCATATTCCAGCCGGGTTGTCAGGAAAACGGTATCCAGTTCCCCTCCCGACAGCATACTGTTCGTCTGCGCGGTCTGCAGTTCATATTCAAAATCCGTGATGGCACGAAGTCCACGGATTGCCACATGCACGTCCTTCTCTCTCGCATAATCGATCAAAAGTCCCGAAAAGGAATCGATTTTCACGTTTGGAAGGTCATTTGTGGCTTCTTCCAGTATTTTAACACGTTCTTCCACAGAAAACAACGGAGTCTTCTGCGTATTGTTCAGCACGCTGACCGTTAATTCATCAAAAATCGACGCCGCCCTCCTGATAATATCCAGGTGGCCGAACGTCACCGGGTCAAAGCTTCCTGGGTAAATAGCTGCTTTCATAAATCAATGCTCCGCATTCCTTTTTTTCATAAATACATGCTTGTTTGTTTTATAGCACTTTTCTCTCGTCACATCAAAGCCGCAGTCCTCCGCGAAGGAAAAATCCCTGTCCCTCTCCGCTTCAAAAACGATCAGCGTCTCCTCCGTCACATAGGGCATCCGGTACAGCGCCTCAAGGACGGGCTCTTCCAGTCCCGCGCTATAGGGCGCATCCATGAAAATCACATCTGCTTCCTTCTCATGGATGCCGGAAAGCGCCGCCACCACATCCTGTCTGAGCAGGACGGCCCTGTCCTCAAATTTTGTAAAATGAAGATTCTCCTGAATGCATTTCACAGCCTTTGCCGCGTTTTCCACGAAATAAGCCCGCTTCGCTCCACGGCTGATGGCCTCTATTCCGATGGCGCCGCTGCCGCTGCACAGATCCACAAAAATACTGCCCGGTATCCAGGGCTGCAGAATGTTGAACAGAGTTTCCTTAATCCTGTCCGTGGTCGGTCTGGTGTCCAGCCCCTCCGGACACTTTAACGGCAGGCTTCTCGCCTCTCCCGCAATCACTCTCATCCGTTTTCATACCTTTCCGATTCCTGTTTTCTCTCCCGGAATCTGTCTGCCTTTCATTATAATTGCTCGTTAAAAAAAAGGCAATGCCCTTTTACGCAGACTTTGCTTGACGGTCACCTCTTCCGGCGCTAAACTGTGGGCAGAGAAAGGAGCGGCTATGAAACATTCTTGTAAGGACTGGGAACTTTATCATCAGGCAGGCCTTGACAGCCTGTATGAAACGGTCGGGAACCTCAATCTGTTCCTGATCTGTAAAAGGCCGGAGCCATCTGCCCTGCGGCCGCTTTTAAGGGGCTGAGATTTTCAGACGAAGGACAGGCTCTGCATCAGGCGGCGCTGTCCTCCCGGGTTTCTGAATTTTAGCCCTGCAGACTGATTTCAGTCTGCAGGAATCGTAACATTCTATACGCGCACCTTCGTGCCCTTTCCGTCCCTCTTTGCAATCTTCAGACGGGACAGCTCCAGCTGTCTGTCCCCAAAGGGAATGCTCCCGTCTTTTCCGGGCTCGGTGAAATGCACTGCCTCCACGAAGTCCTCCGGGCTCAGGCGGATGGCCCGCACGCCGACAGCGGCCTTTTTCTTTTCCGGAATCTCCTCCACAGCAAAGCGCAAAAAGAAGCCCTTATGGGTCTGAAGCACCACGGTCTGCTGCTCCTTAAGCACGGTCACATCCTTCACCTCATCGCCGTCCTGGAGCCTGGTGGCCGCGACAGTACGCTTCATCACGTCAAATTCTCCGCCGTCCACCACCTTGATCATTCCCATCTTCGTGGTAAAAATCATGCGGCAGAGATTCAGCTCCGACTGGCTGCAGACGTTGCGGATCTCTTCTTTTGTGGAATCGTAGTTGCTCACGTTATCCACCGGAACACCCTTATCCCGGAATTTTCCATAGGGCAGGTCGGAAACCTTAATGGTATACAGCTGTCCCGTATTGGTGAACAGGCAGATTCTTCCCGTGTTTCTGCACTGGAATGCGAAGCGGTTCTCCGCATCCGCCGCCTCCTTATTGCGCTCATAGACGGACATATCGATGGTCCTGGCATAGCCGAAGCGGTCCATGAGAAACATCACGTCCACCTCTTCCACCTTTTTTTCCTCAAATACCGCCTCCGCACAGTTATCGATCACGGTTCTTCTGGGCCTTGCGAACTTCTTTTTGATCTCGTCCAGCTCATTTATGATGACCTGGGCCATGGACTCCCTGCGCTCCAGAATATCCTCATAACGATAGATATTCGCAAGGGTCTCCTCATGCTCCTTAATCAGCGCCTCCAGTTCCAGGCCGATGAGCTTGTACAGGCGCATTTCCAGAATGGCGTTGGCCTGGTTCTCCGTAAAGGAAAGCTGCTGGGCCATTACCTTCGACTCTTTAGACTTAAAGCGGATGCCGTCCGTTTTTCCTTCCACCAGACAGGCCTTCGCCATGGCTCGGTCGCGGGACCCTCTGAGGATCTCGATGATGAGGTCGATCACATTGCAGGCCTTGATGAGACCTTCCTGAATCTCCCTCCGGTTTCTCTCCTTCGCGAGCAGGTTCTCGTATTTTCTGGTGGTCACCTGATAGAGAAAATCCACATGGGCCTTCAGAATCGCACGAAGCCCCAGCGTCTCCGGCCTCCCGTCCGCGATGGCCAGCATATTCACGCCGAAGGTATCCTCCAGACGGGTCTTCTTATAAAGCATGTTAATGAAGTTGTCCACGTCCGCGTCCCGCTTCAGCTCGATGACGATGCGGATGCCCTCCTTGGAGGACTGGTTGGAAATGTCGCTGATGTCCGCGGTCTTTTTTGTTTCCGCCAGAGCCGCCACATCCGCCAGGAACTTGCCGATGTTCGCGCCGATCATGGGGTAGGGAATCTCCGTGATGACCACGTTGGTCTTTCCACCCTTTCCCTTTTCCACCTCCACCTTGCCGCGGATGCGGATCTTTCCGGTTCCCGTTTCATAGATGGAAAGCAGATCGTCCTTGTTCGTGACGATGCCTCCCGTGGGAAAATCCGGACCGATTAAGTATTTCATCAGCTCCGCCGTGGAAATGGCTTCATTTTTCATGAAGGCCTTTTCCGCCTCGATCACTTCCCCCAGGTTGTGAGGCGGGATGCTGGTTGCCATACCCACCGCGATACCCTCTGAGCCGTTGACCAGCAGGTTGGGAATTTTCACCGGAAGGACTGTCGGTTCCTTCTCCGTTTCATCAAAGTTCGGGCCGAAGTCCACCACGTCCTTGTCCAGATCCGCGAGGAAGGCCTCCTGAGTCACCTGCTCCAGGCGGGCTTCCGTATAACGCATGGCCGCGGCGCCGTCTCCCTCTATGTTTCCAAAGTTGCCGTGCCCGTCAACCAGGGGCATCCCCTTCTTGAAATCCTGGGCCATCACCACCAGCGCGTCGTAGATGGAGCTGTCCCCGTGAGGATGGTATTTACCCATGGTATCGCCCACGATACGCGCGCATTTCCGGTAGGGCCGGTCATAGCGGATGCCCAGCTCATACATATCATAGAGCGTCCGGCGCTGCACCGGCTTGAGGCCGTCCCGCACATCGGGAAGGGCCCTGGCCACAATAACGCTCATGGCATAGTCAATGAAGGACTTCTGCATGACCTCGGAATATTCTGTTTTTATGATCTTCTCTTCCAAATTTTCACTCTCCTATTTATGTGAAACAGTTCAGATATCCAGCTGCGCGTCCGGCGCATACTCATAAATGAACGTGCGTCTCGGCGGCACGTCCGTCCCCATGAGAAGCTCCGTGACCTCCGAGGCCATTCTGGCATCCTCGATTTCCACCTGCTTCAGCAGCCTGGTTTCCGGATTCAGGGTGGTTTCCCAGAGCTGGGAGGCATCCATTTCTCCCAGACCCTTGTAGCGCTGCAGGGTAAACGGCCCCTTATGCTTCTTCCGATAGCGCTCCAGCGCCTTATCGTCGTAAAGATATTCTTCCTTTCCCTTTGCGGGCATGGCCTTATAAAGGGGCGGCATGGCCAGATACACATGCCCCTCAAAAATCAGCTCCGGCATGAAGCGGTAAAACAGGGTTAGAAGCAGGGTGGAAATGTGCGAGCCGTCCACATCCGCATCGGTCATGATGATGATCTTATCATAACGCAGCTTTGTGATGTCAAAATCGTTTCCATATCCTTCTGAAAAGCCGCAGCCGAAGGCGTTGATCATGGATTTGATCTCCGCGTTTGCCAGCACCTTGTCGATGCTCGCCTTTTCCACGTTCAAAATCTTTCCACGGATGGGCAGGATGGCCTGATAGGAGCGGTCCCTTGCCATCTTGGCGCTGCCGCCGGCGGAATCTCCCTCTACGATGAAGATCTCACATTTCGAAGCGTCACGGGATTCACAGTTTGCCAGCTTGCCGTTGGAATCAAAGGAAAACTTCTGTTTGGAGAGCAGATTTGTTTTGGCCCTCTCCTCGCTCTTTCTGATCTTCGCCGCCTTCTCCGCGCAGCCGATGATGTTCTTTAAGGTCTCCAGGTTCCTGTCAAAGTAGCGGACCACCTCCTCGCCCGTCACCTTGCTCACCACCTTCGCCGCATCCTGGTTGTCCAGCTTGGTCTTGGTCTGGCCCTCAAACCGGGGATCCGGATGCTTGATGGAAATCACCGCCGTCATGCCGTTTCTCACATCCGCTCCGGTGAAATTCGGATCCTTTTCCTTCAGAATGTTCAGCTGTCTCGCGTAGGTGTTGATGATGCCCGTAAACATGGTCTTGAAGCCGGTCAGATGGGTTCCGCCTTCCGCGTTATAGATATTGTTGCAGAAGCCCAGCACGTTTTCGTGAAATTCATTCACGTACTGGAAGGCGCCCTCCACGGAAATTCCTTCGCTCTCCCCGGCAAAATAGACCACATCGCTCACCGGCTCCCTGGATTTGTTCAGGTCGCGGATGAAGCCCACGATTCCCTCCGGCTCGTGATATTCGATCACCTCCGGCTCCTCTTTTCTTTTGTCCGTAAACACGATGGTGAGCGCCGGGTTCAGATAGGCCGTCTCATGCAGGCGGCTCTTGATCTCATCCTCTTTAAAGCGGGTCTTTTCAAAAATCTCATCGTCCGGCAGAAAGTTGATGCTGGTTCCCGTATTCCGGGCCTTGCCCACCACGGGAAGAAGGCCGTCCACCAGCTCCACCGTCGGGATACCGCGCTCGTACCGGTCCTCATAAATCTTTCCGTCATGCCGCACGCGCACGGTCATCCTGGCGGAAAGGGCGTTCACCACGGAGGAACCCACGCCATGCAGGCCGCCGCTGGTTTTATAGGCGGAATGATCGAATTTACCTCCCGCATGCAGGGTGGTAAACACCAGCCGTTCCGCGCTCACCCCTTTTTCATGCATTCCCACCGGAATGCCTCTTCCGTTATCGTCCACGGTGGCGGAGCCGTCCGCCTCCAGCGTCACGCAGATCTTATCGCACACACCTGCCAGATGCTCATCCACCGCATTGTCTACAATCTCATAAACCAGATGATTGAGTCCCTTCGTGGAAACGCTTCCGATATACATGCCCGGTCTCTTGCGGACCGCCTCAAGTCCCTCCAGCACCGTAATGCTGGAAGCATCGTAAGTGTTCTGACTGCTCATTCTACTCTCCTTTTTCAACTCATACCAAACGCAGGCTGCCTGGCGAAAAAATCCGTCAGACAGCCGGGAAGCAAAGGCGGGAAGCGACTTTGTGCGTCCCCTTCCCGCCGTTTATCACATTGTTTTTCAGATTCAGTCGTTCCGCATCGTGACCGCCACCGCCAGAGCGCCGGGACCGATGTGGCAGGATACGCTCAGAGAAAGCGGCGCAATATAGCTCTCCGCTCCCGGGAAATGGGCCAGAACCTCCTTCTGGAAATCCCGGATGGCTTCCTCATTCTGCGTATGGGCGAAGTCGATCCACATTCCGCAGTTCTCCAGCGGACGTCCAAACCGTTCCGTCACATCGTTGATCACCGCGTTCAGCATGATCTGTCTGGCGGATGCGGTGGTGCGTGCCTTGGCAAAAGCGTCCAGCTTTTCCCCCTGAATCTGCAGCACCGGCTTTAAGCGCAGAAGCGTTCCGAGCGCCGCGGCGGCCGGCGTGATGCGTCCGCCTTTTTTCAGATAAAAAAGCGTGTCCACCATGATGTAGATGCTGGAATTAAACTTGTCCTTTTCCAGAAACTCCCTGATTTCCGCCGCATCCATCCCTTTCTCCGCCATGTGGATGGCGTCGATCACGGATCGCCGCTGGGTGATGGATATCCGCTGGTTATTTACCACCTGCACACGTCCGTCGAAATCGTCGGCAAGCATCATCGCCGTCTGGCAGGAACCGGAAAGACCGCTGCTCATGGGGATGTGCACGATCTCATCATAATCCAGAAGAAGCCTGCGCCACAGACGCAGTACAGAGTCCGGCGTGGGCTGAGAAGTGGAAACGGAAACGCCCGTCCGCAGCTTTTCATAAAATTCTTCCTGGCTCAGATTGATTCCCTCGAAATAGGTCTCCCCGCCTATCATAAACGGCATGGGCAGAACATAGATGCCAAGCTCCTCCGCCTGCGCCTGTGTAATTCCGCTGTTGCTGTCCGTGACAATTGCAATCTTCGACATAACACTCTCCATTCCTGTAATCCTGCTGTTTCCGGCAGAACCGCGGCCCGCCGCAGCCAAACCGTTATCAAAAATTTTACCTTTATATACTCCGAAAGTCAACCGGATTCCCATTTTCGGATTCCCACTGATAGAGGGAGGCAAACTCCGGCTTCCTTTTTTCCGGATCCTCAGAAACGATCCGTTCCGCCAGGGCGCTGGCCTTTAACAGAAGGTCCGAATCCCGGTAGATATCCCCAATCTTAAAATCCAGCTCTCCGCTCTGGCGCACGCCGGCCAGATCTCCCGGCCCCCGCAGCTTCAGATCCTCATTGGCGATGAAAAAACCGTCGTTGGAGTCATTCAGGATCTTCAGCCGCTTCATCACCTCCTCATTTTCATTGGAGCTGATGAAAATACAGTAGCTCTGGGCGCTTCCCCTTCCCACGCGTCCGCGGAGCTGGTGAAGCTGCGCCAGGCCGAAGCGTTCCGCATTTTCCACCATCATGACCGTAGCGTTCGGCACATTGATTCCCACCTCGATCACAGTGGTGGAAACCAGCACGTCCGTCTTTCCGGCGGCAAAATCCTCCATGATCTGATTTTTCTGCGCGCTCTTCATCCGTCCGTGCAGAACCGCGATATGGATCTCTCCGGGCAGAGCCGCTTCCAGCTTTTTCGCATAATCCTGCACATTTTCCAGCCCGTCCATCTCTCCTTCTTCCACCATGGGACAGATCACATAAGCCTGATGGCCCGAGCGGACCTGCTCCGCGATGAAGGAATATGCTTTCGGCCGCCAGGAGGTACCCACCACGCAGTTTTTGATGGGAAGCCTTCCCACGGGCATCTCGTCCAGAATGGAAACGTTCAGATCGCCGTAAAGCACGATGGCCAGTGTACGGGGAATCGGCGTGGCGCTCATCACCAGCACATGGGTTCCTTCTCCCTTATCCGCCAGGCATTCCCTCTGCCGGACGCCGAAGCGATGCTGTTCGTCCGTGACCACCAGGGAAAGATTCCTGTATTCCACCTTTTCCTGAATCAGGGCATGGGTACCCACAATCACATGATATTCCCCGTCCGCGATGGCCTGATAGATCCGCTTCTTCTCCCCTGCCGGCGTGGAACCGGTGAGAAGAACGGGACGGATGCACAAATCCTGCTCCTCACACAGCTTCAGAAGCGCTTCAAAATGCTGGGCCGCCAGCACCTCCGTGGGCGCCATCAGACATCCCTGCCTGCCGTTTGCCGCGCACATCAGAAGGGCAAGAAAGGCGAGAATGGTCTTTCCGCTTCCCACATCCCCCTGTACCAGACGGTTCATCGCCGTCTCTTTGCTCATATCCTCTTCGATCTGCCCCCAGACCTTAAGCTGCGCCCCTGTCAGCCGGTAAGGAAGCTTTTCCAGCAGCCGGTCCGTATCCGGGACCCGCCGCAGAACCTGCTCCACCCTTCTGACCTGGTTTTCATTTTTCAGCCGGGAAAGGCCGAGAAAAAAGGAGAGGAATTCATTGAAGGAAAGCCTTCTTCTGGCATCGGCCAGTTCCTGCATGTCCTTCGGACAGTGAATCTTTCTCACTGCCTCCTGCCAGGGAATCAGTCCGTATTCCCTCCGAAGCTCTTCCGGAAGAAATTCCTGCAGGCAGTCCAGCTCCTCCAGTGCTGCCCGCACCGTCCTGGTCATCAGCCGGTTGGTCATCCCCTTTGTCAGCGCATACCTTGGCTGGAGGGTATCCTGGACGGCAGCATAATCCTCCGCGCTGAAAATGGCGGGCTGCTCCATCCGGATGACAGCCGCTCCCTGGATCCCGCGAGAGCCGGCGGATACCGGCGCACCGGCCTGTCCCTTCTCCTTCCCTGTGCTTCCCGTCTGACAGAGTCCGCGGAACACATGCACGCTTCCCGGCTTCAGGACGCTGCGGATATAGGGCATTCCAAAAAAGGTGATACGAAAAAGGCCGGTTGCATCTCCGGCCTGTACATTCGCTATGACCAGGGAGCGCACCCTTGTGACCTGGGGCGTGCCGATCACCGCCGCCTTCACGGCGCATACCCTTCCGGGCATCAGCGCCGACACGGAAACGGGCGCTTCCATCTTCTCATAATCTCTCGGGTAGTGCTCCAGAAGCTCTCCCACATTTGTAATATGGAGTCTGGCGAAAAGCTTTGCCGTCTTTTCGCCGACTCCCTTAATGGATGTCAATCCTGTCTGAATGTTCATTCTGTTTTTATTCAGCTGAAATAATATAGTAGTAAATGGGCTGTCCGCCGTACTGCAGTTCGATGTCGCAGGAAGGATAGCGCTCTTCTACCCTCGCCCTGAGCTTCTCGGCGTCCTCTTCCGTGATATCCGCTCCATAATAGATGCTGATGAGCTCGCAGTCCTCGCTCATCATGGCCGCAGTCATATCGTAGGCCACATCGGAGATATCCGATCCCACGGCCAGAATGCCGTCGTCTCCGATTCCCATGTAATCGCCCTGGCGAATCTGTTTATCGTCAATGACCGTATCACGCACCGCATAGGTGACCTCTCCGGTTCTCACATGGGAGATCTCCTCCGTCATGGAGGCCTCGTTCTCCTCCGCCCCCATATCCGGCACGTAGTTGATCACCGCCGTAATGCCCTGAGGAATTGTCTTTGTGGGCACCACAACCACATTCTTATCCTCCACCAGATACTTCGCCTGATTAGCCGCAAGAATGATGTTCTTGTTGTTGGGAAGCACATAGACCGTATCCGCGTTGACCTTCTTAATCGCGTTAACCACATCCTCCGTGCTGGGATTCATGGTCTGTCCGCCCTCGATGATGGAATCCACGCCGAGCCCGCGGAAAATCTCTGCCAGACCGTCTCCGGCAGAGACTGCGATGAAGCCGACCTCCTTATGCTCTCCCACCGCTTCCGTTTCTCCTGCGGGAGTCTCTCCGGCCGCTTCCTGCTCTTTTTCCTTCTCCGACAGCTTGAACAGCTTTTCCTGATGCTCAAGCCGCATGTTATCGATCTTCATATTGGAAAGCGCACCATACTTCAATGCCTTCTGGATTGCGAGTCCGGGGTCATTGGTATGTACGTGCACCTTCACCACGTCATCATCCGCAACCACCACGATGGAATCGCCGATGGACTCCAGATAAGCCTTGAAATCCATCTCCTGCTTGATATTAAAGGTCTTGTTCAGCATGATGATAAATTCGGTGCAGTAGCCGAATTTGATCTCCATGCCTGCCTGCGCTTCCAGGCTGCCCTTCGCAGATATTTCCGAAGCGGCAGGCTTCGCCGGTTCGGAAAAGTCATAGGAGTCTGCGGAAACCTTTCCCGTAAAGGCATCAAACGCGCCGCGAAGCACCTCCACAAGTCCCTGTCCGCCGGAATCCACCACGCCTGCCTGCTTCAGTACCGGAAGCATCTCCGGCGTCTGGCTGAGCACATACTCCGCGTGATCGATGATTTCCTTTAAAAACTTCTCCATATCCTCCTCGCCCGCATCGGCAAGCTCTCTCGCCTTCATGGACGCGCCCTTCGCCACGGTGAGGATCGTTCCTTCCTTCGGCTTCATAACGGCCTTATACGCCGTCTCCACCGCCTTTTCGCTGGCGGCGGCCATTACGGGGATCGTGATCACATCATAATCGCGGATTCCCTTGGTAAAGCCTCTGAAAAGCTGTGAAAGAATAACGCCGGAGTTTCCCCTCGCGCCGCGCAGGGAACCGGAAGAAATCGCCTTGGAAAGCGCCGTCATATCGGGCTCCGCCATGGTAGCCACATCCTTTGCCGCCGACATGATGGTAAGCGTCATATTCGTTCCCGTATCCCCGTCGGGTACCGGGAATACGTTCAATTCGTTAATCCACTCCTTCTTGCTTTCAAGCCTCTTGGCTCCCGCCAGAAACATCTTCGCCAGACATCCGGCGTCAATTGTCTGCAAACTCACAACTACTGTCCTCCTTAATCAATCACTCGCACACCTTCGACGAAGATGTTGATTTTCTCAATTTCCATACCGGTGAATTCTTCCACTTTATACTTCACATTATCGATCAGATTGTTGGATACTGCCAGAATACTCACGCCGTAGGAAACGATCACATGGAAGTCCAGT
>CAJFMW010000036.1 GCA_904392525.1 uncultured Eisenbergiella sp.
TTCTATCCGGTGAACTTCGGAACCTTCCACGCCATCTATTATCACATTCTGAAGAGTGCCTATCATTACCAGTCCGGTAATATTTTATCCGAACATGAAAAAAGAGAGCTGTTAAAAACCGTCCTGTTCCGGCAGAAGGGCCTTCCTTCCATGGAAGAGGATCAGCTGGAGCTTTTGCTGAATCAGATCAGCCGATATAAAAACGACGGCTGCCCCGGTGCGCTTCCGGACGGTCCGCAGGAGATGCCGCAGGCCGGCGCGCTGTCAAAGGAACAGTTCTTCGCCGTCTATTCCGCCTACAGCAGGGAGGCGAAGGAGCGGCGGAAGCTGGATTTTGACGATATGGTCCTGGGCTGCAGGGATCTTTTTCTGCAGTATCCATCCATTCTTGCGGCCTGGCAGAAAAAGTTCAGATACATCCTTGTGGATGAATTTCAGGACATCAACGCCATGCAGTACGAAGTTCTGCGCATGCTCGCCCTGCCGGAAAACAACCTGTTCGTGGTGGGGGACGACGATCAGTCCATCTATGCCTTCCGCGGCGCGAGGCCGGAGCTTATGCTGGGCTTTCAGAAGGACTATCCACAGGCCAGACGGGTGGAGCTTTCCATCAACTACCGGAGCACGCCGGAGATCCTTTCCTGCGCCGGGAAACTGATTTCCGTAAACAAAAACCGCTTTGAAAAGAAGAGCAGAGCAGCTTCTGGCCATGGAGAGGCGGTCCGCTTCCTGGGGTTTCCCGACAGAGAAGCGCAGAATGAAAAAATCGCGGGAGAGCTTCTGGAGGCGGGAGAGGAGCGGGGAAAGACCGCCGTCATCTTCCGGACGAACCGGGATGCGGCGGAGCTGGCAGAGCTGCTGACGAAAAAAGGTGTGTCCTTCTGGATGAAGGAGAAGCTGAAAAGCCCCTATCGCAGCCAGACAGCGCTGGACCTTCGGGCCTACCTGGCCTTCGTTTTCACAGGACAGAAGCGGTCGGATTTTTTCCGCATCATGAACCGGCCGAAGCGCTATATTTCCCGCTCTGCGGTGGATACCGAGCGGGTTGATCTGGACCGGCTGAAAGCCTTTTACCGGGATAAGCCCTATATGGGGGAAATTCTGAGAAAGCTGGAAATGGATCTGGCCCGCCTGAAGCGGATGGATCCATACGCTGCCGTCAACTATATCCGGCGGGGACTGGGGTATGACGAATATCTGAGGCAGTCCGCTCTGGAGGGAAACGGCAGACTTCAGGAACTGCGTCAGGAAGCGGACTGGTTTCAGAAGCAGGTAAGGGAGTTTCCCTCACAGGCGGAGCTGGAGGAACACATCCTTTTCTATGAAAAGGAGCTGGAGAGCGCCTCGGCGAAAAAGCCGGGAGAGGGCTGCGTCAGCCTGCTGACCATGCACGCATCCAAGGGGCTGGAATATGACGCCGTCTATCTGCCGGACTGCAACGAGGGGACGATTCCCCATAAGAAAAGCATGAAGGGAGAACAGGTGGAGGAGGAGCGGAGGATGTTTTATGTGGCGATGACACGGGCCAGAAAGCGCCTGACTCTGCTGTGGGTGGCTGGAACAAAAGAGGAACCGGGATTTCTCTCCCGGTTCCTCAGTGACCTCGGCTTTTAAAGCTGCTCCTCATCCGGGTCAATCAGCTCGTCAAACTCACAGTTGTCCAGATATTCGTCAAAGGCGTCCGCCACGATCTCATATTCCGCGTCGTCTTCAATGTAGCGAAGCTCAGGTTCCTCATTGGGATCCTCTTCGTTTTCCGAATAGCCGTAGAACCAGACCTCTCCGTCCTCGTTGTTCCCGGATTCGTCCAGCGGAAGGAGTACGATGTAGTTCTTTCCCTCCACTTCAAGAATTGTAATGACGGCGCAGTTGACTTTTGAGCCGTCTTCCAGCTCCAGCTCTACACTCATTTCTTCTTCCGGCTCTCCGGACGGCTTCCTGTAATCGCTGCTCATGCTTACCTCCATTTTTCCCTGTTCGTTAAATGAAAACAGTTGAATTTTGCCGGCGGGAATTCCTGCCACGTGGACAGTATAACACAAAGGAACGTCTTTGGCGATAAAAATCTGGCGGCGGTTCTTCCTATATGATATAATAAAAGCAAATGTGATTTGGACTGGTTTGCACATGTACCGCCCCAAACAAGAAACAGGAGATGAAAACCATGACAGTAAGACAGCAGATTAAGACTTATCCTGGAGTACCATATCCCATGGGCGTATCCGTAACTGCCGATGGAAGGCTGAATTTCGCGGCAGCTCTTCACACGAAGGAAGAGTGCGGAGTGCTTCTGTATCTGAATGACCGGGGGACGCCGGTGCGTCTTCCCTTTCATATGGGGAAAAAAGTGGGCAATATATACTGCCTGCAGGTGGAAGGCCTGACGGGCAGCGATTTTAAATATAATTATTATGCAGGGGATGAGATCATCACGGACCCTTATGCGGCAATCATCTATGGGAATGAGAAGTGGGGCAGGCGTGTGGATCCCGCGCTGAAAGGCGGAATCTGTTCGGAAAGCTTTGACTGGGGAGAGGACAGGCCGCCCATGACGCCCCTGTCAGACAGCATTCTGTATCTTCTGCATGTGAGGGGATTTACGCGTCACGTGAGTTCGGGGGTGAAGAACCGGGGAACCTATGATGGAATCCGGGAGAAGATTCCCTATCTGAAGGAGCTGGGAATCACGGCGGTGGAGCTGATGCCCTCCTGCGAATTTGTGGAGCTTGAATGGGAGAAGCGGCCTGAGCCTACCATGGAAGAAGCGAAGAGACGTTATATGGAGGACCCGGAGGCGGAGGAGACGCCCAGAATCAATTACTGGGGGTATAAGGAGGGCTATTATTTTGCGCCCAAGTATTCCTATGCGGCCACAGATCATCCGGCAGAGGAGTTTAAGAGCCTGGTGAAGGCGCTTCATGAGGCGGGAATCGAGCTGATCATGCAGTTTTATTTTCCTCCGTCCGTCAAGCAGGCGTATATTCTGGAGGTGATCCGTTACTGGGTGCTGGAATATCATGTGGACGGCTTCCATCTGCTGGGAGTCAGGGTGCCGATGGCCCTTCTCGCGACGGAGCCGATGCTGGGGAATACCAAGCTTTTTTATGAGGATATGCCCTGTGGCGATATTTACGAAAATAATGAAACGCCCGTCTATAAAAACCTGGCGTCCTATAATGACAGCTTTCTCTATCCCATGCGGGGCTTTTTGAAGGGAGATGAAAATATGCTTCCTTCCGTGCTTTCCTGCCTGAAGAAGAACCCTTCCCAGGCCGGCGTCATAAATTATATGACCAATTATTCCGGCTTCAGTCTGGCGGATCTGGTTTCCTATGACGGAAAGCATAATGAAGCGAACGGGGAGGATAACCGGGACGGCAGCGACAGCAATTTCAGCTGGAACTGCGGCTTTGAAGGGAAAACGCGCAGAAAGGCGGTCCTCAGGCTGAGAAAACGGCAGATGAAGAATGCCATGCTGCTGCTGCTGACGGCACAGGGAACGCCCATGATCGTCAGCGGAGATGAATTCGGCTTCAGCCATGGAGGAAACAACAATCCCTACTGTCAGGACAATGCCGTAAACTGGCTTGACTGGAGGCTGACTGAGGAGAACAGGGATTTTCTTACTTTCGTGAAATGGGCGGTGGCTCTGCGCAGGGAGCATCCGATCCTGCACTGTCCGGAGGAGCTGACCATGCTGGATTATCTCTCCTGCGGCTGTCCGGATCTGTCCTATCACGGCGAGGAAGCCTGGAAGCTGAATACGGACCGGCAGAACCGCATCGCAGGTGTGATGTACTGCGGAAGGTATGCGAAGAAAAACCGGAAGGAAAATGACGAATCCTTCTATATCGCCTATAACATGCACTGGGAAGAGCATGATTTCGCGCTTCCCGCGCTGCCGGAGGGATGCAGCTGGGTCAGAATCTGCGATACCTTTGAGGAAGAGCCTGAGAAGAACGGCGACGGAAAGAAAGCGGAAAAGAAACCGGAGAAAAAGGCGGCCGCAAAGCCGGAGGAGACTGCAGGCGAAGGGCGGAGCACCCGTGTCCCCGGCCGGTCTATCCGGATTCTGATCAGCAGCGTGCCGGATCCGCAGAAAAAGGCAGACAGGAAGGGCAGGACCAAAGGACAGTGAATAATAGCAGAAAAGGCGGCGCCCGCCTGCTGGCGGGCGCCTGGAAGCATTTCAGGACGATTACCTATCATAAATATTTGGTGATGAAGGGCTGCTTCGCCGTCGGGCTTTACCGACAGGGGCTGACCCATGATCTGTCAAAATACAGCCCGACAGAATTTCTGGTGGGCGCGAAATATTTTCAGGGAAACAGGAGCCCTAACAATGCGGAGCGGGAGGAGAAGGGATATTCCTCCGCCTGGCTCCATCATAAGGGACGAAACCGGCATCATTATGAATACTGGATCGATTACAGCACAAGAAATGTGCCGGGCGGGCTGGCTCCGGTGGAGATGCCCGCGAAATACGTGGCGGAAATGCTGATGGACCGGATCGCGGCTTCCAAAGTATACCGGGGCAGCCAGTATACGGACGCTGATCCGCTGGAGTATTTCCTGGCGGCAAAGGAGCCGCCCATCATGCATGACAATACGAGAGCGCTTCTTCTGAAGCTTTTGACTATGCTGGCACAGGAGGGAGAGGAAAGGACCTTCCGCTATGTCAGGATCTCTCTTCTGGGAAAGAAGCGCTGAGGCGGCCGGATGTCTGGGAGCGCCTTCCGGAACGCGGCGGCCTCAGACGGCAGTTTTCGCTGGATGAGGCCGCTTTATCTGCCGGAACCTTTTCCTCTTCTTTACATATAGTATCGTAAAGGAGATGAGCATATGAACTGTTTATATTTACTGTTACTTTTATGTTGCTGCGGAAGAGGAAACCGGACGGGAGGCTGCTGGAATAATGACGGCAGAAGCCGGGACAATGACTGCGGCTGCTCCTCCAATGGAGATTCCTCCTGCCGGAACCGTGAGGATAGAAGAGGCCCTGGCGATGGCGGATGTCCCTGCCAGGATATGAGGCCGGAGCCTCCCCGTCCGGAACCCAGACCGGGGAATGCGCCTCTGCCCAGACCCTTCCCTCCATTTTCGGATGGGCCGGGATGCGGCTGCGGAGACTGAAAGAAAATTGAATCAGCCCTGTAAAGGGTAAACAGGCAGGTTTCCGGTCATGGAATGAAACCTGCATAAAAAGAAACGAGCCGAATCTGCATAGGATCAGGCTCGTTTCTTTTTATGCGTGATAAGCCCGGCAAGCGGCTGACAGCTTTACATGAACGGCCATTCTTTCCGTAAGGAACACAGAATTTTCATGGTTTAAACAAAATCAGGAAACAAGTTTCCGATAAAATTTGTAAAAGTATTTAATATGTTAATGATTTCAGATTGGAGGAAAAAATGAGCGGTAAGGAGAAGGAACCTGGAAAGCCCGGCAGGAAGAAAAAGCTTCTGTTCGGCGCCGGTATCATCATGCTGGCTGCGGCTGCCGGAACGGGAGCTACCGTCTGGTATCTGTCAGAACGGGGAGAGATACAGCAGCGGGAAGGCGCCCCGGAGATGGAACTGAGCTTCGGGGAGGATGTGATTACGGCAGGAGGGAGCACTTCTGTGGGAATGCAGGAGGAGAACTTTGAGCTGGATTACATAGATACGGAGCTGGTGATCGAAGAGGTCTATCTGTCCAGTCAGGATGAGGTGGAAGCAGGCACGGCGATTCTGAAGCTGACGGACGAAAGTGTGGAAACGGCCAGAAGAGAGCTGGAGGAAAAGGCAACCCAGGCCGATCTGGATTACAGAGAGGCCCTGCTGGACGGGGAGGAGGAGAAAATTACCGCGCAGCAGACGCTGGATACCAGCCTCCTGAACGGGACTTACGCAACCTATACTTATGAGGAATCTCTGAAGGAGTATGAGGAGGAAATCGAGTCCCTTCAGGAGCAGATCGAGGAGGCGCAGGAGCTGGTGGACGAATATACGGCCTCCATTGAGTCGGATTACTATTATACCTATTATGAAGTGGCGGAGAAGGAGGAAGAGCTGAACAGCACCTTTGCCGCATTGATGCAGCTCTATGAAGAATGGGATGTAGAATATCTGGAGGATCAATATCAGGCAGCGAGCATCGGAAGCTCATCAGAAGGAAGCGGAAGTGATGCTTCCGGCATGTCTGCCGACGCGTCCGGCACGGGAGGCTCTGCAGGAGCCTCCGGAGGCAGCATGGGCGCACAGGGAGGAGGCGGCGGCACCAGCAATGACAGCACAAAGCTTACCGTATACGATATGCTGGATGAGGAGGTCCAGGAAAATGAGGCTGCCTATGAAGAAGCGCTGGAGAATTATGAGGATGCAAAGGCCACTGCGGAAGCCTCTCTTGCCCAGGCGCAGAGCAATCTTGAGCTTCTGAAAATACAGCTGGAGGAAGCGCAGATTGAATATGAAAAACAGCAGGTGAGCAGCCAGAGCGATTATGATGCCGCTGTTTCGGAAAGCAGCTCGGCACAGGAAACCTGGCAGACGGAGATAGAAAGAATTGATGACGAGATCAGCGTGGCGCTGAACGCGAAGGAGGAGGCCGACGAAAACCTGCAGGAGTTTGAAGAGGTGATCGGAGACGGATACCTTTATACCACGAGCGCGGGCACGGTGATGATGGTTAATGTGCGTGAAGAGACAGATTTGACTGGCGGAAGCATGGTGCTTGCGTACAGCAATCCGGAAACGGTAACGGTTACCGCATCCGTGGTTCAGGAGGATATCGCTTCCATAGAAATCGGAGAAGAAGCTGTGGTCGTAATATCAGATTATGGAAACTTTGACGGCACGGTGACCTCGATCAACCCGGTTTCTGCTTCTTCCAGCCGTTCCAGCGTGACGTACTCCGTTGTGGTGGAGCTGACAGGAGACGTGAGTGAATTATCTCAGAACCTTTCCGCCAGCGTTTACTTCGGAGTTTCCACGCAGGACCTGCAGACGCAGGGAGGCCAGACGGAAGGCGTTTCCGGAGAGGAGACTGAAAACGAAAGCGGCCCGGAAACCGCAGCGGCTGAAGGAGAGTGAGGGTTTATGGCGATGAAAAAGGTAAAAAAGAAGACGCTCATCAAGTTGATTGCCGCAGCCGCCGCGTTTCTTTCCCTTCTGGGCGTGTGCATCTATACGGTATTCATACGTCCGGCGCTCATGAACCGTGAAACGGTCATCTATATGGAAGAGCAGGTGCAGTCCGGGGACCTGGTTCAGGGAATCATGGAAAACGGAAGCGTGGAAATGGCTGTGAGCTCTGTGACATACGATTTGGATATCAGCTATGATGAAGAGGAAGAAGATGAGGATGAGGAGGATGATGAGGAAACCAGCCGGTACCTTGAGATTGAGGAGGTTTATGTGGTTCAGGGACAGCGGGTGGAAGAGGGCGACGCTCTTTTCAAATTTACCCAGGACAGCATAGACGGAGTCAGAAGAAACCTGGAAAACAGCGTGTCGGAAGCGAGGGTGGATCTGGCTGAGGCAGACAGCGAATATAATACGCAGGCCCAGACTGCGAGGAGTACCTATAACAGTTCAGTCGCGGAATCCGATACGGCGCAGCGTACCTATGACGCCACCATGAGCGGCCTGCAGCAGGAGATCAATCTGCTGTATGCTGACATCCAGGTTCTGCAGGCGGAAATTGACGACTGGAATGAAATGCTGGTGGATGAGGATACGCTGGAGCAATATGACGACCTGAAATATGAGCTGGAAAAGGCGGAGGAGCTCCTGGAGGAAACGGATACTTCTTCGGTAGCTGCCTATGTGGCGAATTATGAAGAATATCAGACTGCCCTTTCTGCGTTTGAGGAACTGGATGACCTGCTTCAGAGCTATCGGGACGGAATTGAAGAAAACACACAGGAAATTCTGGAGCACAACGAGGAGATTCTGGAAGCGCAGGCGGCCCTGGAGCAGGAAGAAATGCTTGCCAGACAGGAGTATGACAGCGCCGTTCAGAATGGAAGCCTCGCGGATGATGTGTATGGTTATACGCTGGAATCTCTGCAGGATTCCGTGGATGAGGCGCAGCAGGTTCTTACGGACGCGGAGGAGCTTCTGGCGGATTTTGAGGCCTTTGTAGGGGAGGACGGCGTGATCTGTGCGGACGGGAGCGGGCTGGTCACGGAAATCGCCTACGAAGCGGGAGACCGGCTCACCACGACGGGAACCATGCTTTCCTATGCTACAGAGGATTCCTATTCCATAACCATTGACGTTTCTGAGGAGGATATTTCCTATATTTCAGTGGGAGATACCGTGACAATAGAGATGAACGCCTATCCGGATGAAAGCTGGGAAGGCACGGTAAGCGCCATTACGACGTCGGCCGACAGCGATTATTCCACAACGGTCAATTATCCGGTCACCATTCATGTGGAAGGGGATACCTCCAGAATCTATGGCGGCATGACGGCCGACATCACCTTTGTTACAGACTGCGTGGAGGATGTGCTGTATGTGTCTTCCAGCGCGATTGTCACAGGAGAAGACGGAAGCACCAGCGTTTATGTGGAGGACGCGGAAGGAAACAAGATCCTTCAGCCCGTTACCACAGGCTTTTCCAATGGAACGGAAACGGAAATCGTGGAGGGGTTCTCAGAAGGGGATACCATCTACATAGCCAGTACGGTCAGCGCGGGAATCGATGAGGAAACGCTGAGAGAAGCTGGTGGCGGAGAGGAAGAAGGAGAGAGCTCAGGAACGGAAGAGGGCAGCGGCGCGGCGGACGGCAACTTCCCGCAGATGGACGGACAGGAATTCCCTGACCAAATTGCGATGCCGTAGAGGTCTGAAAACGTTTTTGTGAATGGAGAATGTGTGAAAATGAAAAGAAAATCGGGTTCCGAAAAAAAGGAAAAGGCGAAAAAAACAATAAAAACGCCCATTCTGATCGCCGGAGGCGCCGCCGTCCTTCTGGCGGGAGGAACGGCGGCCGGCTGGATGATGGTTCAGAACGGTGAGGAAGAGACCGTATACAGGGAAGATGTGGTACAGTATGGAGAGCTTACCGTCGGGCTGCAGGAAAGCGACAGCGTGGAGGTAGGAACGACGGAGCAGACCTTTGAGCTGGATATGAGTGCCTATACGGAAAGCGGTGAGAGCAGCTTTTCGTGGGAACAGGGCGGAGGCAATATTTATCAGGGAATGACGGCGGGCAGCACTTCCTCTTCAGGCAGAAGCCTGACTGTGGAGGAGGTTCTGATCACGGAAGGGCAGGAAGTAGCGGAGGGAGATCCGCTTTACCTGATTTCCCAGGACAGCATTGACGAGATCCGGGAGGAACTGACAGCAGACGTGGCGGACGCCCAGGTGACGCTGGAGCAGACGCAGACCCAGCTCGCCATGACGCAGCTGGAAGCGCAGCAGGAATATGAAACGGACCTGGCATACGGCGATGTGCTGGCCCAGGCGGAATATGACACTACGATCAAGGAGCTTCAGGAGGCCGTTACGGAGATTGAAGAACAGCTTGTGGAGGCGAATGAAGAGCTGCTGGAGCTGAACACACAGCTGACAGAGTATCAGACGGATCTGACCACGGAACAGGAAATTCTGGAGAATGCCGAATATGTGGTGGAAAATACGGATATCATTACCGACGCCTACGGCTGGATTACGGCGGAAAACGCCAGAGAGGATGCGGAGTCGGTGATCGAAACCCTGGAGGAGGAGATCGAGACGGCTGAGGATTCCATCGAAGAGATGACCGCCGAGATCGAGGACCTGACGGACAGCCTAACAGGAGCCCAGCAGAGCCTGGAACAGGGACTGATCGATGCTCAGGCACAGCTTTCGCTCCGTTCGCTCGGCTACAGCAATGCGTCGGAACGGTATGACGTCAGCGTCGGAATGGGAGAGTATGAGGCACAGGTCGCCCAGGAGGACTATGACGCCGCCGTGGAAAAGCTGAACGAATTTGACGCGGTTCTGGGAGAACAGACCGTGAACTCGGAGTACAACGGCGTGGTAACGGAAATTTCCCTGGCAGAAGGGGATACAGTGGATACGGGGACGGCCCTGGTCGTTTTAAGCGATTATGACGAGGTGACGGTAACCGTTTCCCTGGAGGAGGCGGACCTTGAAAATGTCAGTGAGGGAGACACCGTAAACGTCAGCATCGACGCTTATTCGGACGATGAATTTTCCGGAACGGTGGATGAAATCGGAGACGCCTCCTATGACAGCTCCTCAGGAACCACCTATGCGGATGTGACCGTAAAGCTGTCGGGAGATACTTCAAAGCTGTATGACGGAATGACGGCTGAGCTCACATTCATAACGAAGGAAACGGAAACGGTTACCTATGTTTCCAACCGCGCGGTTTATCGGGAAAACGGAAAGTCCTATGTGCATATGAGAGATGAAAGCGGGAATGTGGTCAGTGTGGAAGTGGTCACGGGATTTTCGGACGGAAGCTATGTGGAAATTATCGAAGGGCTTTCAGAGGGTGATACGGTTCTGATCGAAAGCGGGGTGAGCGATTCATGAAACTGACGGAAATTTTCAGACTTGTGTGGTTGAATCTGGCATCCAACAAATTTAAGGTGATTCTTACCTCAACGGGAATCATCGTGGGCTCCGCCACGATCATGCTTGTTATCGCCATAGGTACAGGCGGAAGGGAAGAAGTGGCGGAACAGTTCAAGAATCTGAATGCCGGCGCAATCGATATTACCTATGAATATCAGGGAAACGACTTCGGCGGCGGAGGCGGGATGCCCGGCGGCGGAGGCGGAATGTTTGGAGGAGGCGGAATGCCCGGTGGCGGAGGCGGCGGAATGTTTGGAGGCGGCGGGATGTTCGGCGGCGGACAGGAGGCGACGAACACGGAGCGGATTACGCTTTCCACCGATGATCTGGAGGATATTCTCGCCTTTGTGCCCGGTGTGGAAGAAGGATGCCTGAGCTTTACCACAACCTCCACCGTGGATGGCGGGGAGCTGGAGGAGAGTGCTTCTTATACCATCGTGGGCGTACAGAGCAATTATGCGTCCCTCAGCAATCTTGAACTGGTGCTGGGAGAGTTTTTAAGCGAGGACGACGACACTTACAAGGAAAAGGTCTGCGTTCTGGGGTATGATGCGGCAAGAGAGATCTTCGGCAGCGTATATGACGCCTGCAACGGAACCGTATATATTGATAACCGCCCGTATCAGGTGGTGGGAATCCTGAATGAAATGGGAACCGTTTCTTCGGGAATCAGTCCGGACAGCGCCATTTTTATCCCTTATGAAACAGGCCTGAAATACCTGGAGGGAGATAACGTCAGCCCGACGCTGACGGTGATTTCGGAAGACGTAAATAACGTAGAGACGGTGATCACCAATGTGGAGACGGTTCTTGCGGAAAGCTATCCCAACGCGGAGTTTACCATCTCGGATGCGGGGAGCAGGATGGAAGCGGCGTCCGCATCCAACGATACCCTGACCATGCTGCTTGTCTGTATGGCCGTGATCGTTTTCATCGTAGGAGGCCTGGGCATTATGAACGTGCTGTTTGTCTCTGTAAAGGAGAGAACCAACGAAATCGGCATTCTGAAAGCGATCGGCTGCACCAAGAAGGATATCCTGGCAGAATTTCTTATGGAAGCGAGCTGTACCAGCCTGCTCGGCGCAATTCTGGGCGTCATGCTGGCGCTCGGACTTACGCCTGCGCTGGAATATTTTGGCGTCACCGTATCCCTTTCTGTTTCCGGCGGCGTGCTTTCTCTGATCTTTGGCGTATTGACCGGTACGGTTTTCGGCTTCTATCCGGCTTATCAGGCGTCAAATCTGATTCCTGTGGAAGCTCTGAATCATGAATAAGGAAAGGAACGTAGAGATGGAAAACAATGCGCATACCTCCCGTGAGCTCCTTCTGATAAAGAAAAAGAGACGGCGCAGAAAGAAAATGCTGATTTTTCTCACCGTTCTCCTGTGCTTTCTTGCCGCGTCAGGAGGCGGCTTCCTGCTCTGGCAGCGCTCACAGCGCGCCGCGCAGGAGGCGGTTCAGGTCGTTGCCGGGGAAAATGAAGAAATTACCTATGCCAGAATCACCACGATTGTGGGAAATGAAATCGAGACCGCCCTTCTGGAGGGAGCTGCCCCGGAGCAGACGGGGACTGCCGGGACTCAGACGGTGGATGACGCAATGACGTCAGAAGGAACGGCGGAGGAAGGAATGCCTGACGGCGGCACGGCAGAAGGAGAAATGCCGGGCGGCATATCAGACAGCGGAACGGCAGAAGGCGGTATGCCTGACGGTATGCCGCAGCAGAATGGCTCCGGTTTTGCAGCAGGCGATCAGACAGGCCGGTCCACCTATACGGAAACCGGAGAGACAAAGTCATGGCAGATCCCCGTGGGAACGGATGTGATCACCTCCCTGGGAGTTACCACCACCTTTTCCAGGCTGTCGGCCGGAGATGTGATCGCGGTGCTCACCGAAGCGGGTACGGACAACATTCTGAAAATATGGATTGTAGAATAATCGGAGGAGCCTGCGGCGTACGCGCTTAACGCGAAACGCTTCGGCATGGTATGGAGGAAAATATGGAAATCAACCGGGAACTGATCATAGACATGAACAACATCAATAAGGGCTATATGCTTGGGGATGAGAAGGTACCCGTCCTGAAGGACGTCTGCTTCCAGGTGCGAAAGGGGGAATTTGTCGCCATCCTGGGCCCCTCCGGCTCCGGAAAAACCACGCTGATGAACATCATCGGCTGCATGGATCTGGCTGACGACGGAGAGTATTATCTGGACGGGAATCCGATTCACGAGATGGAGGAAAAGGAGCTGAACGATGTCAGAAACCGGGAGATCGGCTTTATTTTTCAGAACTATCAGCTCATTCCCACCTACAACATCCTGCAGAACATCATCATGCCGCTGGTGGTGCGCGGCATGCGGTCAAAGGAAGCGGAGGAGCGCTGCATGGATACCATAAGGCTCCTCGGAATCGACCACAGGCTTTTGCACAAGCCGGCGGAACTGTCCGGCGGACAGAAGCAGAGGGCGTCCATCGCGCGGGCCCTGGTGGGAAATCCCGCGCTTCTTCTTGCCGATGAGCCCACCGGGGCGCTGGACAGCAGCAGCGGTAAGGAGGTTCTGAAGCTGTTTGAAAAGCTCAACGACATGGGAAACACCATCGTGATGATCACCCACGATCTGAATGTGGCCAGGGCGGCGGGACGGATTGTGCATATCATTGATGGACAGTTAAGTGATGACTGAATTTTACCGGAAAACGGACTGGCGGCGTCAGTCCGTTTTTTACAGTCTGCTCCGCGCCTTTCGCAAAATTTACAGGGAAAGTGATTAACAAAACGGCGTGCTTATGGTAAGATAAAAAAAAGTGTGCTAAACGGCTGTAGACGGCAACCTTAACTTGACGGAGGGAAAGAAAATGGGACAGGAAAAATATGTGGCCTATGTTTCCACCTATACGATAGGGGATCAGAGGGAATATGGCATTACGGTATTCGATGTGGATATGGAAAAGGGAAGGTTTCATGAAAAGGAGCGGGTGAAAATCACCAATTCCTCCTATGTGACGATTTCTCATAATAAAAAGTATCTGTATTCCATCACAGACTTCGGGGTGGAATCCTTTGCTATCGGAGCAGACGGAAGCCTTAAGACCATCAACCTCGGCTCCATCAACGGTATGCGCGGCTGCTACGTTTCTACGGATTATGAGGACAGATACCTGTTTGTGGCAGGTTACCATGACGGCAAGCTCACGGTCCTGCGCATCAATGAGGACGGAAGCGTGGGCGATATCACGGAGGAAATTTATTTCAAGGGTCTGGGCATTGTGGCAGAACGGAATTTTCGACCACATATCAGCTGCGCCAAAATGACGAGGGACAACCATTATCTGTGCGTGGCGGACCTGGGGATGGACCATACCAATGTGTACCGTCTGGATCATGTGACGGGAAAGCTTAATCTGGTGGACGTAATCCGAAGCGACCTGGAAAGCGGTCCCAGACATTTGAAATTCAGCAAAGACGGAAAATATCTGTACATCGTTCATGAACTGAAGAACTGCATCGATGTGTATTCCTATCGGGAAGAAAAGAATAATCCATTTTTTGAAAAAATCCAGACCGTCAGTACGCTGAACAATTATCATGCCGGCGGTTCCACAGCAAGCGCGCTGAATCTGTCCGAGGATTACAATTATCTGTGCAGCTCCAATGCGGGCGACAACAGCGCGGCGGTTTACCGGATCGATCAGAGTACGGGGATCCTGACAAGGCTGCTGTGTCTGCCGATCAGCGGAGAATATCCGAAGGATGTGGCGCTCTT
This sequence comes from uncultured Eisenbergiella sp., assembly GCA_904392525.1. Taxonomy (GTDB): domain Bacteria; phylum Bacillota; class Clostridia; order Lachnospirales; family Lachnospiraceae; genus Eisenbergiella. The sequence goes on from CAJFMW010000036.1 coordinate 14,340, forward strand.
CCCGGATAACCGTCATCTGGTATCGCTGAATCAGGATTCCGGCACGCTGACTTTCTTTAACGTGGATCTGGAAAAAGGGCTGCTGGTCATGAACGGACCGGAGCTGAAGGTGGCGCAGCCAAACTGCGTGATATTCCATAAGATTACTGGCTGACAGGAACGGTGTTTCCGGGAAAAAATAAAAAATAATGTGCGCTCAAGGGTCTCATGTGCGCGGCCGGGGTGCCATGCGCAGGAGACTTTTGAATATAAAAAGAAGGAAAAAACGGAGGAAAAGAAAATGGAAAAGTGGACCAGAATCGCACACCAGCCCTGCCTTCCCATGGGAAAGGACGGCAGACGCGTAACGGCGTGCGAGGAACATATCGCCCTGTCCCTTGCAGCGGCGGAGGAAGGAATGGTACTTCTGAAAAATGAAGGAGAGGTGCTTCCTCTTTCTGTGGGGACGAAGCTGGCCGTATTCGGCAAAGGACAGATCGATTATGTCCGGGGCGGCGGAGGAAGCGGAGAGGTTACCACCTCTTACACCCGCAATATTTATGAGGGTCTGAAAATCAAGGAAGCGGAGGGAAAGGTGCAGGTATTCGATGCGCTTTCCGCCTTTTATGAGGAAAATGTGAGACAGCAGTATGCAGCCGGAGCAGAAAACGGAAAGACGGTGGAGCCGGAAATCCCACAGGAGCTTCTTGCGGCGGCGCGCAGATTTGCGGATACGGCTGTGGTGGTCATCAACCGTTTTTCCGGGGAGGGATGGGACAGAAAAGGCATTCCCGGTGACGGAGACTTCTATCTTTCCCCGCAGGAGCAGGCCATGGTGGATGCGGTAAAGGCCGTATTTCCTAGAGTGATCGTTGTTCTGGATGTGGGAGGCATGGTGGATTCCTCCTGGTTTAAGGACGAGGCGGCCATTCAGTCCGTTCTTCTGGCCTGGCAGGCGGGAATCGAAGGAGGCCTTGCTATTGCGGAGCTGCTGTGCGGTGATGCGAATCCTTCCGGAAAGCTGGTAGATACCTTTGCGGGCTCCTTTGACGATTATCCTTCCTCTGCGCATTTCAACGATTCCGAGGATTATGTGGAATATACGGAAGATATTTATGTGGGATACCGCTACTTTGAGACGATTCCGGGCGCGGCTCAGAAGGTGAATTATCCTTTCGGCTTCGGCCTTTCTTATACGCGGTTTGTGATCGATCAGGTGAAGGGAGAAGAGAGGGATGGAAAGATTTGTCTTTCCGCCTGTGTGACCAACGTGGGAGAACGGGCAGGAAAGGAAGTGGTTCAGGCCTATGCGCAGGCCCCTCAGGGAAAGCTGGGCAAGCCCGCAAGAACCCTTGCTTCTTTTGTAAAAACAAGGCTCCTTGCACCGGGAGAGACGCAGAAGGTATTCCTTTCCTTTGCGGTGGACTCCCTTGCCAGCTACGATGACCTCGGAAAGGTGGCCAAATCCGCGTATGTGTGTGAAGCGGGTGAGTATCGCTTCCATTTGGGAAATTCCGTGAGAAATACGGTTGAGGTGCCCTTTGTCCATACGGAACCGGCGGACCGCATTGTGCAGCAGCTCGCGGAGCGGGTGGCTCCTGTGGCGCTTCCGAAGCGGATGCTGGCGGACGGAAGCTATGAAGCGCTTCCTGTGACCTCGGACGGAAGCAGAGATGTGAATCCTGCCTTTGTAGAAGGCCTGCAGCCTCATAAGGGGAACTGGCGGGATGATCTGGCGCTTTCGACGGGAAAGGAAGATGACGCGGAAGCATCCGGCCGGAAATTCCTGCTCATGGATGTGGTAAACGGCGTGTGCACCATGGACGATTTCCTTGCACAGCTCACCAACGGACAGCTCATCGACCTGCTTTGCGGCCAGCCGAATACGGGCGTGGCGAATACCTTTGGAATGGGGAACCTTCCGGAATACGGCGTGCCGAATCTGATGACGGCGGACGGTCCCGCAGGTGTGCGGATTCAGCCGGAAATGGGCGTATGCACCACGGCCTGGCCCTGCGCCACGCTGCTTGCCTGCACCTGGAATACACAGATTGTGGAACAGGTGGGCGCTGCGGGAGCCCTGGAAATGAAGGAAAACAACCTGGGAGTATGGCTGACTCCCGCCATGAACATTCACAGAAGCCCGCTGTGCGGCCGGAATTTTGAATACTATTCCGAGGACCCTCTCATCGCCGGGAAGATGGCCGCAGCGATGGTGCGCGGCATCCAGTCCCGCCACATCGGCGCCAGCGTGAAGCATTTCTGCTGCAACAATAAGGAAACCAACCGCAAGGAGAGCGACTCCAGAGTATCCGAGCGGGCGCTTCGCGAGATCTATCTGAAGGGCTTTGAGATCGCGGTGAAGGAGGCGCAGCCCTGGACACTGATGACCTGTTATAACCTGGTGAACGGACAGTATGCCTCTGAACGAAAGGATCTGCTGGCCGGCATCCTCCGGGAGGAGTGGGGCTTTGAAGGCATGGTTACCACGGACTGGTGGAACAAGGCTTATCAGTATAAGGAGATCAAGGCCGGAAATGACCTGAAGATGGGAGCCGGAGAGCCTGACGCGGTGCTGGAAGCCCTCCGGGAAGGAAAAGTGACCCGGGAAGAAATCGCAACCTGTGCGAAGCGGGTGCTGGAAACCATCCTAAAGTTTGATTGAAAAAGTTTTTTCGCTGAAATTTAAAAATTGAAAATCCGCCCCGTTCCGATGCGCTTCAGCGGCGTGCCGGAATGGGGCGGATCTTATGTCGGCTGTTCACACCCCATAGAAATCCCGGATACGATCCAGTCTGGCGGTCATATTGGAAAGCAGGGCGTCGGCGAGCACCAGTGCGGTCATGGCCTCCACCACCACCACGGCACGGGGGACGATAACGGGATCGTGGCGTCCCTTGATGCGGATGGTGAGGTCCTCCCCGTCCCGGGTTACCGTCTGCTGCTCCGAGAAAATGGAAGGAGTGGGCTTGATGTGGGCGCGAAGCAGGATGCGGCTGCCGTCGCTGATGCCGCCGAGGATTCCTCCCGCGTGGTTGGTTTCCTTTTCCACATGGCCGTCGCGCATACGGAAGGGATCGTTGTTTTCGGAACCGCGCGCCTGGGAAACGGCAGTGCCGTCGCCGATCTCCACCGCCTTTACGGCACCGATGGACATGACGGCTCCCGCGAGAGCGGCGTCCAGCTTGTCGAATACGGGATCGCCGAGCCCGGCGGGAACGCCGTCCGCAAAGCACTCCACAACGCCGCCGCAGGAGTCCTGCTGCTTCATGCATTCTTCCAGATAGTCCTGCGCCCGGAGAGACGCATCCGCATCCGGCATGCAGAGCGGATTTCTGGAAATCTCTTCCTGACAGAAGCGCTCACAGGCGATTGGCCCGATGCTTCTGGTGTAGGCACAGACCCGTATGCCGAGCTGCTTCAGAAGCAGGGACGCGATAGCCCCCGCCGCGACTCTTCCTGCGGTCTCCCGGCCGGAAGAGCGTCCGCCGCCCCGGTAATCCCGGAAGCCATACTTCTGGTCAAAGGTATAATCGGCATGTCCCGGTCTGTAATAGGAAGCGATTTCGCTGTAATCGGAGGAGCGCTGAGAAGTGTTGGGGATGAGAAGGCTGATGGGCGTTCCGGTGGATCTTCCCTCAAACACGCCGGAAAGGATCTGTACCTCGTCCGCTTCCTTCCGGGGCGTGGAAAAGCGGCTGCCTCCCGGTTTCCTGCGGTCCAGAAAACTCTGAATTTCCACTTCGCTGATGGGAAGTCCTGCGGGAACGCCGTCCACGACGACGCCCAGAGCCTTTCCATGGGATTCTCCCCATGTGGTGATTCTGAACTGTTTTCCAAATGTATTTCCGGCCATGATGCTCCTCCTGTTGGGATTTCGTTGTAGTGCGTTCATTGGTTACAGTTCACTCCGCGCCATTCGCAAAGCCGCGCTACGCGCTCTCCGCTGCTTCGCAGCCGCTACGCGCTCTCCGCTGCTTCGCAGCTTCGAAGAATCGTCTCTGACGATTCTTTGCTCATAACATGGTGCTCCCTCCGGCCGCTCAGAGCCAGTCATCTGTTCGTGCAAGCACGACAGCTGCCTGGTTCTGGCGGACGAGTGAACTGTAACCTCCATTATACCCCCGATCAACCCCCCGGGCAAGCTTGATTGGGAAAGAAGAATATGATATGATGAAAAGACGTTCCTGTCCGCTGGCCTGCCAGAAAACAGAAACGGCTGTGATTTTGTAAATGATACAGGCTGGACCGGAATCTTCGGTTTGGCCGGATGAAAGGGGAAAATTCAGAGAATGTATCGTCTGATCAGACAGGAAGGAAGAGCGAAGCGGGGAGAGCTGGTGACTGTGCACGGCACGATCCAGACCCCGGTTTTCATGAATGTGGGAACCGTCGCTGCGATTAAGGGCGCGGTGTCCACGGAGGATCTGGAGCAGATCAAAACACAGGTGGAGCTGTCCAATACCTACCATCTCCATGTGAGACCCGGTGACGAGGTGGTGAAGAAGCTCGGCGGCCTGCATAAATTCATGTCATGGAACCGGCCCATCCTCACGGATTCCGGCGGATTTCAGGTGTTTTCTCTGGCGACGCTGAGAAAAATCAAGGAAGAAGGCGTTTATTTCCATTCCCATGTGGACGGAAGAAGGATTTTCATGGGGCCGGAGGAGAGCATGCGCATCCAGTCCAATCTGGCTTCCACCATCGCCATGGCCTTTGACGAATGCGCCCCGGCGAAGGCGGAGCGTGAGTATGTGGAAAATTCCGTGGCGAGAACCACCCGCTGGCTGGCGAGATGCAAGGAAGAGATGAAGCGGCTGAACGGCCTGGAGGATACCATTAATAAGAACCAGCTTCTGTTTGGCATCAATCAGGGGGCGGTTTACACGGATATCCGGATCGACCATGCGAAGCGGATCGCGGAGATGGAGCTGGACGGCTATGCCATCGGCGGCCTCGCGGTGGGAGAAACCCATGAGGAGATGTACCATGTGCTGGATGAAACGGTGCCGTATCTCCCGGTGGATAAGCCCACCTACCTGATGGGCGTGGGAACCCCGGCAAACATCCTGGAGGGCGTGGAGAGAGGCGTGGACTTTTTCGACTGCGTTTATCCCACAAGAAACGGGCGGCACGGCCATCTGTATACGAATCACGGGAAGATCAACCTGTTCAATGCGAAATATGAGCTGGACGACAGGCCGATTGAGGAAGGCTGCGGCTGCCCGGCCTGCCGCAGATATTCCAGAGCCTATATCCGCCATCTGCTGAAGGCGAAGGAGATGCTGGGAATGCGTCTCTGCGTGCTGCATAACCTGTGGCGCCATCTGCTGAAGGCGAAGGAGATGCTGGGAATGCGTCTCTGCGTGCTGCATAACCTGTGGTTTTACAACACCATGATGGAGGAAATCCGGGACGCGCTGGATGAAGGACGCTTTGCTTCCTATAAAAAGGAAAAGCTGGACCGCATGAATAGCGGAGAGGCAAAGAAACCGGAATAGGGCTTGCGTGATTGGCATTTTTTGTGTATGATTGTATAGATAGTGTTGCAGCTTAAGCTGTAACAGAACAACGAATTGCCGCATGGCGGCATGAGACTTAGGAGGATTGGAAAAAAATGGGTATTTTGGCGAGCGAAACAGCGACGGCTGCAGGAGCAACAGGCGGAATGATCGGTATGATTCTGGTCTATGTGGTCATCTTCGGCGCGTTCTTTTATTTTGTAATGTATCGTCCGCAGAAGAAGGAGCAGAAGAAGATGAACGCCATGCTTTCATCTCTGGAAATCGGGGACAGCGTTCTCACCAACAGCGGCTTCTACGGCGTGATCATTGATATCACGGACGATACGGTAATCGTGGAGTTCGGAAATAATAAGAACTGCCGTATTCCCATGCAGAAGTCTGCCATCGCTCAGGTAGAGAAGCCGGACGAAGAATAAGATGGAAAACTATTCGCTGTGGATATAGCATGAAGGCAATCCATTACTGCAGGTTATTTCAGCCATATCGAAAGGATATGGCTGATTCTGTTTTCCGGACTTCTTTTTTGTTGAAATTCGATATTCAATAAGCTATGATAAAAGAGATCATCGCGGAAAAGACTGCTGTAGAAATTTCCCCACGAAGCGGAGGGGAGAAATGCCGGGCATCGGGCGTGAAAACGTCCAGCGTCCGGCTTTCCCGTATACAGGCGGAATTTTCTGAAAAAATAAAGGCGCCGCCCGGCGGCAGAAAAGGAGCAGGATATGAAACTGAACATTGGATGCATTTCCGGCGATGGAATCGGTCCGGAAATTGTGAGAGAAGCGAAAAAGGTACTGGACGCCATAGCGGTGAAATACGGACATGAGATTTCCTATACGGAGATTCTGCTGGGCGGCGCGTCCATTGATGTACACGGCGTTCCGCTGACACAGGAGGCCATCCAGGCGGCAAAGGAGAGTGATGCTGTTCTGATGGGTTCCATCGGGGGAGACGCGAACACCTCTCCCTGGTATCAGCTTCCGCCGGACCGGCGTCCGGAGGCGGGGCTTCTTGCCATCCGCAAGGAGCTGGGGCTGTTTGCGAATCTGCGCCCCGCAGTGCTGTATGAGGAACTGGCGGACGCGTGTCCGCTGAAAAAGGAAACCAGTGAAGCGGGATTTGACCTGCTGATCATGAGGGAGCTGACCGGAGGACTGTATTTCGGCGAAAGAAGGACCACTGTGGAAAACGGACTCCGTACGGCGGTTGACACCCTGGTTTATAATGAAAATGAGATCCGCAGAATCGCCGTGAAGGCCTTTGACATTGCACGCAAGCGCAGAGGAAAGGTGACCAGCGTGGACAAGGCGAACGTGCTGGATTCCTCCCGTCTGTGGAGAGCGGTGGTGAATGAGGTGGCAAAGGACTACCCGGATGTGGAGCTTTCCCACATGCTGGTTGACAACTGCGCCATGCAGCTGGTGAAGGATCCCGCGCAGTTTGATGTGATTCTGACCGAGAACATGTTCGGAGACATTTTGTCCGATGAGGCGAGCATGGTGACCGGTTCCATCGGAATGCTGGCGAGCGCCAGCCTGAACGATACGAAGTTCGGCCTGTATGAGCCCAGCCACGGCAGCGCGCCGGATATTGCGGGAAAGGATATCGCAAATCCCATCGCAACCATCCTCAGCGCGGCCATGATGCTCCGCTACAGCTTTGACCTGGATAAGGAGGCGGACGACATCGAACGGGCGGTGAAGCAGGTGCTGAAGGAAGGCTTCCGTACGGCGGACATCATGCCGGAAGGCGGAAAGGCTTCCGGAGAAAACAAATGCTCCTGCAGTGAGATGGGAAGCCGGATTGCGGAACGGATTTGAATGGAAAAATAAAAATCGAAACAAACAAGAAAGGAAACAGCGCGATGAGAAGTGATTCAGTGAAAACAGGTGTACAGCAGGCGCCCCACAGAAGCCTGTTCAATGCGCTCGGAATCACCGAGGAAGAGAGACAGAGGCCTCTGATCGGGATTGTGAGCTCCTACAATGAGATCGTTCCGGGACATATGAATCTGGATAAGATCGTTGAAGCCGTGAAGCTGGGTGTGGCAATGGCGGGCGGAACGCCCTTCGTGTTCCCGGCGATTGCGGTCTGCGATGGCATTGCCATGGGACATATCGGCATGAAATATTCCCTGGTGACCAGAGACCTGATCTGTGACAGCACGGAGTGCATGGCCATGGCGCACGGCTTTGACGGCCTGGTGATGGTGCCCAACTGTGACAAGAACGTGCCCGGCCTTCTGATGGCGGCGGCCAGGGTGAACATCCCGACGATCTTCGTTTCCGGCGGCCCCATGCTGGCAGGCCATGTGTGCGGCCATAAGACCAGCCTTTCCTCCATGTTTGAGGCGGTTGGCAGCGTGGCGGCGGGAACCATGTCGATGGAAGAGCTGGCCGAGTACGAAGAGAAGGCCTGCCCTACCTGCGGCTCCTGTTCCGGCATGTATACGGCGAACTCCATGAACTGTCTGACGGAGGCCCTGGGAATGGGCCTGAAGGGAAACGGAACCATTCCGGCGGTTTATTCCGAGAGAATCCGTCTCGCCAAGCATGCGGGGATGCAGATCATGCAGCTTGTGGAGAAAAATATCCGTCCCAGGGATATCATGACGAAGGAGGCTTTCCTGAACGCCCTCACCATGGATATGGCGCTGGGCTGCTCCACCAATTCCATGCTTCATCTGCCTGCCATCGCACATGAAGCGGGTGTGGAGCTGAACATGGAGATCGCCAATGAACTTTCCGCAAAGACCCCGAACCTCTGCCATCTGGCTCCGGCGGGTCCCACCTATATCGAGGATCTGAACGAAGCAGGCGGCGTATATGCCGTCATGAACGAGCTGAACAAGAAGGGCCTTCTCTATACCGATCTGATCACGGTGACGGGAAAGACGGTGGGAGAGAACATTGAAGGCTGTGTGAATAAGAATCCCGAGGTGATTCGCCCCATCGACAATCCTTATTCCGAGACGGGCGGCATCGCGGTGCTGAAGGGGAACCTGGCGCCGGAAACCGCTGTGGTTAAGCGTTCTGCAGTGGCGCCGGAGATGATGGTGCATGAGGGCCCCGCCAGAGTGTTCGACTGTGAGGAAGACGCTATCGCCGCCATCAAGGGCGGAAAGATCGTTCCCGGAGACGTAGTGGTGATCCGTTATGAAGGACCGAAGGGCGGCCCCGGCATGAGAGAAATGCTGAATCCCACTTCTGCCATCGCTGGCATGGGAATGGGTTCCACTGTGGCGCTGATTACGGACGGACGCTTCAGCGGCGCTTCCAGAGGCGCTTCCATCGGCCATGTGTGCCCGGAGGCGGCGCAGGGAGGCCCGATTGCCCTGATCGAGGAGGGCGATATCATCAGCATCAACATCCCGGAAAACCGTCTTGATGTGAAGGTGTCTGAGGAAGAAATGCAGAAGAGAAGAGAAAAATGGCAGCCCAGACAGCCCCGAGTGACCACCGGATATCTGGCCAGATATGAGAAGATGGTGAGCAGCGCGAACCGGGGAGCTGTGCTGGAGATCAAATAGAAAGGTGCTGATGCACATGCAGCTTACAGGAGCTGAAATCATTGTGGAATGTCTGAAGGAGCAGGGAGTGGATACCGTATTCGGCTATCCGGGCGGCACGATCCTGAACGTGTACGACGCGCTCTATCAGCATCAGAGTGAGATTTTTCATGTGCTGACCTCCCACGAACAGGGGGCGGCGCATGCGGCGGACGGCTATGCCAGGGCCACGGGAAAGGTCGGGGTCTGCATGGCCACCAGCGGTCCCGGCGCGACCAACCTGGTCACCGGAATCGCCACCGCATACATGGATTCCATCCCTGTTGTCGCGATCACGGCAAACGTGAACCTCCCTTCTCTGGGAAAGGATTCCTTTCAGGAGGTGGATATCGCGGGCGTGACCATGCCCATCACCAAGCATGGCTATATTGTGAAGGATATCCGGATCCTTGCGGACACCATCCGGAAGGCGTTCCGGATCGCCACCTCCGACCGGCCGGGGCCGGTGCTGGTGGATGTGACCAAGGATGTGACGGCCGCAGTATGGGAGTACACCCCCATGAAGCCGGAACCGCCGAAGCGTTCAGACCGGTTCACGCAGGAGGAGCTGGAGGAAGCGCTGAAGCTTCTTTCCGAAGCGAAGAAGCCCTACCTGTATGTGGGCGGCGGCGCAGTGCTTTCCGGAGCGGCCGAACAGGTGCGCACCTTCGCCGGTCTGATGGACGCTCCGGTCTGCGATACCCTGATGGGAAAAGGCGCTTTTGACGGAACGGATCCCCGCTATACCGGCATGATTGGCATGCACGGCACCAAAACCTCCAATCTGGGCGTGAACGACTGCGATCTGCTGGTTGCGCTGGGCGCGCGGTTTTCTGACCGGGTGGTCAGTAATGTGAAAACCTTTGCACCCAAAGCGAAAATCCTGCACATCGACATCGACGCGGCGGAAATCAACAAGAACGTCCACGCGGATGTTTCCCTGGTGGGAGATCTGAAAAACGTGCTGGAGATTCTGAGCGAAAGACTGCCGCAGCAGTCACATCCGGAATGGATGGCGCATATCATGGAGTTAAAGGAAAAATATCCGCTGACCTATGACATTTCCGGACTGAGCTGTCCTTACGTCATTCAGGAGCTGGAGCGGCTGACTCAGGGAAAGGCCATCATCACCACGGACGTGGGTCAGCATCAGATGTGGACGGCCCAGTATTATCATTTTACGCAGCCGAGGACCTTCCTGTCCTCCGGCGGCCTCGGCACAATGGGATACGGGCTTGGCGCGTGTATCGGTGCGAAGATGGGACGGCCGGATAAGATCTGCGTGAATATCGCGGGGGACGGGTGCTTCCGCATGAACATGAACGAACTGGCGACGGCCAGCCGGTATCAGATTCCGATCATCCAGATCGTGATCAACAATCACGTGCTGGGTATGGTCCGTCAGTGGCAGACGCTTTTCTACGGACACAGGTATTCCCAGACCGTGCTCGCCGACAGGGTGGACTTCTGTAAGGTGGCGGAAGGGCTGGGATGCCGTGCCATCCGCGTGACGAAAAAGGAAGAAGTGGCGCCTGCCATTGAAGCGGCCATTGCGGACGGCGGCCCCGTGCTGATCGAGTGCGTGATTCCGGAGGACGACAAGGTATTTCCGATGGTTTCTCCCGGAGGCTCCATCAGTGAAGCGTTCGATGCGGCAGATCTGGCGGAACGCGGACAGGAAGCCTGACTGGACAGAGAAAGGAGGGAGCGAAAGCTTCCTCCTTTTGGCAAAAATCGATCTGATATCGCTTTATTATTTTAATGAAGTAGTTGACTAAAGCAATAAAAATGGGTAAAATAGGCTTCATAACTTTGAAACAATCACAGTGATCCGGCTGTAAAGCGGCGGAAGGCGCAGAAACAGGGAAGATGAAATCTTTGCGGCCGGAGGAGGAGGTCAAAAGTGGCGAGAGTGTATAATTTTTCCGCAGGCCCGGCGGTCCTGCCGGAGGAGGTTTTAAGGGAAGCGGCGGCCGAAATGCTGGATTACAGAGGAAGCGGCATGTCCGTGATGGAAATGAGCCATCGTTCCAAAACCTTTCAGACGATTCTGGACGAGGCGGAAGCGGACCTGAGGGACCTGATCGGGATTCCGGACAATTACAAGGTGCTTTTTCTGCAGGGCGGCGCGAGCCAGCAGTTTGCGATGATTCCCATGAATCTGATGAAAAACCGGGTGGCGGATTACATCGTGACCGGCCAGTGGGCGAAAAAAGCCTGGCAGGAGGCTTCCAAATACGGAACGGCCAACAAAATCGCTTCCTCTGAAGACCAGACCTTTTCCTACATACCGGACTGCTCCGATCTTTCCATTTCAGAGAATGCGGACTATGTCTATATCTGTGAAAACAATACCATTTACGGAACCAAATTCAAAACCCTTCCCAACACGAAGGGAAAGCCGCTGGTAGCGGATGTATCTTCCTGTTTCCTTTCCGAACCCGTGGACATCACGAAATATGCGCTGATGTACGGCGGCGTCCAGAAGAACATCGGCCCTGCGGGCGTGGTGATCGTCATCATCAGAGAGGATCTGATCACGGAAGACGTGCTTCCCGGCACGCCCACCATGCTGCAGTATAAGATCCATGCGGACGCGGGCTCCCTTTATAATACGCCTCCTGCTTACGGCATTTACATCTGCGGCAAGGTCTTCAAATGGCTGAAGAAGCTCGGCGGACTGGAAGCGATTCAGAAAATCAATGAGGAAAAGGCTGCCATTCTGTACGATTTCCTGGACGAAAGCAGATTGTTTAAAGGGACCGTGCGCAGGCAGGACCGTTCCCTGATGAATGTTCCGTTTATCACGGGAAGTGACGAGCTGGATGCGAAATTCGTGAAGGAAGCAAAGGAACACGGGCTGGAAAACCTGAAGGGCCACAGAAGCGTGGGAGGCATGCGTGCCAGCATCTACAACGCCATGCCCATGGAAGGTGTGCGCAGTCTGGTGGAATTTATGAAAAAATTTGAAATGGAGAATTAAGCCATGTTTCATTATTACTGCCTTAACCCCATCTCGAAGGTGGGCCTGGAGGGCTTTACGGAAGAGTATCAGAACACACAGAACATGGAAGAGGCGGACGGCATTCTCGTCCGCAGCGCTTCCATGCATGATATGGAGCTGCCGGAAAACCTGCTCGCGGTGGCGCGGGCAGGCGCAGGCGTAAACAACATCCCTTTGGAAAAATGCGCCCAGAAGGGCATCGTGGTGTTCAACACCCCCGGAGCGAACGCCAACGGCGTAAAGGAAATCGTCATTGCGGGAATGCTGCTGGCCTCCCGCGATATCGTGGACGGCATCAACTGGGTTCGTGAGAACAGCGGCGATGCAAATGTGGGCAAAACGGCGGAAAAGGTGAAAAAGAATTTTGCCGGAACCGAAATCCAGGGAAAGAAGCTGGGCATCATCGGTCTTGGCGCCATCGGCGTGAAGGTGGCGAACACGGCAAAGCATCTGGGAATGGAGGTTTATGGCTATGACCCTTACGTATCCGTGGATGCGGCCTGGAACCTGAGCCGGGATGTGAAGCATGTGATCGATGTGAATGAGATTTATGAGGAATGTGATTTCATCACGATTCATGTTCCCCTCATGGACAGCACGAAGGGGATGATCAGTGAGGAGGCCATCGCAAAGATGAAGGACGGCGTGATCCTTCTGAACTTTGCCCGTGATCTTCTGGTGGATGAAGAGGCGGTGCTTGCCGCCATCGAGAGCGGAAAGGTGCGCAGATACGTGTCCGATTTCCCCAACCCTGTGACCGCGGGAAAGAAGGGCTGCATCGTCATTCCCCATCTGGGCGCTTCCACCGAGGAATCCGAGGACAACTGCGCGGCGATGGCCGTGAAGGAGCTGATGGATTATCTGGAAAACGGAAACATCCGAAACAGCGTCAACTATCCTTCCTGCGATATGGGCGTCTGCACACAGGCGGGACGCATCAGCGTCTTCCACAAGAATGTGGCGAATATGATCACCCGGTTCGCAGCGGTTTTCGGGGAAAAGGGAATCAACATCTCCGACATGATCAACAAATCCAAAGGAGAGGTCGCCTATACCATGTTTGACGTGGAGGAACAGGCATCGGAGGAAATCATAAACATGCTTCGCGCCATTCCCGGCGTATTCCGTGTGCGTGTGGTGAAATAGAATCCTGGTAAGGAGCGGCTGCGAATGGAGCAAAGAAGTCACGTGCAGGCACGACGCGCGTGTTGTCCATTTTGAATCGGCTGTGAAGAGTAACAGGGAAGAAAGGCACATCAGATACGGTGTGCCTTTTCTGCTTGTATCCGAATGCGGAATCGGGTATACTGTATATTGTAGATGAGAGAAAAAGAACATGCCAGATATCGGCAGATGGGAGGGAAAATGGCGGAGGTAAGACCTTTTCGGGCCTGGAGGCCTGCACAGGGACTGGCAGAAAGGATTGCAGCTCTTCCCTACGATGTTGTGAACGGGAAGGAGGCCAGAGAGGAGACACGGAGGGAACCCTTTTCCTTTCTCGCGGTGGACAGGCCGGAAACCCAGTTTGAAGAGGAGAACATGGACGTTACGGAGGACCGCGTATATGAACGGGCGGGAACGCTTTTACGGCAATGGATGAAGGAGGGCAGCCTTCAGCAGGAGGCGGAGCCCTGTTATTATATATATGAGCTGGAATGGCAGGGGCGTGTCCAGACGGGGATTGCGGCCTGTGTGTCGGTGGACGATTATCTGAATGGTGTGATCCGCAGGCATGAAAATACGAGAAGCGATAAGGAAGAGGACAGGACCCGGCATGTGAGGGCCTGTGAGGCGCAGACCGGTCCGGTATTTCTCGCCTATCGCGCGGCAAAGGCGGTTACGACCGTTACGGAGCGCTGCAGAAGGGAGGCCTGCCTGTATGATTTTGCCTCCCCCGACGGCATCAGCCACCGGGTCTGGCGGATCGGCAGAAAAGAGGATATCCGGGCGGTTCATGAGGCGTTTGAAAAGGTGGAAAGGCTGTACATAGCGGACGGGCATCATCGCTGTGCTTCTGCCGTCCGCGTGGCGCAGGAATGCAGGCGCAGATGCCCGGATTATACAGGAGAGGAGCCCTTTAATTTCATCCTGTCCGTCCTGTTTCCGGATGATCAGCTCACCATCCTGGAATACAACCGGGTGATCCGGGATCTGAACGGCCTGACGCCGCAGGAATTTTTACGAAAAATCGAAGAGATCTTTGAAATCACTCCGGAAGAAGGGCCTTACCGGCCGGAAAGAAAGGGGCGGTTCGGTCTGTATCTGCAAAAGAAATGGTACCGTCTGGTCCGGAAGCCGGAGATCGGAGAACAATACGGGAAAGCGGGAACGGCAGGAGATTCGCTTCGAAAGCCCGATCCGGTTCGGGAACTGGACGTGGCCGTTCTGCAGCGAATGATTCTGGAACCGGTCCTTGGAATCACAGATCCCAGAACGGATGAAAGAATTGATTTTGTAGGAGGAATCAGGGGGCTGAAGGAACTGGAAAGACGGTGTGAGCAGGACTGCGCCGCAGCCTTTTCCCTGTATCCCACATCCATCGGGGAGCTGTTTTCTGTGGCGGACGCAGGACTTCTGATGCCGCCGAAGTCCACCTGGTTTGAGCCGAAGCTGAGAAGCGGGCTTTTTATTCACAGTCTGAAGGATGAAGAGGATGTCCATGCGGATATTCTTCATCATATGGAAAAAGAATGAAAAAAGAGGGAAGGAAGAGGGATCTGATATGAAGGACAAACTGTATAAGCTGATGAACTGGCCGGAAATCGAGGCGATCATCTATTCAGAGGAGGATAATCCCCACAGACTGCTTGGGCCTCATGCGGCGGGAAATGCCATCGTGTTTCAGGCGTTCTGGCCGGATTCGCAGAAGGTGGAGCTTGTGTTTCCCGATACGGGAAAGGAAGTGGAAATGGAGCTTGCAGACGAGGCCGGGTATTATGCGGCTCTGATTCCGGGAAAAGAGGTTCCGTCCTATCAGTACCGGGTGACCTGGCCGGACGGCACGGTGAAGGTGGAGGGTGATCCCTATCGTTTCGCCCCGGTGATCAGCAAAAAGGATACGGACCGTTTCGCGGCAGGCATCCACTATGAAGCCTACAATATGCTGGGTGCGCATGTGTGTACCATCGACGGCACAAAGGGGGTGCATTTTTCGGTCTGGGCGCCTAACGCTCTGCGGGTGAGCGTGGTGGGAGACTTTAACCACTGGGATGGCCGTGTTCACCAGATGAGACGGCTGTGGGATTCCGGAATCTTTGAACTGTTCATCCCCGGCGAGCTGGAAGGGCAGAATTATAAATATGAGCTGAAGACGAAGGGCGGCCTCACCTACCTGAAAGCGGACCCTTATGCCTTTGGCCAGCAGCTCCGTCCGGATACGGCCTCTGTGATCCGGGATATTTCCGGCTTTGCCTGGGAGGACGAGGAGTGGCTGAAGAAGCGGGAAAAGACGGACTACAGCAATGCGCCGGTCAGCGTCTATGAGCTGTACCTGGGTTCCTTCAAGCGTCCGGAGGACGACAGACCCTACTGCAATTATCGGGAACTGGCCCCTGCTATCATTTCCTATGTGAAGGAGATGGGGTATACCCATATCGAACTGATGCCCATCATGGAGCATCCCTTCGACGGTTCCTGGGGCTATCAGGTGATCGGCTATTACGCGCCCACTGCCAGATACGGCACGCCGGAGGATTTCATGTATTTCATGAACGAGATGCATAAGGCGGGAATCGGCGTGATTCTGGACTGGGTGCCTGCGCACTTCCCCAGGGATACCTACGGCCTTTCCGCTTTTGACGGAACCTGTCTGTATGAGCATCTGGATCCCAGACAGGGAGCACATCCTCACTGGGGGACGCTGATCTACAACTACGGAAGGCCTCAGGTATCCAACTATCTGATCGCAAACGCCCTGTTCTGGATTGAACAGTACCATGCCGACGGCATCCGCATGGACGCGGTGGCCTCCATGCTCTATCTGGATTATGGAAAGCAGGACGGCGAATGGGTGGCCAACATCTATGGCGGAAATGAGAACCTGGAGGCTGTGGAATTTTTAAAGCATGTCAACAGCATGATCCATAAGAGAGGGCGCGGCGCTCTGTCCATTGCGGAGGAATCCACCGCCTGGCCGCTGGTTACGGGAAGCCAGGAGGAAGGCGGCCTCGGCTTTGACATGAAGTGGAACATGGGCTGGATGAACGATTTTCTGAATTATATCAGACAGGATCCCTACTTCCGTTCCGGCTGTCATAACATGCTCACCTTCAGCATGGTTTATGCCTACAGCGAGCGGTTCATGCTGGTGCTTTCCCATGACGAGGTGGTGCACGGAAAGGCGTCCATGCTGGGCAAGATGTCGGGAACCAGAGAGGAACAGTTTGCCAACCTGAAGGCCAGTTACGGCTATATGATGTGTCATCCCGGCAAGAAGCTTCTGTTCATGGGACAGGATATCGGGGAATACGACGAGTGGAATGAAAACAGAGAGGTGGAGTGGTATCTCACCGAAGAAGCGGACCATAAGGGCCTGCAGGAATTTGTGAAGGCGCTGAATCATCTCTATACCTCCGCACCGGCTCTTTCCGAGAAGGATACCAGCTGGGACGGCTTTGAGTGGATTGACTGCATCAGCGCCAACGACTGTATCCTTTCCTTTGTACGCAAGGGAAAGAAGGATGAGGACATGCTTCTGGTGGTGGTGAATTTCGCGAACGTGGAAAGAAAAGGCTTCCAGGTCGGCGTGCCTCTGAACGGAAAATATAAGGAGATTCTCAACTCTGACGCGAAGGAATACGGCGGACAGGGAAGGACGAACCCCAGAGTGAAGACGGCTGCGGAGGAAGAATGGGATGGAAGGGAATATTCCATCAGGATGACGCAGGCTCCCTTAAGCGTCAGCATTTTCTCCTATCAGCCCTACACGAAGGAAGAACTGAAGGAAATCGCCAGAAAGAAGGCGGAAAAGGCGCGTAAGGAAAAGGAAGCGGCCAGAAAGAAAAAGAGCGCGAAGAAAACGGCGTCGGGCCGCAGCGCGAAGACCCTGAAGGAAGAGCTGGAGGAAAAGGTATTCGCCGCCGAGGCGAAGATTTCTGAAAACGGTGAGGTGGAAAAGCCTGTCAGGGTAACGAAGCCGCGAAAACGGATGACGGAGACGGCAGAAACAACGGAAACAGAAGAAAACGGGGAAGGAACGGAGTAAATAGATGATTTGGGACAGGGCAGCAGCATTCATGACAGCAACGGCAGGAGTGGTACCGGGATGGAGTTTTCTGACGCTTCTTTCTTCGGAAACGGAGGTTTCCGAAGAACTGGCGGTCGGACAGCAGCTTCTGCAGGCTGCTCCCCAGTCCCTGATCGATCTGCTGGTGCGTGTTGTTTTCTGCATTGTCACATTTTTGATCGGCTCCCGCGTGATCAGTCTGATCCGGAAGCTGGTCGGAAAGGCTCTTGTGCGCACGGGAGCCGCCGGACAGGCAGGAAAGTTCATCGATTCCTGTGTCCGGGTGATCCTGTATGCCTTTCTGATCTTTCAGATTGCCCTGCATCTTGGCATCAATGCGGCGACCATCGCCACTGTGCTCGGCTCCGCCACCGTCACGGTGGGTCTTGCCTTTCAGGGAAGCCTGAAGAACTGCATCGGCGGCATCATGATCATGATCCTGCATCCCTTCCGGGTTGGGGACTATATTATAGAGTCCACCTACAACAGCGAAGGAACGGTGTCGGAGATCACGGTTTTCTATACCAAGCTGGCCACCATGGACAATAAGACCATCATTCTTCCAAACGGCCCGCTCTCGGACACCGGAATCACGAATGTGACCAGAGAAGAAAACAGACGGGTGGAGCTTAAGGTGGGAATTTCCTATGAATCGGACATCCGGAAGGCGAAGCTGGTGCTGGAGGAGCTTCTGGTGCAGGAAGAGAGGGTGCGCAGAGAACTGGACTATAATATTTTCGTGGACGAGCTGGGAGACAGCGCGGTGGTTCTCGGTGTGCGCTTCTGGACCAGGACGGAGGACTACTGGACTGTCCGCTGGAAAATGCTGGAGGATATCAAATACGCTTTTGACGACAACGGAATCGGAATCCCCTATCCGCAGATGGACGTGCATCTGGATCATGAAAGAAGCGGTGTTACAGTTCTGCCGAAGGTTTAAACGTAACGATGGGGTTCTGAATGAAAACACTATATATTGACAGACCGAGGCGGATGCTATACTATATATGGTGCATGTTGTTGAAAAGAAGGCTGGAGGTTTGAATATGAACGTACGAAAAAGGAGCGGGAAGGTGGTTCCCTTTGACCCCGGTTTCATTTCCAGGGCAGTCTCTCTTGCGGCCGCAGCTGCGGGAGAACATAATGAAGAAGGAATTGAGCGCATTACAGGGGCTGTGACGGAGAAGCTTCGCGCGAGAAAAGAGGAAATCTGGGATATTGAAACGATTCAGGATACGGTGGAGGAAACTCTGTTCGAGCAGAAATATTACCAGACGGCGAAGGCATACATTCGTTACCGGCTGGAAAAGGAGAAGGAGAGAAGCGGAGGCGCAGAGAAGGACGGGCTTTTGTCCCGCGAATTTTTAAGCCCTTACAAGCATGCCCCCAATCCCATGGAACAGCTGGGCGCTTTTGTCTATACCCGTACTTATTCCAGATTCCTCCCCAGGCTGGGCCGCAGGGAATTCTGGTGGGAAACGGTGCGCCGTGCGGTGGAGTATAACTGCTCTCTGGCGCCCACATCCAGGGAAGAAGCGGAAAAGCTGTATGACAATATTTATCATATGCGCCAGTTCCTTTCCGGCCGCACCTTGTGGGTGGGAGGAACGCCGGTCGCCGACCAGTACCCAATGGCAAATTATAACTGTGCGTTCACTGTGATCGACAGTTTTTCCGCCTACCACGATCTGTTTTATCTTCTGATGGTGGGAAGCGGTGTAGGGGTGCGTGTCCTGCAGTCTGATGCGGATAAGCTTCCGCCGGCGCGCACGGATCTTCGGATTCTGCATAAGTCCTATGATCCGAAGCCTGCGGGAGAGCGGCTGGAATACACGGATCTGACATTCAGCCGTGACGTGGCCACGCTGACCATCGGCGATTCCAAGGAGGGCTGGGCGCAGGCGCTGACCCACTATTTTGATATTCTGACCAATCGGGAGTACCGCGGTATCGAAGGGCTGGTGGTGGTCTATGATTCCATCCGTCCCAAGGGAGAAAGGCTGAAAACCTTTGGAGGAACGGCCAGCGGCTACGGCTCCATGATGACCATGATCGATAAGATTCACAAGGTGATTGCTGCGGCAGGAAGCCGGGAGGGCGCGCAGTGGGTGACCTTAAAGCCCATTGATCTTTTGGATATTGCCAATATCATCGGTGAAAACGTGGTGTCCGGCGGTGTACGCCGCACCTCGGAGATCGGTCTGATCGATGCGGATGACGAGACCTGTATTCAGGCCAAGAGTCATCTGTACCGCCAGGTGAACGGGCGCTGGGAGATTGATAAAAACATCGCCCACCGCCAGATGAGCAACAATTCCATTTATTATCAGAAGAAGCCCACAAGAGAAAAACTGCACTGGCATCTGCAGCAGATGCGTTATTCGGGAGAACCCGGCTGGATTAATGAGGAAGCCGGAGCGAAGCGCAGGCCGAACTTCAACGGCTGCAATCCGTGCGGAGAGATTCTGCTGGACAGCCATGGGCTCTGCAATCTGACCACGGTAAACGTGATGGGCTTTGTAAAGGATGGAGTGCTGGATAAAAAGGCGCTTCTGGAAGCGCAGCGGCTCTCGGCCCGGGCCGGCTACCGTATGACCTGCCGGGAGCTGGAGATGCACAGCTGGAACAGCGTGCAGCAGCGTGACCGCCTGCTGGGCTGTTCCATGACCGGATGGCAGGACATGGTAAATGCCACAAAGATGGACAGGGAGGAGCAGATCAGTCTTCTTAAGGAGCTGCGCCAGACCGCGCACAGCGGGGCGAAAGAGATCGCGGCGAGACTGGGAGGAAAGGAGCCGCTTCTGGTGACCACCATTAAGCCGGAGGGAACGCTTTCTCTGCTTCCCACCGTTTCCAGCGGGGTACATTATTCCCATGCTCCCTATTATATCCGCCGGATCAGGATTACCGCCACGGACCCGCTCTGCCGGGTATGTGAGGACCTGGGTTATCCGGTGCTTCCTGAGGTGGGACAGGATCCGGATGATCCGGTGACCAAAGTGGTTGAATTTCCGGTGAAAGCGCCGGCCGGACGGGTAAAAGCGGATGTGTCCGCAGTGGAACAGCTGGAAAATTACAAAATGTTCATGCAGCACTATGTGGATCACAACTGCTCCATCACCGTTCATGTGAGGGATCATGAATGGGATGAGGTGGAACAGTGGGTTTGGGACAACTGGGACGATGTGGTAGCTCTTTCTTTCCTGAGCTATGACGACAGCTTTTATGAGCTGCTGCCCTATGAGGCCATTGATGAGGCGGAATATGAGCGCCGCCGTGCGGCTATGAAGCCTTTCAATCCATCTCTGCTTTCCCGCTATGAGCATGACGAGACGGAACTCGATATTGGGGATTCGGAGTGCGTAAACGGCGTATGCCCGGTACGCTGATTAAAAATAAAAGAGAGCTGAAAAAAGAGAAGGGAGACTGTCAGAAATGAAACAGCTTACGATGGAGACGACGATTCTGAAGGGGAAGGAGGTGACGCAGCAGCATTACGAAATCGGGCTGATTCCGGATGCGAAAAACTTTGAAATGGAGGTAATCAACCTCTATCCGCAGAAATCCTATCAGACCATTGAAGGCTTCGGTGCTGCCCTGACGGAATCGGCGGGCTATGCGTTAAGCCGTATGAGCGGGGAAAATTTTGACCGGGTGGTGCAGGCCTGTTATGGAGAGGGCGGGCTTGGCTACACGCTGGGCAGGGTACATATGGACAGCTGCGATTTTTCACTGGAAAACTACTGCGCTGTCAGCAATCCCGATGATCCGGGATTTGGGGATTTCAGCCTGGAGCGGGACGCCAGATATGTACAGCCTCTGGTGAAAAAGGTATTCGCTGCGGCTGGAAAGCCTGTCAGCCTGCTTTTATCTCCCTGGTCCCCTCCGGCCTTTATGAAGGAGACCGGTGTACGCAACGGCGGCGGACATCTGAAGCCGGAATGCTATCAGGCATATGCAGACTACATTGTGCGTTATCTCAAGGAATATGAGAAGGCCGGTATCCCGATCCGTTTCATGACCGTGCAGAACGAGCCGCTCGCCGTTCAGACCTGGGATTCCTGTGAATATACGCCGGAGGAGGAAAAAACCTTCCTGAGAGATTTCCTGTATCCTGCGCTTCAGGAAAACGGCCTTGGGCATGTGGGTATCTATATCTGGGACCACAACAAGGAACGGGTCTATGAGCGTACCCGCGATATCGTGGATGAAACGACGAAGAACATGATCGAGGGCGTTGCCTATCACTGGTATACGGGAGATCACTTTGAGACTCTTTCCATGGTGAGAGAGGACTATCCGGAGCTGAAGCTTATGCACAGCGAGGGCTGTGTGGAACTGGCACGTTTCGGAGAGGAAGCGGGAGATGACATGCGTCACGCGAGAAAGTACGCCCATGACATCATCGGCGATCTGAACCATGGAATGAACAGCTGGATTGACTGGAATCTGGTGCTGGATGAAATCGGAGGGCCGAATCATGTTGGAAATTACTGCGGCGCGCCGGTGATCTGCCATACGGATACCGATACGGTGGAATATAAGCCCATGTTCCATGCCATCGGACACTTCAGCCGTTACATTCAGCCGGGTGCTGTGCGCATCGCTCATTCCTGCTATTCTCCGGAGATTGAGATGACCGCGGCCCGCAATCCTGATGGAAGCTGTGTGGCTGTGCTGCTGCATTCAGGAGAGCAGCGCAAACCGGTTCAGTTCCGGGTGGAAGGAAAGACAGCCCGTTTTACGCTGCCTGGAAACAGTATTTCTACGGTGATACTGAAATAGAACGGGGAATTTAAAAATTTCTGAATATGGAGCCAGTCTGCGATTTCAGCTGATTTTTCAGCCGCGTCGCGGGCTGGTGGAGAATCCCGCCTGCGGGATTCTTTTTGTATGCGCCCAGGCCAGCCGTTCATTTTCTTGTCTGTTCTTAAAAACTATACAAATAACAGGCGGATCAGTTGAGAAAAACAGTCAATAATTATGGAAAAAATCCGGTTGTCATGATAGAATATCGTAAAAAGGCACAGGAATGTGAGGGGCCTGTGTCAAAATGGCAGCAAGATGTTTTGATTTCGGGGGAAAGGAAGGGAAAATGCTTTTATGAGCCGATTAAAAATCAGCACACCGGATCAGGCACAGCTTACCGTAGAACGGCTGTACAAGGATCTGGAGCGTCATATTGTCGCCAGTCCGCCGGGACTTTGTCCGGTGGATCTTCAGCTTTCGTTTTTGAAGCTGTGTCACGCGCAGACCTGCGGAAAGTGCGTGCCCTGCCGGATCGGGCTCGGGCAGCTGCAAAACCTCCTGGAGCAGGTTCTGGACGGGACGGCGACGATGGATACGCTGGCTCTGATCGAAGAGACCGCGAACAACATCACAGATTCCGCCGACTGCGCCATCGGCTTTGAGGCCGCGCACATGGTGCTGGCCGGGCTGCAGGGCATCCGGGACGATTACATTTATCATATCGAGCATGGAAAATGCTCCTATTCCATCACGCAGCCGGTGCCCTGTGTGGCCCTGTGTCCTGCAGGGGTTGATATCCCGGGCTATATCGCGCTGGTGGGAGAAGAGCGCTATGCGGATGCGGTGAAGCTGATCCGCAAGGATAATCCGTTCCCTACGGCCTGTGCTTTGATCTGCGAGCATCCCTGCGAGGCGCGCTGCCGCAGAAACATGATTGACAGCTCCGTAAACATCAGGGGGTTAAAACGCATGGCGGTGGACAACGCCAGAGCGAATACGGTGACCGTTCCGGAAAAGGCGCCCTCTACCGGCAAGCGGATCGCCATTGCGGGCGGCGGGCCGGGCGGCCTTTCTGCGGCCTATTATCTGGAGCTGATGGGACACCACGCGGTGGTGTTCGAGCAGAAGAGCCAGCTGGGCGGTATGCTCCGCTACGGTATTCCCAATTACCGCTTCCCCAGGGAGCGGCTGGATGAGGACATCGAGGCCATTCTCTCCACAGGCGTGGAGGTACATACGGGCGTGAATATCGGAAACGGGGAGAACGATATTTCCCTGAGCCGCCTGAGAGAGGATTTTGACGCGGTTTATATCGCCATCGGCGCGCACAATGATAAAAAGATCGGCATTGAAGGAGAGGACGCCGAGGGCGTGATCTCTGCGGTGGAGATGCTTCGGAATATCGGAGATAACAATCCACCGGATTTCACCGGAAAGACCGTGCTGGTGGTGGGCGGTGGAAATGTGGCCATGGACTGCACCCGTTCCGCCATCCGCCTGGGCGCGAAAAAGGTTGGCATCGCCTACCGGAGAAGGCAGTCGGATATGACGGCGCTTCCGGAGGAAGTGGAGGGTGCCATCGCAGAGGGGGCGGAACTCTACAGCCTGAAGGCGCCCGTGCGCATCGAAGCGGATGAAAACGGGAAAGTGGCAGCTCTCTGGGTACAGCCCCAGATCATCGGCCCCATCGACGCCTGGGGACGGGCGCGCCCGGTGAAGGCGCAGGTGCCCATGCAGCGCATCCCCTGCGACATCGTGGTGGTAGCTGTGGGCCAGGGCATCGAATCCCGTCATTTTGAGGACTCCGGCGTTCCGGTAAAACGGGGCGTCATCGAGGCGCTTGCCGAGAGTACGGTCAAGGATATCCCCGGCATCTTCGCTGGCGGTGACTGCGTGACCGGACCGGCAACCGTCATCCGCGCCATCGCCGCAGGAAAGGTGGCGGCGGCCAACATCGATGAATATCTTGGGTATCATCATGTCATTTCCTGTGACGTGGAGATTCCGCAGGTGAATTATGCCGACAAGCATCCCTGCGGCCGTGTGAACATGTCCGAGCGGGAAGCGGGAGAGCGCAGATGTGACTTCAGCGAGATCGAGCGATGCATGACGAAGGAGGAAGCTGCGCAGGAGGCGGCGCGCTGCCTGCGGTGCGACCATTACGGATATGGAAATCTGAAAGGAGGCCGGGCAGCGATATGGTGACACTGACGATTGACAATAAGAAAATCAGCGTGCCGGAAGGCACCACGATCATGAAGGCCGCGGCCTCTGCGGGAATCATCATTCCCCATTTATGTTATCTGGAAGGAATCAACGAGATCAGCGCCTGCAAGGTCTGCGTGGTGGAGGTGCAGGGGAAGGTGAAGCTGGTCACCGCCTGCAACAATCCGGTGGAGGAGGGGATGGTGCTTTTCACCAATTCTCCCAAGGTGCGTTCCGTGCGCAGGACCAACGTGGAGCTGATCCTTTCCCAGCACAACAGCAACTGCGCCACCTGCGTG